>JABTUB010000002.1:659014-988522 GCA_015075585.1 Chloracidobacterium sp.
CATTTGTTCGTTTCGTTTGCCCTTTGCTCGGATCAACGAAGCGGTCGTCGGATCTGTTCTCTCGATCTTTTTTGCCAACTCTTCTATATCCATTTTTGCTTCCTTCCCACCGGCCCTATTTTCAGGGTAAGGTGTCGGTGTTGCGAGGCTCGGCGGAGTACTTTGCAGGTTGGGCTCAATTGAGAATGTTCCCGCTCCGCAACCGATAAACATCATACAGGCAAGTACTGTTGCCAATGCCGACGCGTCTGCCATACGCTGTTACGGAGTTCCGCCTCCGCCCGGATGGTGTGCATCCCAATCACCGCCATAATAGTCGGGGTATGTCTGTCCGGTCGATGTCGAAGGTACGACCTCTCCGTTATCAAAACCCTGCCGCACACGTTGGCGGCCCGCTTCGCGGCCGATCGCCTCAGCTTGCTCGTCGGAGATATTCGGGTCCGCCGCACGGGCATTGGCAACGGCCTGATCGTGTGCCTGCTGATATTCGTTTTCGAGCGGAAAATGCGAACCGGAGACATCGGTGCCGTTGGCCGCCAGTTCATTCCTGGCCTCTATGCTTCTGACAGTACCTTCCGTTTCTTCGTCGAGCATCGTATCTACATAGTCGTTTCGATTCTGCGTATCTACGTTCGCACTTCGGCCTTCGTGATGTGCCTCGGCATGATTCATCTCATGCGTGAATGTAAGTGCCGAAGTTGTCGGATCTTCGCTAGGATCGAGATTCATCCTATTGTCGCTCGAGCTGAAATAGGAGCCTTCGCCAGCGTTGAACGTCGGGTCTACGCCATAGCGATCATAAACCTCAAGAGCGTGCCGCCCCTGCGCGGAGTTTGCTAGAGTATTGCGCATCGAGGTTATGCGAGGATCTTCACCGGGACGCGGCGGGGCGATATGATGCTGCGACTTCAGTTTACGGCTCCTTCTGGTGCGGCCGCCGCCCGACCGCGGACGATCAAGATAGCCCGGCGCGCCCGTGTCAGCGGTTTCGGCATCCATCGGATCATCTATCGACGGATCGCCTGTTTCGGTTCCGAAGCCCCCGGAGTTGATCTTGACCATAGACCCTGCGATCGTAACACCCGAAGGGTCGATCACGACGCAGCTGCCGCCGACCTTCAGGCTTATTTTTGTTGATGCCTCGAGTATGATGTTCTGAGCGTTCGACTCTGCTTTCCCCTTCACCATCAAAGAGAGTCCGCCTTCGTAATTTTTGACGACGTCGCCCTTGACGGTCTCATTCAATTTGCCGTCGATGCCGATGAACTCATCTTTTTTGACGTGCAGATCGTAGCTGCCGCCGACGGTGATGGCGAGATTGCCGCCGGGTTTATTATCGGAGCGTACGCCGATGCTCTCCTGACGGTTGGCGCCGCAGGTCTCGTACATCGACTCCTTTACACGAAGATCGTAGCGCTTCTGCGAGTGGACAAAGACCTGTTCCTTGTCCTTCTTGTCCTCAAAGCGCAGCTCATTGAACCCCTTGCCGTCATCGGGCGAGGTGCGCGTTTTGATGTAGGTCAATGTCTTGAACTTCGGCAGTTCGTAGTGCGGCATCGTCTCCGGATTATAGACCGCGCCGGTGATGATCGGCCGGTCCGGGTCGCCCTCGAGAAAATCGACTATGACCTCCTGCCCGATTCGCGGAATGAACATCGTGCCCCACTTGTTGCCTGCAATTCCCGTACTGACGCGGAGCCAGCAGGATGATGTGGCATCATACTTGCCGTCGCGGTCCCAGTGGAACTGCACCTTAACGCGGCCGAACTTATCCACAAATATCTCTTCGCCCGACGGGCCTGTAACTACGGCAGTTTGACTGCCGCGCATTAGCGGCTTCACGGTGCGCCTGATCGGGCGGAACGGTGCGGAGCCGTCGCCCTGCGGTATGCATGTAAAGTTCGCAACGTAGGCATTTGCGACCGACGATTCGTCCAAGTAGGCGGGCGTCTGTATGGCCTCGGTCTTGACCGAGATGGTCAGATGATTCCGGTTGTTCGCAGGATTGGGATGTTCGGTCATACGGAACCGATAGCCCGGCGTCAGTGCACAGCAGTCCGACATACCGTAGCTCGACCTCATCGCGACATCGATCTCCTGCTGCCGCAGGCTTGTGGTTCGTTCACGATCGTCGAAGATCTTATTCAGTTTGCCGGATTGCTCACGCCCGCCCGAATCGATCCCGTCAAAGCGTTTTGCGTAGCCGCCGGGATAGTCATAGATCTCGGCATCCGACATACCTTTTGAATTCATCGCATTTGCTTCGAGCGAATTCTTAGGCAATTGGAAGTTATGATCCCGAAGCGTATAGCGGCCCGAGCAGGATTTACTCGCGGCACGCCAACTTCGGATGGCTCCTTCCCATTCATCGACATTATCGGAGATATCAATGCCGAAACGGATCGTCGAGCGCCCGGGCAATTCACGATGTGAACCCGGCATATTGCCGAGGATCATTCGGTGCGAGTTCTCAGTGTGCTCGAAATAGTAGTAGATGCCTTCTTCCTCCATCAATCTGGAGGCGAAATCAAAGTCAGACTCGCGGTATTGAACACAATAATTGCGAGCCTCGAAATTGCCTTGGATCTCGTGATCCACCTCAAAGCCTTCAAAGACCTGCCGCAATATCTCAGGCACTGACAGATTCTGAAATATGCGGCTTTGCGAATTCTGTGTAAGTATCCAAACGGACGGCACAAGTTCGGCGTGAAAATGCGACCAGCGGTGGTTACGCGAGCCTTGAGTGAACTCGACACACATTCCGTTGAAGAAGCGTTTTGTACCGTCAGGCTGAAGGACAGTAACGGTCATCTTCTGGCCGAGCATCTGTTCAGGATCGATAAGTGTAGGCACATTTCCTGCCTCTTCTTCGTCATGCACCATCTCGACATCAAAGCGGAACAGGTGCGAGATCTGCTCAGCAGCCCGCAAACGCTTGATGAGCAGAAAATCATCGTCGAGCGGCGTCGTTACCTTTAATGTTCTTCCTGCTTGTGTGGTCGGCATAGCTCTTTTGTGGGGCAATATCGTTCTGCCCGCAATATAGGACGCGCGGCAAGCGCGTTTTTTGCCCTAACGGCCTCCGTGCCGCTGCCTGTGGCTGTCATACCAAACGGCCGGCCGCGGCTCGCGTCTCGGATCGTGCACACCGCCGTCGCCGTCATACCACACGCTCGGGTTGCCGAACCGCGAAATAATACTGCCGTCACGGCCGTAAACAACGACCTCGCCTTCCCAATCACCGAATTCGATCGCCGTTTCCTCACAAAAGAAGAGCGAACAATGTTCTTCGCGGTAGTAGGTTTGCACTTCGCGGGCGGCGGTAACCTCGGCAGCGGCATTGAGAGCAATGCGGCGGCAAAGCTCATCGCCGTCGCCGCTTCGCGTCATTGTGGTCTCGGCGGCGTGACACGCAAAAAGCACGATCCGATCGACCTTTCCTCGAAGGCGCTGGAACTCCGAGACGTTCCGATACGAGATCAACTCGTGGCAGAACTGGAGTGCCGTAGTGTCCTCGGCGATGACGTGCAGGCCGTGGCACATAATATACAGCACATCTATGCCGCCGTGCGCGTCCGCGATCTCTGCGGTGTCGTTGAAGAACTCGTCGAGCGGCGTGTCCTCTGACACCTCGATCGTAAAGCTGTGCATATTCGTCGCGGGTGCACGGCCCTCGAGCCTTCTGTCATGTGCGATCACGTTTACGGCCATACGCTATTCGAATGTGTAGGCGAACTGCTCATTGTCGCCTACGGAAACACGCACGCTCTTGATGCCCTCGCCCTGTGCCATCCTCGAAAGCACCTCGCCGGACATCTCGGGCAGCAGCGTTCCGGTCAGGATGTTGTAAACATTGCGGGCACCGCTATCGACATCGGTGCACCGTTTCGCAACGGTTTCGATCACCGCATCGTCATATGAGAATGCCGCGTTGTGGTTTACCTTGATGCGGTCTGCTATCTTGCCGAGCTGCAGCTTGATGATAAGCCGCAATATATCATCCGAGATCGGATAATAAGGCACGGTTACCATACGGCCGAGCAGCGCCGGCTTGAACGCCTTTGTAAGCTCCGGCCTTACTGCATCGATCAGTCCGTCGGGCATCGGCTTGGTCTCAGGATCGGCACACAACTTCATTATGGTGTCGGTACCGACATTCGACGTAAGCAGGATGACGCAGTTCTTGAAGTCGATCTCGCGGCCTTCGCCGTCTTCGAGCACACCCTTATCGAACACTTGGAAAAAGAGTTCCATCACGTCAGGGTGTGCCTTTTCGACCTCATCAAGCAGCACTACCGAATACGGCTTGCGCCTGACGGCCTCGGTCAGCACACCGCCTTCGCCATAGCCGACGTATCCCGGAGGCGACCCTTTAAGGCTGGACACGGTGTGTGCCTCTTGATACTCGCTCATATTGATCGAGATGAGGTTGCGTTCGCCGCCATACAGCGCCTCGGCGAGAGCCAAAGCGGTCTCGGTCTTGCCTACGCCCGACGTTCCGACAAGCAGAAAGACGCCGATCGGGCGTTTCGGGTCTGTAAGGCCGGCTCGAGCGGTACGAATACGCTGTGCGATAGTGTCGAGTGCATGATCCTGCCCGAGGACACGTTCGCGGAGCGTCGAAGAAAGGTTCAGCACGGCATGGATCTCGTCTGCGACCATCTTGCCGATGGGAATGCCTGTCCAGCCCGAGATGACCTCGGCAACCGTTTGGCCGTTCACCACCGGCTGCATCAAGGGATCCTCGCCCTGAACTTGCTTCAGCTCATCGGTCGCGGTTTTGAGGTCGGCCTGCAGGGACGCGATATCGGCTGACGGCTCAGCGGCATCATCAAGCCGTGTTTGTTCAAGCTTGATACGGATACTGCGTATCTTCTCGACCAGCTCCTTTTCTTTCGTCCACTGCTCGTTCAGCTTGGCAAGCTTTTCTTCGGCAGCGGTGCGTTTCTCGATCAACTCCTGAAGACGTTCATCATGGCCCGCACCCGTGAGCTGCTCTCTTTCGAGGGCTCCGATCTCGGTGTTAAGATTCTCGATCGTTCGTGTCGTATCCTCGACCGATGCAGGCGTTGCACCTTGCCCTATCGCGACCTTCGCACACGCGGTATCAAGTACCGAAACGCTCTTATCGGGAAGCTGGCGTCCGGTAATGTAGCGAGCTGAGAGTTTGACGCATTCGACAATGGCTTCATCAAGCACGCGGACGTTGTGATGCTCCTCCATTTTATCGGCGAGGCCGCGCATCATCGCTACCGCCTTTTCTTCGTCCGGCTCTTCGACCTTTACAACCTGAAAGCGGCGTGCGAGGGCGGCATCCTTTTCAAAGTATTTCTTATATTCGGCCCATGTCGTAGCCGCGATGGTACGCAGTTCGCCGCGTGCTAGTGCGGGTTTGAGAAGGTTCGCAGCATCATTTTGGCCTGCTTGGCCACCGGCACCGATCATCGTGTGAGCCTCGTCGATAAACATTATTATCGGCTGCGGCGACGCCTTTACCTCATCGATCACGTTTTTCAGACGCTGCTCGAATTCGCCCTTGACGCCCGCTCCTGCCTGCAGCAGGCCGAGATCGAGCGAACGGACCGAAACATTCTTAAGCGGCTCCGGCACATCGCCCGAGGCGACGCGTGCCGCGAAGCCTTCGACAACGGCGGTCTTTCCGACGCCGGCCTCGCCCGTAAGTATCGGATTGTTCTGGCGGCGGCGGGTTAGAATGTCCACAATCTGGCGGATCTCACTGTCGCGGCCGAGTATCGGATCGATCTTGCCGGCGGCGGCCTTTGCGGTCAGATCCTCGGTATATTGATCCAATGCCTTTGTGCGGCCCGGAACACCGGTTGCGACCGGAGCACCGTCACCGGCGGCAGACGTCTCGCCGAGAGCCACGGCGTCGCGTGCCTCTGCTGAATCGGCGGTGACCTCTTCGAGCTTCGTTTGCAGCGATTCAGCCGAAATGTGATTGAATTCACGCGATATCTCGCGCGCAATGCGGGCAAGTCCGTCGTTCAGGACGAGGGCAAGGACAAGGTGGCCCGAACGCACGCGTGCCGCGCCGAAATCTACCGAAGCAAGCAGCCACGCATCCTGTATCCAACGCGGCAGCCGATCGCTCAATCCCGGAGTTCGCGTGTTGCCTGTCTTCAAACGATCGAGAGCTTCGCTGACATCCTTTGAGAGCCGGTCGATGTTCACCTCGTAATGGCTGCAGATCTTATGCAGGTCGGTGTCATCCTGCTCGAGCAGTTTTGCGAGGATGTGTTCGATCTCGATGTCATAATTCGTGCGTGAGAGGCAAAGCCCCGCGGCACCCTCGAGGGCGTTGCGGCATGTGTCGTTGAGTCGTGCTACAAGTGATTTAAGATTTACATTCATTCCTTTTGCCTATTTTCCGTCTTTCCCTCAGGCGAGGACGACCTGTTCATCATCCTGTGTGAAGGGCTTCGTTTTCAAAAAAGTGGTCCACCCGAGCATTGGCTTTCTCACCGCACGTGTGGTCAGAATGGCCGCAGGGACCTGTTTTGCCGCAAGTACGAGCTGAATATCATGATCGAACTCGAGGCCGAGTAGGAATTTAATGATCGACCGCAGCGGCGCCGCCGCGCTTCCGTTTGGCAGGAACGCCCGAAAACGATCAAAATTCAGCGGGCCGATGCGGATGCGGAGTTTCGACTGCTGATCCCAAACGCGTGTACCGATAATGGTGTTGACACCCAAATGGCTGTTCTTTTCGCCGAGTATGCTGTGATCGTCGGAACTGAGCTTGAGCCACTGGCCCGAGAACTGTTTGACCTTGACCGGCGTTTGAAAATAATCGCCAAGGATATTCTCGACCGCGTTATTGCTGTGCGGCCGCTGTGCAACGATGCCCGCGTACGGCAGCAGCGATTCGTCCTCGACGCTCATCCGTCCGCGAAGCCCTTTTGTGCCAAGCCCCGCAATGTCGTACAGGAACGCCGTAAAGCCGTCATCGCCGCGCTCATACGAAACCGGGAAACGATACTTTCGCCACGCCCTGTAAAAAAGCGAAACAGCCCGATGCGTAAAGATATCGAGGAACGACCACATCGCGGTATCGCGATGGCGGATGCGGTCAAAAACAAGCTCGGTATAGTGCGTCGGCAATACACCGCTGACGCCGACCATGCCCATGAAGTTGACCATCATCTCGACGCGCGTCTCGTCCGCGGTTCCAGTTTCGACCTCGTTGATCTCTTGGATCTCGCTTGGCGGAAAATCAAGGGCGACGCGCGAACGGAACCGGACGATCTCATCGGCAGGCATCGCCTCAGCACCGACACTCTGCTTGCCCGGCCGCGCCTTCTCCAGCACTCGCACGGCTTGGAAGAACTCGAACGAGTACGGCTCCTCCGCCAATTTTTTGGCAAGGCCCATCTCTGTCATAAAAGCTCCTGTTCTCCGGCACGCGGCGGAAATCGGCAAAGCTCTTCTTCACGCTGATCGGTACGAACGACGGTTTGGTTGAATGAGTTGATGCCTGCGTAAAGGCCGAGGAAATGCTCAATGACGCACGCGAAAAGGAACAGGCCGCTGCCCACGAACTGCTCTTCATCGAACGTCAATGTCGTTTCGATCCCGCGGACAAATCCCGCACCGACACGCTGCCCGATCTGGCGCACGACCTTGCGCGACGAGATACCGGTGATGCCCAATATCTGCTTCCGGGTGATCGCCGAGTCGTTGAAGTTATACAGGTGCAGTATCTCCTGCAACGCCTCGGCCGAGCCGTTGTTGTCGCCCACGATCGAGAGATAATTGAGGTTCAGGTGCGAGATCAGCCGCCAATGAGCGCTCCGCCGCTGCGGCGGCCGGAGCGTCTCGGTCGGTTTTGTAAGGCACTTTACACGCGAAAGCAACGCCGTACCTTCGATCTCAAAATCGCCTTCCTTGCCGCCGAACGGCAGCTTTGCCGGCAGATCGCGGTTCGTGCAGGTGGTCTTAACATTGAGCACCTCGACCGCAGGCACATTCGGGTCGAAATTCATATCGACGAGCGACATAAATATCTCGGTGCCTTCGTCGTCGGGACGCTGCGACTGCCGCCTGACGGTGTACCAGAACGATTTTTCCATCTGTTCGCCGTAGGCGTGCCGCATGGAATAGAACGGCGAGAATTCGCGTGTCGTATTGGTACGCGGATCGCTTGTTATGACCTCATCGACAGAATATATCTCGGTGGAATTCTGCCTGTGGACATCGGGAATTACCTGATATTCGTAACGCTGCTGCGACAGGTAGATCGGATCGGAAAGCCGTGAGAAAAGGTTGACGATCGGTGTGCATCCGAGGCGGAATGTATCCGCCGTTACAGGTGCACTCGGCGGCACAATATCCTTGACATCTATCACAAGCTCAAAATGGCTGCCGAAATTAGCGGCAATGGCACGGTCGAGGCCTTCGACATCAAAGAAAAGGAACTTGTACGGGAACGCAAAATATTCCGTCAGCAGGCGATAGCCCATGAAGGAACGCTTGGTGTAGGGCAGCATCGCCTCGTTCTCTGCAAATCCGACCTGCTTGATCGCATCTTTAGCCTGCAGAACAACCGGATCGGGCAAACGAAGCTGTATATGTTCAATGGTCTGACTTCCGATGGGTGCTTCCTTTGCGCGGAACTGCACCGTAACCGCGTTGTTGAAGATCAGCTCATAGAGCGGATACACAAGCTGCGGATCACCGTCGATATAGAACCGAAGCGTCGTCGGTACATCCTCGAGCGAACTTCTCCGAAGCTCACTAAGGCGCGAGTTGCCGTAGCAACGCATCCCGATGCGTATCTGTGCCGTCGCAAAACGTCCGCGTCCGTCCTTCGGTGCCGGCGATTCGAGCGAGGCGGACTCGACCTCGATCGGCATCAGATCGACATCATAAGCAGTTCGAAAGCGGCACGGGCTGCCGTCGATCGGCCGTGAATTGAGCCGCGTGCCGGCATCCATCTTCTGCACGGCTGTTAGTTTGTCGTGCGGCGAGCCGTAATTCATCTGCACGATCGACATCGATGGGATCGGGGCCAGATAGTGCGGATACAGGACGTTGAAGAAGGCTTCGGTTATCTCGGGCAGCTCATCATCAAGCTTCAGTCCGATGCGGCCCGTGAGGAACGCGAACGCCTCGATCAGGCGTTCAACGTGCGGGTCTTCGATCTTTTCTTCGCTGAGTTCGAGACGCGCGGCGATCTTCGGATAACGGCGTGCAAATTCCGCGCCCATGCGGCGCAGAAAGATGAGTTCGCGTTCGTAATATGCTAATAGTTCGTCACGCATCGCCCGTTAAAACGCCTCTATCGCTCCTTTACTTCAAATTCGCCGCTGCCCGACTGAAGTACCGTATCAAATACGACCGGCTCCGGTGTCGGCTCGATATCGAGGCTCGCCTCGATGCGGAATCTGAGGCTCCGCTCCGCTTCGTTCATCGGTTCGAGGATGATCCTCGGATGCAGGAACCGCGGCTCAAAATATTCAATGGTCTGTTCGAGTGCCTTTATGAGCCGCCTTTGCTCGGCGGGATTAGTCGGACTCATGGACATAATATCGGGCAGGCCGTAGCATGCCACAGAGTGCCGCACCTCGGCATCTTCGGCAACGTCGAGGTCGGGTGCCCGCGTATTGAGCAGCCATTCCAGGTCGCGGCGGACAGCCTGCTTCAGCTCACGCATCGATGTTGAGCGCGACTTCGGCGCCTCGGTCGAGACGCCGGGCTCCATATCGATGAGCCGGTCCAAGACCGACGGTGTTACCCTTACTTCTGCATCCTGTCTCGGCATTCGACTAAAAACGCGAAGGCAGGGTGGCGGGTCTTACGGTTTTCACGCCGCCCGCCTGCCCTGCTGTCCTATGGAGAAAGCTGAACGGTCGTGCTTAGATCAGCTTGTTGGCCTTCACATCGTAGCCGGCCTTAACGACACCGCCGAGCGTTCCGTCGAGCTTCTGCTCTCTGTACTCGAGCGTCATCTTCGCAAAGTTGAGCGAGATCTGATCGAGCGGGATCGTGTCAGCACCATCCGAACCGCCTGTGGTATAGGACGATACGAGGATGTCCTCGAACGTAACCTTCAAGAACTCCTGCTGCTCCTTACCTGCCTTGCGGGTAACGAGAACGGCGCGCTTGATATGCTCGCCGGTGGCGCACGCAAGGAAAAGCTTCGGCGAGGCCTTGTTGACCTTCATCACGAAGTGAAAGTCCTGCATCGCGACCTTACCCGCGCCGCCGCCGCCGCCGTATCCGAACGATCCGGTCTGGTTGGCACCCCACGAAAAGGATTCGATCTCGATGTCTCCCTTATGTTTCGCATCCTGGCTTTCGCCTTCGATGCCGTCTATCTTCAAGAAAAAATCTGCTATTGGCATTTTAGTTGCTCCTTTGACCTCGGTTAATAAAACAGCTGTGAATTACTTCTATCAGCTTCAATTGATTGACGTCTGCCGGGAGCTCTTTTGCCGAATAATTTCACATTTTTTCGGCAAAAGCTCCCGCCCCCTTTTATCACGCCTGCGCAGGTGCCGGAAGATCGGCGACCAACCGCAGCGATACTGACAGCTCGTCGAGCTGGAAGTGCGGCCGCAGGAATGCGACAGCTCTGTAAGCTCCCGGCTTGCCCGGAACTTCTGCAACATCGACGCGTGCTTCGCGCAGCGGATACTGTGCCTTGGTTGCCTGCGACGCCGTGTCGTCGTCGGTAACATAATGGCTGATCCACTGGTTGAGGAACATTTCGCAGTCCTTGCGGGACATAAATGAGCCGATCTTGTCGCGCATCATTGATTTCAGATAATGTGCAAAACGCGAAACCGCAAATATGTACTGAAGCTGGGATGAGAGACGCGCATTTGCATTTGCGGCATCGGAATCATACTTCTTGGCCTTATTGGCCGACTGTGTGCCAAAGAAGGCCGCATAATCGGTGCCTTTGCAGTGGACAAGCGGAATAAAGCCGTTATCGGAGAATTCCTTTTCGCGCCGATCGGTGATAGCGATCTCCGTCGGGCATTTCATTGCTATCTCGCCTTCGTCGGTCTCGAAGGTATGTGTCGGCAGGCCTTCGACAAGGCCGCCGCCCTCGACGCCTCGGATCGCCACGCACCAGCCGTACATCGAGAATGCCTCGGTCAGCCTTGTACCCAGAGCGTACGCCGCATTGCCCCAGAGATATTTTTTGTGATCCTTGCCGTCAACATCCTCTTCGAAGCGGAAGCTCTCGGTAGGCTTTGTCGCGGCTCCGTACGGTTCACGCATTAGAACGTGCGGAATAGTAAGGCCGACATAGCGCGAATCTTCCGATTCGCGGAAGCTCCGCCATTTCATATACTCCGTGCGGTCGAAGATCTTCGCAACATCGCGGACCTCGGCCATCTCGGAGTAAGAATCCCACCCGAACAGCCCGGCCGACGCGGCACTGATGAAAGGCGCGTGTGCGGCGGCCGCTACCTGCGATATGTTTTCGAGCAAGGCCATATCCTGCGGATGGTTGCCGAATTCGTAATCGCCGATGAGAGCCCCGAACGGCGAACCGCCGAACGTTCCGTACTCTTCCTCGTATATCTTCTTAAAGAGCGACGACTGATCGAATTCAAGAGCCCGTTCGAAGTCCTTAAGCAGGTCCTTCTTAGTAACGCTCATAACCTTGATCTTGAGCATCGGGCCTGTAAGGCTGGACTTGATCAGGTGATGCAGGCCGCGCCACGAGCCTTCCAGCTTTTGAAACTCCTCGTGGTGCATTATCTCGTTCATCTGTGCCGAGAGCAGCCGATCGATCTCAGCGATACGCGAATTTATGGCGACATCCATATTCTTTGACATCGTCAATTCGCCGCTCATGACCTGCGAGACGAACTCGCCGATCATATCCTTAGCCTGCTGCTTCTGATAGTCATCGCGGGCCATTCGGCCGTCAGCAAGTATTTGATCGAGCAGGCCGCCGCCGGATTCCTTTTCGACGGTTTTGACCGCAGCTTCTTGTTCTTTCTTAGTTGCCATTTTTATTGCTCCTCCTAACCGTCGATACCAAGCTCATCCTTGAGCTCCTTTTGCTTATCGGCGTTCGCAATGATGTCCTCGAGCATGGATTCAAGTTTCTCATTGCCATCCATTTTGGAACGCAGGTCGGCGAGCTTCTGCCGCGCTTCGACAAGCTTTCGCAGCGGCTCGACCTGCTGAACTATCTTATCCGGTTCGAAGTCGTCGATGTCCGAGAACTTAAGCTCGACGCCCATTTTGCTGCCGTCGCCGCTGAGCTTATTGTCAACGGTGAATGCAAGCCTCGGGGCCATACCGGCAAGCACTTGATTGAAGTTGTCAGGGTCGATCTCGACGAATTTCCGATTCTTGAGCGCCGGCAGCGGCTCTTCGGGTTTGCCGACAAAGTCGCCCATCACACCGACCACGAACGGCAGTTCTTTCAGTTCGATGGCACCGCCGACCTCGACATCATACGTGATCTGGACACGCGGCGGACGCACACGGTCGATCTTATGCTGTAAACTCTCTTTTTTTGGCATAGTTACTCTCCTTTTACTTATTTAATATCAAATACTCCGGACCATTACGTGCGTATGGCCGCCGATCACCAATCGCTGCTTGGCTCATCGGTCGCCGATGTTTCCGAAGACGTCTCGGCCGAACCCCAACTGTCATCCGACATCTGCCCTTGGGAATTATCAAGCCCGAGAGTGTCTCGAAGCTGAAAAAGCACGTTCTCATCCTTTATCACGTCGCGAAGCCATGTTTCGAGCGGCATATTGCCCCACTTGACCGCACGCTGAACCAGATACGCGACCGGCGAATGCGGCTCGGTCCTCTGAAAGAATGCGGCTATCTCGGCAAGCCGCTGCAAAGCCTCGCCGCGGCCGCGCACAGGCCCCGCACCGCCGCCGCTTGACGTTCCTTCGGCAGAACCTTCACCGTCCGCGTTCTCATCAGCCGCAACGCTGTCAGCCGGATCAGGCTCCTCGATACGCTTGCGTTCGAGGATCTTCTTTGCGAGGCCGCTAACCTCATCAAGCGTCTTTTTCAGATTTGAAAGCCCCGGCGTCTGGTTGCGGTCGTATTTCACCTCATCGACGTGATCAAGTTCGGCAAGAGCAGCCTCACACTCTTCGATCGTAAAACTCGTCTTTTCGCAGAATGCACGGCGTGTCTGGGCAAGAGCGGCCTTCCATTTCGCACTTGTCACGCGGTTCTCGCGTTCGGCCTGCGCCTTTAGGTCTGCGTAGTGCTGATACGACTCAGAATCCAGCGAGTCGAGATTATCGGGTATGTCAAACCTCTTTGCATCGACCCAATCGGCATAACCGTAACCCGCGCCTGAGGTCAAAGGAGCCGATCGGACGACGAACGTACCCTGGGAATCCAGCCAAGAGATCGCATTCGCGCGGCCTTCCATATCGCCTTCGTCGATCTCAGGGTGCAATGTGTCCCAGAACTTGTCCTGAAGCGCCGCAAGCAGTTTGAGGCCGTCACGCAGGCCTGCAAGGCCGTGCAGCTTTATCAGTGCTTCGGTCAGCCAAACCGCAAGCTGGATGTCCTTCGACCGGGTTGTAAGCGCGGGAATGGCGATCTCGGCGACCTTGCGATGATCCGCGGTCTTAAGCTCGGTCTGCCAATCGCCCTGCGACAGTGCGTCATCGGCGCGGCGTGCCTCGGCGATCTCGTCATAAATGCCCGAATATCGCAGATTTTCACCCGAAGGCTCGTCGTCCGAAATTGGCACAAGCAAGGCGTCAATATCTATGACCGGCGGTATTTGAAGTTCTTCGCTCATTAACAAACGGCTCCTCGCTGTAGGAACAAAGACGCTCTTTCTCAAACAATTTGCGTTATGCGCCGATAATGATACATCAAAACAATGCGCAAATACACAAGAATCTCTTATCGGCCGTCAGCCGCGTTATTCGGCCTCGTGGTCGAATTCGATGCTTTTCAGTTCAAGGATCGGCCTGTCTTTGCCGTCCATCCAAAACAGCCTAAGTCCTACACCGACAAACAGGTCGTTGCCGACGTCACGCCAATCCGTCATTCGGCCGAGCCTTACTGCGTCATTATCATGCCGATACGAGCCTGAATAGAGTGTCGGGAAGAACATTTCGCCGGCGGTTCCGTTCGTCATTTTGACATTCGCCTGCAGCCAATAGAGGTCGCGGAGCGTCTTCGGCTCAAAGAATTCGACCTTTGCCACGTTCTCGAACGGCAGCCACGTATATGTATCTTTGAAAATGACCTCGAACAGGCACATCGTCGCGTCGTTATAATCCCTGAGGTCCTCAACTGCTTCGCCGTTCACTTTGCAGGCGAAGGCGGGCCGCTCTTCCTCAACTCTGTCGAGTATCGCCCGTGCCTCGGCGCTGTTGCCCTCGCGCAGGCGATTATTGGCGTTGAGCATATCTTCGATATAGCCGGGCGGCGGTGCGAGAATGCCGGGCTTTAGCCCATCGTTAAAGAATTTTTCGCGATCCTGCTCGGCGCGGAGGCACTGCCGATAGATCAGCGAACCGATCGCCGCACCCGCATCCTGGTGGCCGATGACATCCAACTGCCGTTCTGCCCTTTCATAATTTCCGGCAAAGAGTGACAGCTCAAAGAGAAAGATGCGGCTCGAAACATTGGTCGGCTCGGCGCGCACCATATCGAGTGCCGCGGCGATGGCCGTATCAAGGTGGCCTGCATCAAGAAGTTTTTTCGCTTTATCCATTCCTCCTCCTTACTCGAAAAGGCTCTGCGGCGCCCTGACGGCCTTAAAGATCTCTCTGTCAAAAAGGTCGCCGCCGTTCGGCTTTATCGACGCAGAAACAGACTTGCCGCCGACGCTGTAACTCAGCGAATACTCGCCGCTCGCTTGCTTGGACGGATGTCCCGCATCGACGAATCTGAACAGGCCCCACGTGCCCGGGAACTTGAGCGTGCCCGGAGCCGCAGGCGCTGTCGCAGTGTTGCTGTTGCCCGCGGTCGCGGCTGCCGCCGAAGTGCCCGTCGTTACCACCACGCCGGTCTCCGCTGAGGCCGCCGCCGGAAATACGCCATTGATGGATGAAGTTCCCTCGGACGTTATCTTCTGGCCGTCGATGACAACCTCGATAAGCGAATCCTTGCCCGGCTTCAAGCTGAAGCCATATTCGAATTTTGGTGTCTGACTCGTGCCGTAAAGAGCCTTTCGTATGGCGAAGGCGCTGTTCAGATAGGCGACGAACTTATCGCTGAACTTGACCTCGGCAGTATCTTTCAGCTTGAGCACTCCGTTCGACTCTTCAAAGTATTTCTGCAAACGGTCAGTGTAGAACTTCGACAGCAGCCCGTCCGCAGGATTTAGGAATGCCGAGACCTTTGTCATATCGCATTCGGTGTCGCTCGCATCGAACGGATAGCATTTCTCGATCTCTTTTGCGGCCGGCAGCACTTGATCATTCCACTGCTTGGCGATCTGGCTCTTGGCGTCGGCACCGAGCAACGCCCGCAGGTTGCCGAGCGGTTCTTGGATCAACTCGGCGACATCCTGCGACGAAGGGGTTTCGCTAAAGCCCTGTATCAAGTTCGAGATCGCCGTCTCCGAGCGCCTGATGCCGAGGCGATCCTGATCGTTCGCAAGCTCTTGTGCGACCTGCTTGAGAGCATCGGCGGACAACCCGTTGATCGCATTCGACACTTTCCCGATCTCGCTGCGGTATTTTTCGACAGGTGCGTTCTCCTTATCTTCTTTCTTTCCAATAAATACGAATAGCGGCCTAAATTCCTTCTCCGGCTGCGAGTCGCCGCCCGTGTCGGGTGTGTCATCGCGCGTGAACCAGCTCTTTATCCATTCCCACCAGCCCGTCGCTTCGGGCTTTGCGGAAAGATTTGTGTTCTTCGCGACCTCCGTCAAAAGTACCTTCATCGGCGAGTTCGCTGACGAGAACGTCTGAAGTGCGGCTTGCGCCGCGTCCTTATTCTTGTACGGCCTGACCGTGGTAGCCTTGATAAAGGCACGCCATTGATCGGCATAATCACGCAGATAACGATCCTCGATCTTTGCCGCATCGGTGGTCTGCGCTACCTCCTTTTTGCCGAGTTCGCCCATTACCCAATCATCTTCGGAGAGTTTGTCGTTCGCCTCGGTGATCGCCTTCTTCATAAGGACGAAACCCGACTTTGTATATGCGCCCGGCACAGTGTAGCTGCCGTCCAGCAGGTTAGCATCGGCGCCGTTGCGGGCGAGGATCGCATCAACCGACATCGGGCCCAGCTTCTCGTCGATCTCACGGCTGATCTCGGAGACCTTACGCTTGTAATAGCGGTAAACCGCCGGGAATGCCTGCAGCTTCTTCCGCACGTCGTCAACAAGCTTGCCGTCGGGCATTATCCGCGGAAAGCTGTAATCGCTGTCATTGCGGTCAACCTGCTTCGCCCAGAAATCGAGCTGCTGGAGCGAAACGAGCTTCATGTCCGGCGGGATCTTCGCATCGCTCGTCCAATAGTCCTTGAACGTCGCAGCGATAAAGCCGGCGTCCGCCTTATCCTTGAATTGCCCCGTAAGCATCAAGTAAGCCTTTAGCAGATCGTACTTTTTACTAAGCAGGTCCTCTTCCTTATCGGTCAGCTTGCCCGGATTTGCGACGGGATTGGAGTCGGCGAATTTTCTAAGGTCGGTCTCGACACTTTTGATCGTAGCCGTCTTATAGCGGTTCTCGATCACCGCCATATAGATCTTCAAAAGGTTCTGCTTATAAACGCGGTTGCCGCTGTACAGCCCGAAACGCATATACCACGGAGCACCGTTCCGCTCATAATCGTCAAGCTTTACAAGCAGTTGCCTCAGATCTTCGGTCGTATTCAGTTCGTTGCGGAGCGAGCGCTCATCCGCTTTCGACGGGTCTTTGAATGCATCGGTACGCGTGATGGCAAGAAGCTTTTCGCCGCGGTCGGTGGCCTCATCCAGTAATTTTTTATTGTTGTACAGCGAGACGCCCGATAGGATCAGCAGCAGCGTTACGAGGCCCGCAAGGATGGTTGTCAACGCCCAGCCAAAGATCGGCGGACGCTGCTTTTGCGCCAAAAATGTTGCCACGAGATCGCGGTCACGCAGGATGACATCACGAAACAGCCTCTCGGTAAAATACGATGAGCCGACCGTTGGCGGGATGTTCGCGGCAGACCTTGCACCGACGTTCGATGCAAAATAGAAGCCGCGCAGGAACGGATTTTCACTAAATGGATTCGGCCGAAAAAGTGCCGCAACAAATGCTCCGATCTTACGGCGGGCTGAGCCGAAGTGAAGCGGAAAATTAAAGATACGAAGCTGCTTGACCGCCGGGAACGGTGCCGAAAGCCGTACGATGCGCCGCTTCATCACGGCATCGCGGAGGAGTTCGAATTCAGGGTCGAACTGTGCTTGTGCGTTCTCACTCTTCTCGATCGGAATGGTGGCGCCCCAAACCAGGTTCTTCGCCTCGTTCTTTGTTACGGAGAACGAATCCGAAAAGCCCTCGATCCCGTCAGCATGCGAGAAGACCAAATAGACCGGAAAACGGACCTTCAACCGCTGAACGGCATCATCGAGCCGCGTTCGCAGCACCTTTGCCGCCTGTTCGTTCTGCTGCTCGTCAGACTTGAGCGTCTGATCGGCATCGACGACGAGTATGAAGCCGTCGATCGGACGGCCCGGACGATGCTTCTTGATGGCTTCGAGCAAAACGCTCCAGTCATCCGCAACGCTTCCTTCGGCCTGATAACGGCCTGTCGTGTCGATAAAAACGCCTTCGCTCGTTACACGCCAATCGACACCTTTGGTTGGCCTAACAAGCCGCTGCTCGGATTCGCGCTGGCTTGCGGTTGTGCGAAAGTCGAGATTCGAACCGATTATCAGCGAACTCTTGCCCGACTTTGAAGGCCCGGCAACGATGTACCACGGCAGCGAATAAACCGCATCTTTGCCCGCAGCCCCGAGATTGGATGACTTTAGGAAATCAACGACCTCTTGGATGCCGCTGTCGATCTCGGCATTAGTGCCGACAGGGCCGGCCGCCTTTACGGGAGCCGCAGCCTGATCGGGCTGCGGGGCCTCAGCGTCAGGTTCGGCGGCAGCTTCGGCAGCCGCACGTTTGCGTTCACGCCTTGAGCGCACAAAACTAAAAAGCAATGCGAACGGAAGCGTCAGCAGCAGGAATGCTACAAAGATTATCCGCTGATTATCGCTGATGACGTTGCCCGGAAGCCAATAGGCAAGAACGGCCATCGCGCCGTAGAACGACATAATGCCGCCAAGTCCCAGTGCATACGATAATTGGCTTGTGTGCCAGCTCATATTTGTTACTGCTACGCTCCGAACTGCAAGTTATCTACCGCTTTCTGCAGATAATTCGACGCCATTAAAAAGAAGATCAAATAGACGATCACGGCAAAGCCGAGGCCCGCGAACGCCGTTATCTTTGCCCACATCGGCATACCGCGCTTCTTCGGCGGCTCGGGCTGATCGTCCGCCAGCCAGTGCGGCGACAGCTCAACGGGATGTATCTTGCCTGCCTTTACGAGCGCATTGGCGGTCGATTGCATGATCGCGAGCAGCTTCTCCTGCTCATAGACGCCGTAACGCCCCTTAAAGCCAAGCAGCATACAGAAGTAATAGACCTCGACCGCATCCTGCGTTACGTCGATCTGCCGCAGCATCGACTCAAGCTTGTCAAAGAACTTGTTGCCGGCGAGCTGTTCGCCGAAATACTCGAGCTGTAGCGGATTGTGCTCCCACTCATCACGCAGCGGGAAGTTGTTCGTCAGCACCGTCTCGTCCACAAAGGACGCGAGCGCGAACTTCGACACCGAAACGATCTTATGATTGAAGCGGTAGCGCTCGGCACGCTTTTCAAAGTCGTCAAGCATACCCGCGATTCGCGGCCGCAACTCGTTCGAAGGCGCGACGATTCCGGACTTCAGCCGTAGGACCAGATCAAATATCGGCCCGGCAAAAGCGATCAGATCGTTCTTACTTGCGTTTTCTGACATTCAGCTTGCCTACATTCTAGCCTTAAAACATTTATTTTCCAAGACTTTGCTGCCTTCGTCCTGACCTAGCGTTCAGGTGACGGATTTGCCGTCGGGCGCGGCCCCTGACGCGGTGTCGGCGCCGGTGTCCTTGGAGCGATATTCGTAAAACGCGGCGTCGGCGATACTTCCGGTGTCGGAGCGGCGGTGCGTTCGGGCGTCGGTTCGGGTGTCGCCGTCGGACTTGGGCTCGGTTTTGGCGTCGGCGTCGGTGTCTTGATCTGCATATTAACATTCGTGTTCAGATTGACATCGGGTGTTGACGCACTCGGCACCGCATTAAAGTTAAAATTCGAATCAAAGCCGACATTTGTGTTCAGGTTCGTATTCTGATTCGCGTTCAAATTCGTATTCGCGTTCGCATTGGCCGGAGCACCCTTTTGAAGGAACCAGAAAAGCAAAGCCCCAAGGCCCAGCAGCGCTATCGTGCCGAACACGGTCAGAACAACGATCTTCAGCGTGCTTGGGGGCGGCTGCGGCGGCGGATAATACGGCGGGATCGTACGGGGGCGAACGTTCTGTTCACGCGGGGCTTCGGCAGTATCGATCACGATGCGTTCCGACACTGGTTTTACCGAAGGCAGGCCTTCATCAAGATCAGGCGGCAGCGGCGGTACGCTTGCGTCATCCTTTCGCCGAATGACAGTAACCTCGCCCGGATCGTCCTCTTCCCCTTTGACAAAACTCTCGCTCGGCAGCTCGGTGAATCTCGGTTCGGCCTCCTCGATAAGCGGCGTGCCATCGACCGTGCAAAATCTTATTACTTCTTCATCAAACCGCGTCTCGCATTTCGGGCAATATTTCATAGGTATCACACGCCGCACACGCGGCCGCAGGCGAATTCATAGAAACGCGATAATTCTAGCACGAAACCGTTAACTTAAAGTAACAGAATACAGTTATCGCGGGCCGTCTAGCCGTCGCCCGCGAAATTGCCGTTAATGTAGCCGTGATACATCGGGTTTGAGCGCAGGCTGTTGCGCAGCTCATCGATAAAGAATTCAATGTTTGCGGCGTTCCCCTGCCGCAGCTCGTTGACCGCATAATAGGCCACTCTCGATTCCGAACCCAACTCAAATGCCTCTATCGAGAGCCCCGAATTACGCGCGTAATAGGCCTGTGCAATATACGCGGCGGCTTCGTTATCGATCCACGGCAGTGAAGAACTCGTCAGATCGAACGACGCGTGAACCGACTCATGGCAGATCAATGCGTTGAACAGCCGCGAATAACGCTTATTACGCCCGAGGTAGAAAGTGTTGGCGTCGTAGCCGCCCGCCGGATCGGCACGTGAGCTGTACATGGCAATATCGCCCGGAAACCTATTCTCGACGACCGCAATACTGCCGCTCTGAAGCGCGTTCGCAACGCGAGTAAATGTCGTCCTGTCAATACTTATCGTTGCGCCATTCGAACCCCTAAAGCTGAAGGCGATGCGCGCCGCCTCGCCGCTCGTAAGAATGCCGATCATCTGCTGCTTTACACTCATCTCGCCCTAGACCATGCTGTTTATTTGACGTAGCCGTGTGCCATTTTTGCACTTTAGCGTGCTTATGTCGATTTCTTTCATGTCGATCGCACCCGAAATATCGCACAGGCATCGCCCTCAGCGTGGTTCGGATGTTATCCTATCCGCAGGAGTGAACTTATGAAATTTCCCGGTGGTATGGATATTGGCTCGATGATGCGGCAGGCTCAAGCTATGCAGGAAGAGATGAGCCGAGAGATGAAGAACACCTCGGTCGAAGCGGCCGCAGGCGGCGGTGCCGTTACCGTCAAGATGCGCGGCGATTTTGAGGTGCTGAGTGTAGCGATATCGCCCGATCTCTTTAAGGAAGGCGATGTCGAGATGCTGCAGGATCTGATCGTTGCCGCCCTTAACGAGGCTCGCCGCAAGGTCGAAGAATCACTCAAAGGCAAACTCGGCGGAATGCTGCCGCCCGGACTAATGTAGAAAGGGCAGCCCGCTTTCGCCGCCGGCGATGCGGTCCGCGGCAGCAGCTTATATGCTTGACCATTCAGAGCCTGTCGAAAAACTGATCGACGAATTCAAGCGTCTGCCGGGCATTGGTGCGCGTTCGGCGCAGCGGCTTGCGTTCTACATACTTCGACGGCCTGCGGCCGAGGTCGAGTCCTTTGCCGACGCCCTTCGCGATGTAAAGGCCCGCATCGTTTTCTGCTCGACGTGCAACAATCTGACCGACGTGGACCCTTGCCTTTACTGCACAAATCCGAAACGCGACCGCTCGCAGATCTGCATCGTCGAAGAGCCGTATAATCTCGTATCCATCGAAAAGACACGATCATACCGCGGTCTTTATCACATACTGCACGGCTCACTTTCGCCGCTTCGAGGCATCGGGCCGGACGAACTGATGCTCAACAACCTGATACCGCGCCTTCGGCCCGAGAATAATCAGGGCATCGAGATCGCAGAGGTGATCATCGCGACAAACCCGACGACAGAGGGCGAGGCTACAGCGAACTATATCGCACGCCTGCTAAAGCCTTTGGGTGTAAAGGTTACACGGATAGCGATGGGAATGCCCGTAGGCTCCGATCTTGAATTTGTTGATGAAGTAACGATGGACAAAGCTCTCGCTAATCGCCACGAGATTTAGCAAAAAAGCCCGTCTTAAGCAGCCTCTCCTAGAATCTCACATGCTCAGGCGGAGCGTCCGAAGCGCTTCGCGAAACTTTCCATTCTTCCTCGGTGTCGTAAAAATTTACGTCAAAACTCAGCAGCGAACGAGCGGGAATGCCGTCAAACTCATTGGGAGCATCCTCGAATTTTACGATAGTTCCGATCCCTATGACTTCGGCGCCAAGTTCGCGCACAAGCGCGATCGTCTCGCTGATCGCCCTGCCGGTGCGGTTAATGTCGTCAACTATCAACGCGGGGAAGAGTTTGTCGTCCGATACGTATTGCCTGAATTGGCGCTTGCCGTTCTCCATTTCGGCCCACGATATCTGCTGCGCCGTCAGTGCTTGCCGGACGCCGAATGCCACCATAATGCCGCCCGGGCCGGGGCTTATGACCGAGATATTCGGCAAATGGCTCGAAACGGCCTTATCTTGCCGGAACATTCGGCTAAGTCCTACTGACAGGATCCTGGCGTTGTCGTAATAACGAAATGCAAGCGGCATCTGAAAATAATGCGACGCACGTTTGCCGTTCGGATAAATGAATTGCCCTCGGCGATAAGCACCCGTGTCGGTCAAGAGTTTCATCACAGATTCCGGCTCAGGGATCAAATTCACCATATTATTTCTCCTACGAAGTTCAATTCTAAGCCCCTTACGGCCTTTTATCAAATTTCTGTCCCGAACACGTGTGCGAGCAGCGACCGTTGATCCAGATTCATCTCCGTCGGTATGTCGTCCGCCGCGAACCACCGTATCTGTTTGATCTCGCGGCTCAGTATGCGGCCTTCGCCGGAGGAATTTGCCCTGTAAAGCACCTCGACGTGACGCTTGAACGTCCGAACGCGATAAAAGCTCACGTTCGTCAGCTCCAGCCCTGTCTCTTCGCGGATCTCACGCCGCAAAGCCGCTTCAGGCTGCTCGCCCGGCTGAATAAAACCGCCCGGAAGGCCCCAACCCGAGCCCGGCCGCAGCAAGTGGTCGAGCAGCAGCACCTCGCCTTGCGGATTGGTAACGATGCCGGCCGCCGAGGCTGTAAACTTATGCTGCGTCGCCCTTGTCAGGCGCAAACGCGCCCAAGGCGGCATCTTTTTCCATAACTTACCCAAGAGATGAAGCATTTTAAGGAATGCTAACGGCGTTAAATGTTTTTATTATTGGTAGAGGTGTTAACATTGCCGCTTGGCTATACTGACATCTTATATCAGTTCCACCTTCCGGAGTTACAATGAATTCTTACATACTTCGCTCGGCCTTCTTTTTATTGTTCGCTGCGGCCTTTCCGGGCGTCATTTTTGCTCAAGTCGGCCTTAGGGCAGACCTTGACGCAAATTTTCGCTCATACGATCTCGTGCGTATTGATGCCGGATCGACGAATCTGAATTTTCGCGCAGCGGCGGGCAGTGTCTCGATCGAGCTTATCGAACACGACCTGCGAAGCCCTGACTACCGCGCAGAATCGGACGGCATTCTCGGACGCGTTGCCGTTGAGCGCGGCAAAGTGAACACATTTATCGGCCGTATCGACGGCGATGCGTCGGCAATTTCGAGATTCAACCGTGTAGGAAACGGACTTGAGGGCTTTTTCGATCGCGGCGGCGAGCGCTTCTTTGTCGAACCTGCAAAGAACTACTCGGCGGACGCGGCCCCGTCGCAGTATGTGATCTATCGGCTCGCCGATGTTCGTGCCGACAGTTTCTTTTCATGCGGCTCAATAATGGAGAAGAAGATAACGGACGGCCGCTCGATAGCCTTCGGCGGCGAGAACCTCGCGTCCGTACCCAAACGGCTTCGCATCGCCACTGACGCCGACCAAGCGTATGTGAATACGCTCGGCAGCTCATCGGCGGCAAATGCCGAGATACTCGGCATTCTCAACACGATCGAAGGCGTCTATCAACAGCAGCTCGGCATCAAGATCTCGGTCGTTTATCAGCATACATGGACAACCGCAGATCCGTTCGCGGGCACAACGCCCGAGGCCGCGGTTCGCAGCTTTCAGGCATATTGGAACAGCAGCCTTCCCGTTACCGAAGTGCCGCGCGATATTGCACATTTGTTTTCCGGAAAGGCAAATATTCAATCGCAGGGATGGGCGTTCATCGGCGTAGCCTGCACAAGCCCGACCTACGCATACGGAATGAGCGGCTACATAAGCTGGGCACCGGGAAAATATCTGATCACCGCACACGAGGTCGGACACAACCTCGGAGCGAATCACGCCGAGGTGGCTCAGGGCTGCGGCTCTACGATCATGAATGCACAGATCAGCGGCGCTACACCGTTGGAATTCTGTACGTATTCGCGAAATGAGGTCGCGAACTTTGTCGGCCAGAACTCGTGCCTGCTGCCTTCCGTCGGATGTAAATACGATATCGACGGCGACGCAAAGGCGGATATCGGCATCTTTCGGCCAAGCGTCGGCGAATGGTGGTTCCTTCGCAGCGGCAACGGCTCGAACGGAGCCGCTCAATTCGGAACGGGCACAGACAAGACGGTGCCGGCAGACTTTACCGGCGACGGCAAAACGGATATCGCGATCTGGCGTGAAACAACAGGCTCGTGGTATATCCTCCGAAGTGAGGATCAAACATATTACGCATTTCCGTTCGGCGCCTCGGGTGATGTTCCGGTGCCGGAAGATTACGACGGCGACGGCCGTGCAGATGCCGCCGTGTATCGGCCTTCGGCCGGCACTTGGTATGTCAACCGCTCAAGCGGCGGCACCGATATCGTTCAATTCGGCACGGCGGGCGATGTACCCGTTCCTGCGGACTACGACGGCGACGGAAAGGCCGATGCAGCGATCTTCAGGGCTTCGGACTCGACATGGTGGCTCAAGCGTTCGATAGCAGGGGTCGCAGCATTCACATTCGGCTCGGCCGGCGACCGGCTGGTGCCCGGCGATTATACCGGCGACGGCAAAGCGGACGTCGCCATATTCAGGCCTTCGAATGGTATGTGGGCGATACTCCGCAGTGAGGACGGCAGCTACTACTCACTTCCGTTCGGCCTGGCCGATGATATGCCGGCACCAGGCGACTATGACGGCGACGGCAAGTTCGATCAGGCTGTATTCCGGCCTTCAAATTCGACGTGGTACATACAAGGTTCGTCGGCAGGAACTATCGTAAAGCAGTTCGGCACGGCGGGCGACGTCCCGATCTCGAACGGCTATGTCAGATAGGCAAGGTTTGCTAACCTCGACCGACCCGTTATAACGTCGTGGCAGATGGGCCGCGCATTTCGAAAAGCCGATATCGGCCGCGTATTCACCTGGGATGAGGTGAGCGACATTCATCGCTCACAGCACGGCATATATCAACGCGACGGCACGGTCATCTCGTTGCTGACCGATCTTGGCAGGATCACGCCGTGCTATCCCGACACGCTTAGCAATGGCGGAAAAACTCTCACTTACACCGGTTCGGGCCGCCGCGGCGATCAAAAACTCGACATCCGCAACCGTACTTTGCTCGACGCTGCGTCACGCGGGCGTGTCGTGCCGCTTTTCAATAAACTCGGCGTTAACCGCTGGGAATATATGGGCCGCTGGCGTATAACGGCTCCGCGTTATGTGTTTGACGAGGCCGGCGAACGCATGGTGTGGCAATTCACGCTTGAAAGTGCGGACTAGGGCGCTGTTACTTTTTACCGAGGGCGACGGCCCGCTTGTACGCCGAATAAACTGCCTTTGAAAGCACGGTGCGAAGGCCGCCTTTTTCCATCTGATAAATTGCCTCGGCAGATGTTCCGCCGGGCGAGGTTACCATGTTGCGAAGTTCGGCGGGATGTTTGTGCGATTCCATCGCGAACTTGATCGAACCGAGCATCGTCTCTTGAACAAGTTCTTTCGCCATATCACGCGAGAATCCGAGATGCACGCCCGCATCGGTGAGCGCTTCCATGACCAGAAAAGTGTATGTGGGGCCGGTCGCCGAGAGCGATGTCGCCATGTCGATCATATTCTCGGTCTCGACGAAAAGCTCTTTGCCGAACGCCGAAAGGAACTCTCGTACATGTGCCTGCTCCTCGCGTTCGACAGCCGCGGTACACGTCCACGCAGTGATGCCCGCACCGATCTGCGATGCAGTGTTCGGCATCGCCCGAACGATCTTTGCAGTGCCTAGTTCTTCGGCAATGTGGCTGATGGTCGCACCCGCAACTATCGAGATCACAAGCTGTTCGGGATGGACAACATCCTTTAGGTCTGCGAGAACACGGGCCAACCGCTGCGGCTTGACGCAGACGACGAGCGCCGACGCCTCTTGGCCCGCGGCTGAACGCGCGGCGTCTGCGTTCGACTCGAACACCGCAATGCCGTATTTTGCCGCAAGCTCGTCGCGGCGGTTCACCCTCGGATGGCTCGCCGCGATCTGTTCAGGCCCGACGAGGTTTTGCTCGATAAGCCCCGCGAGCATCGATTCGCCCATGACACCGCAGCCGATAAAGGCAAGGTTTAAGTCGTTTATTTTGCCCATGGGTTAAATAGCTCAACTCCTGTTCTATCAAAATCGTTTATGTTTCTGGTTGCGATTATAAGCCCATGTTTAATGGCGATGGCGGCGATCTGCGAATCAAATGGCGATATCGGAGCTCCTGTTTTATCGGCACGGCCGCGCATTTTACCCCAAATTTCGGCAGATTCGATATCGAAATCGAGCGTTTTCCCTTTATAAACGGTCTTTATATCATCAAGCCATTGCTCCAGCTTTGATCTACGCTTTGTTGCATCGAGCCTTTCGATCCCGCGCATGATTTCACTTATCGTAAAGACCGACAAAAACAACACTTCCGGCTCTTTCGACTTGATCCAATTTACAACTTTTAGTTCAGGTATCGGTTTGATGATCTCCGAAATGACACAGGTATCGAGCAAGTACATCATTCGGTATCCTCACTGAGATCAAGAGGAGGGCGATCCGGAATATTATCGCGCGTCAGATCGAGCTCTATACCATATTTACGGAAAGGATTGTCGAGCAAGAATTCGATAAAATTCTGTTCTTTTTTCTTTTTCTTCTTCCCGCTAAATTTATTGTGGTATTCCTCAATTGAGATCACGACCGCAGTTTCCTTGCCGTTTTTGGTGATTATCTGCGGTTCGCCCTTCGCCGCGTCGGCGATCACTTGACTGAACTTATTTTTCCCTTCGAATATCGACAGCGTCTTCATTTCTATACCTATCTAGCTTAGCTAGATAAGTAGTATTGTATTCCGATATTTTCTCGTTAGTCAATGGCGAAAATTCAACAGACTGTCTTACAATCACCATTTATGACCATTGACGAGCAGCTTGAATTTTTAAAGAAGGGCACGGTTGACCTGATACGCGAGGAAGACCTGCGCAAGAAACTTGAACGAAGCGAACGCACAGGCAAGCCTTTGCGTGTGAAGCTCGGGCTTGATCCGACGGCGCCGGATATTCATCTCGGGCATACGGTGGTGATCCGCAAATTGAAGGCGTTTCAGGATCTCGGCCACACGGTGATCTTCCTTATCGGTGATTTTACGGGAATGATCGGCGACCCTTCGGGCAAGAACATCACGCGGCCGCCGCTCTCGCGTGAAGAGGTGAACGCGAACGCAGAGACCTATAAAAAGCAGATGTTCAAGCTGCTTGACCCGGAAAAGACCGAGCTGCGGTTCAACGGCGAATGGATGGACAAATTCACCGCGGCAGATTTTGTAAAGCTCTGTGCGCGAACGACCGTCAAACAGATACTCGAACGCGATGATTTCGCCAAGCGATTGGCTGAAGAAAAGCCGATCTCGCTTCACGAACTGCTCTATCCCCTGACGCAAGGCTATGACAGCGTTGCCCTAAATGCTGACGTCGAGCTGGGCGGAACCGATCAGAAATTCAACCTCTTGATGGGCCGCAACCTCCAGCGTGAATACGAACAGGAGCCGCAGGTCATAATCACGACGCCGCTGCTCGAAGGCCTCGACGGCGTCAATAAAATGTCGAAGTCTCTCAATAACTACATCGGCATCGAAGACGCGGCTGATGAGATGTTCGGCAAGGTGATGTCGATCTCGGACGAGCTTATGTGGCGGTATTATGAACTGCTCACTGATCTGTCACCATCTGAAATTTCAGGCCTCAAAGCCGAGATCTCGAACGGCAAAAATCCCCGTGATCTGAAAGTGAACCTTGCAAAGCTCATCATCAAGGACTTCCATTCGCAGGCGGATGCCGACGCAGCAGAGGAGGAATTCGTCAAGCGCTTTGTGCAGAAAGAAGTGCCCGATGAGGTCGAAGTAATGACACTCGCGGCAGGCGAATATGCCCTCGCCCAACTGCTTGTGGATACAGGGCTTACGGCGTCAAAAGGCGAGGCACGACGCCTCATTGATCAAGGCGGCGTAAAGGTGGACGGCGAAAAGGCAGGTTCGGCAACCGCACCCGTAGCGGTAGATGCGGAAGGAGTGCTGCTTCAGGTCGGCAAGCGTCGTTTCTTGCGTGCCAAGGCGCAGCGTTAATGCCGTTTGTTTATCATCCGCAAGCGTGAGAGCGGTATCAATGCCTGGCCCGACCTTTCAGGCTCGTCCGACCGCGAGAATTCGTAGGCGTGGTTGCGCAGATACTCAAAGAATCGCTCGAACTCACGCTGCATCTCATCCATCTTTGAGCGCATATTGAGGATGATCTCGACGCCCGCGAGATTTACGCCGAGGTCGCGTGTCAGCGACAGTATGACCTCAAGGCGTTCAAGGTCGGTATCTTCGTAAAGCCGTGTATTGCCCACCGAACGCGACGGCTTCAAAAGGCCCTCACGCTCATACAGCCGCAGCGTCTGCGGATGTATCTCGTACATCTCAGCGACCGCACTGATCGTATAAGTTTTGACACGCTTCTTCATGATCCAAAAGTTACAGAGTTACAGAGTTACAGAGTTACAGAGTTACAGAGTTACAGGGTTTTAGAGTTTTCGCGTTTTAACGTTATCGTTTTCCCGCAGATATCTTGCCAAAGCTAAACACATTTTTGATACTTCGCTAAGGCCCTCATAATTAGTTCTAAACTCCGTATCGTCAATATAGCCGAGACCGCGGGCTATATGTAAGTGCGACTGAACCTCGGCAGCAGACCCGCGAGCAACACTCAAAAAATTAGCGAACTCAGAATTAGTGCGGCGTCCGTGCCCTTCGGCGATATTAGCCATTATGGAAACCGACGCTCGGCGTATTTGATCCTTCAAACCGAAATCTTTCGAAAAGCTCCCATTCGATGAGATCCGATATACATCCATCGTAACCTCGAACGCCCTTTTCCAAGCGTTTATCTCCTCAAAGCTGTTGAACTTTGCCATCTGCGTCGGTCTCCGAACTCATTAGCTTTCGGCAACTCTGAAACACTGCAACTTGCCCTCTACCCCAATCCCATTGCCTTACGCGGGTTCTCGGTATTGAGCTTCTCGAATTGCCGCAGCAGTTCCTTCGTCTCCTCTGAGATGACCTTCGGCAGAGTGATCTTGACCTCGATGAACTGATCGCCGCGAAGCGACGGGTTGCGAAGGCTCGGAAAGCCGCGCTCGCGCAAGCGGAACTTCTGCCCCGATTCGGTTCCCGGCGGGATCCTGAGTTGCGCCCGGCCCTCGACGGTCGGCACCTCGATCTTTGTCCCGAGTGCAGCCTCCGAAACCGTGATCGGCACGGTAACGTAGATGTTGTCGCCCTTGCGTTCGAGAAATCGGTGTTTACCGACATTCGTAACGATAAAAAGGTCGCCCGGCTCGGCACCCAAACGCCCGCCGTGCCCTTTTTTGGGAACGCGCACGCGCGAACCCGTATCAACTCCCGCAGGTATCTTCACTTTTACCTGCTCGGTCTTAGGCGTTGTGCCTTTGCCGTTGCAGAGCGAGCAAGGTTCGCGGCGGCGGCCCGTTCCCTCGCAGTCGCTGCACGTTGCCGAGAACTGCAGCCGTCCGCCGGTGCGCATCACTTGGCCGCTGCCTTTGCATGTGGGGCAGGTAACGACGGGGCCGCCCGTATCGCCCGCACCTTGGCAGCGTGAACACTGTTCGCTGCGGTTCACGGTCAGGTTGGTCGTAAGACCTGAAAATGCCTCTTCAAAGCTGAGCGCAAGCGGTATCTCGATATCGCGGCCGCGTTTCGGCATCGGTTTCGGAGCCTCGGGCTGCGTTCGCGTGCTGCTGCCGCCGCCAAAAAGATCCGAGAAAATATCCCTGAAACTCGAGCCTCCGGAGCCGGACCCGGAAAAATCGAAGCCTGAAAAGTCGTAGCCCGAGGCAGAGCCGCCGGCCGGACCTGCGCTTGCAAAAGGCGAATCGGGATCGAGATTGTCGGCGTAGTAGCCGAAGCGGTCAAAGACCTTTCGCTTCTTTTCATCCGAAAGGACATCGTAGGCTTCCTGCACCTCTTTGAACTTATCCTCAGAGACCTTGTCGTTCGGGTTCACGTCCGGATGAAACTTGCGCGCGAGGCGCCGATAGGCCTTTTTTATCTCATCGGCCTTCGCATCTTTCTTTACACCGAGAATCTTGTAATAGTCCTTCTTTGCCATTTCGGGTCTTCGACGAGTCTAAAGGCAAGAAGGACGAGAGGCAAACCTGTTACTAGCCTGTCCCTCGTCCCTCACCAGTTCGTCAAGAAGCTAGTCCTTCTTTTCGTCCTCTACATCGATGTACTCAGCATCGATCACATCGCCGTCATCCGATGAGGCAGCCGTTCCGGCATCGCCCGACGCCGAAGCCGACGACGCTTGGTCGGCGGCGGCGCCGTCCTGACTCGTCTGGCTGTAAAGCACTTCGGCAAGTTTGTGCGACGAGGTCTGCAGCCGCTCAAATGCGTTATTCATCGCATCAACGTCATCGCCGCTGAGCGCCGTCTTTGCATCAGCGATCGCCGCTTCGATCTCACCGGCTGCGGCCGCATCAAGCTTGTCCTTGTTCTCGGACATCGTTTTTTCGACACTGAAGACAAGGCCGTCCAAGCGGTTACGAGCTTCGACCGCAGCCTTTTTCTTCTCGTCCTCACCGGCATGCGACTCTGCATCCTTGATCATCTTGTCGATCTCGTCCTTTGAAAGGCCGCTCGAAGCGGTGATCGTGATCTTCTGTTCGCGGCCCGTGCCGACGTCCTTTGCGGATACGTTCACGATGCCGTTCGCGTCGATGTCGAACGTAACTTCGATCTGCGGTACACCGCGCGGTGCCGGCGGAATACCGACAAGGTGAAACTTGCCGAGCGTCTTGTTGTCAGCGGCCATCGGCCGCTCGCCCTGCAGAACGTGCACCTCGACCGACGTTTGATTATCCGAAGCGGTCGAGAAGATCTCCGATTTGCGCGTCGGGATCGTCGTATTCTTCTGGATCATCGGCGTGGCAACGCCGCCGAGCGTCTCGATACCAAGGCTGAGCGGAGTAACGTCAAGAAGCAGGATGTCGGTCTTTTCGCCTCCGAGGACGCCCGCCTGTACGGCGGCACCGAGGGCAACGACCTCATCAGGGTTCACCGACTTATTCGAGTCCTTGCCGAAGAAGCCCTTGACCATCTCCTGAACCTTGGGAATACGCGTCGAACCGCCGACAAGCACAACCTCTTGGATGTCCTTTGCCGAGAGGCCCGCATCCTTGATCGCCTGCTCGACCGGCGGCATCAGCCGCTTGAGCACAGGCTCGGCAAGCTGCTCGAACTTGGCACGCGTGAGCTTCATTACGAGGTGCTTCGGGCCGGATGCGTCAGCCGTGATGAACGGCAGGTTGATCTCGGTTTCCATCGCGCTAGAAAGCTCGACCTTTGCCTTTTCACCGGCCTCTTTCAGCCGCTGAAGCGCCATTTTGTCGTTATGCAGGTCGATGCCCTGATCCTTCTTGAACTCGTCAATTATCCAGCCGACAAGCACTTCGTCAACGTCATCGCCGCCGAGGTGTGTGTCGCCGTTGGTCGATTTTACTTCGACAACGCCTTCGCCGACCTCGAGGATCGAGATGTCGAACGTACCGCCGCCGAAGTCGAATACGGCGATGGTCTCATCCTTTTTCTTATCCAGGCCGTATGCAAGCGCCGCCGCCGTCGGCTCATTGACGATGCGGAGCACCTCAAGCCCGGCGATCTTGCCGGCGTCTTTCGTCGCCTGGCGCTGTGCGTCATTAAAGTATGCAGGGACCGTTATAACGGCCTGTTCGACCTTTGAACCGAGATAATCCTCTGCGGCCTGCTTCAATTTCTGCAGCACCATCGCCGCAACTTCGGGCGGGCTGTACTGCTTGCCCTCGGCGTCGATGCGTACGTCGCCGTTCGAGGCCTTTTCGACCTTATAAGGCACCTGCTTTATCTCGTCCGAGACCTCATCGTACTTGCGGCCCATGAAACGCTTGATCGAATAAAGCGTATTCTCGGGATTCGTTACGGCCTGACGTTTCGCCACCTGGCCGACCAGACGATTTCCGTCCTTGGTAAATGCCACGACCGACGGCGTGGTGCGGCCGCCTTCGCTGTTCGTGATAACGACCGGTTCGCCGCCTTCCATAACGGCAACGACCGAGTTTGTCGTTCCGAGATCGATACCGATTATCTTTGCCATATCTTAAAAACTCTCCTAATGATCGCGTACTCAATAATTACACTGCTTGAGCCTTTTTGAATGATAATAGTTGAGTGCATTATTGTCAAGTTTGTTCTGCCCGCTGAATTCATAATATTCTCAACTTATCTTGTATCACGGGAGTAAAAAATATATCATTTCTCCGCTGCCCCACATTGGCCGGTGATAGATCGGCCTTTTTATTCAAATTTGAGGTAACGTATGATATTCGCGAATCTGTTCAAATCGCGGCGATCAAGCAAGGCTGCACTGTGTGTGCTGTCGCTGCCCATCGCCTTTTTCTTGCTGATATTTGCCTTTGAAAGCAGCTCTGCGGCACAAAATGTCAGCGGCAGCCTTTGGACCGATGTGCCTGAAGCGTCGCTCGTTTCGACAGGACGAAGGCTGATATTTCCCGATGTTTACAGGACACTGCGTATCGATCATGCGGTGCTGCATAACCTCATCGCTATCGCGCCCGAAGAATTCTCGCCCGAGGTGAGCGGTGCCGGTAACATCATCACGCTTCCGATGCCTGACGGCAGCTTTCAGCGATTCCGATTTTACGATTCGCCCATAATGGAGCCTGACCTTGCAGCAAAATTCCCTGAGATACGAACCTTTTCGGGTCAAGGTATCGACGAGCCTGCCGCGATAGTGCGTTTTGACGTAACGCAGTTCGGCTTTCATGCTCTTGTACTTCGGCCCGAGGGCAGCGTCTATATCGACCCGTACGCGCTTGGCGACAAAGATAATTACATCTCGTATTTCAAACGGGACTTCTCGGCACCCGAAAAGCGTTTTGTTTGCGAGACGCAAAGCGACGATCTGATCCGCTCGCTTCGCCCGCGAGGGCCGATGTCAGTATTCGGCGAGGATGAGAACGTCGTAAACAACGGAGGCACGCTCCACAAATACCGCCTCGCAATGGCGGCGACCGGCGAATACACGGCATTTTACGGCGGAACGGTCGCCGGGGCGATGTCCGGCATAACGACGACGGTCAACCGCGTCAACGCGGTATATGAACGCGACCTTTCGGTACGGCTTATCTTGATCGCGAACAACAACCTTATCGTTTATACCAATGCCGCCACCGACCCCTACACGAACACGTCGAGCGACCTTAACGCGAACCAATCCAACATCAACAGCGTTATCGGCTCGGCAAACTACGATGTCGGCCATCTTGTCGGGACGGGCGGCGGCGGGGTCGCACAGTTGCGCGTTCCGTGCACTTCATCCAAAGCAAAAGGCCTGACAGGCTCGCCCTCGCCGATCGGCGATCCGTTCGATATCGATTATGTTTCCCATGAGATGGGCCATCAGTTTGGCGGAAATCACACTTTCAACTCGACGCGGAGCAGCTGCGGCGGCGGCAATCGTAACGCCGCAACCGCCTTCGAACCCGGCAGCGCATCGACGATCCAGGGTTATGCGGGAATTTGCGGCACATCTGACCTGCAAAGGAACAGCGACGACTACTTTCATATCATCAGCCTCGAGGAGATGACCGCATTCATCACGGGCACGGGCGAGTCGTGCGATGTTGACACATCTACGGGCAATAGCATTCCGACGGTAACGGTTCCGGCGGATTTCACTGCACCGATGCAGACGCCTTTTGTCCTTACGGGCAGCGGCTCGGACGCGAACGGCGATACGCTTACATACACTTGGGAGGAATACGACACCGGAAGCTCGACGAACGCGATACCTAACTCCGACAGCGGTGGACCACTGCCGATCTTTCGCAGCTATAAGCCGGCAACAAGCCCGACGCGGTACTTCCCGTCGCTGCCGTTCATACTCAACAATGCCAACGTGCCGCCGGCGACATTCTCGGGAACGAACGCTGTCGGCACTTACTGTTCTTCCGGCAATTGTCTGACCGGCGAACTGATGTCGCAGCGTGACCGCACGATGAAATTCCAAATGACGGTCCGCGATAACCGAAGCGGCGGCGGGGCGGTACGATCGGCACAAACTAACGTTACGATCACGACGGCGGCGGGCCCGTTCAAGGTGACCTCGCCGAATTCCGGCGTTACATGGTACAGCGGTACGAATCAAACGATAACATGGAATGTAGCTAATACGACCGATGCTCCGGTGAGTTGTCCGAACGTTGACATCCTGCTTTCGACCAATGGCGGTTTATCATTCCCGTTGCTCGTCTTGGCCGCCACTCCGAATGACGGTACGCAGAACGCGTACATTCCGCCATCGGCCGGAACAACATCGCGGATCAAGATCCAATGTTCGACGGCGCCGTGGTTCGACATATCGGACGTCAACTTCACACTCCTCGCACCCTCCGCCGGCGGCGTTACCGTCGAAGGCCGTGTTACCGATGCAAGCGGCCGCGGCGTCTCGCGAATGGCCGTTGTCTTTACGGATCAGCACGGTATTGCCTACACCACGGTAACAAGCAGCTTCGGGTACTTCAGGTTCGACGACCTGCCGGCCGGCGTAACTTATGCCGTAAGCGGAGCGTCGAAGCTCTTCACCCTTGTGCCGCAGGTGATCCAGGTTCAAGATCAGATGACGAATGTTGAACTCACAGCAGCCTCGAACTAGAGCCTACCGAAAGAGCGGGCCGAACTTTTTGCTTCGGCCTGCTTTTTTGGAAAACACCCTCAGACATTTTTTTTGCATCAAACACTAGTCCGATGCGGCGAAAGGTATTATTATTTATCTTTTCCATAAATTTGGCGGGAGTAAAACTCAAACGATGAAGAAAGCAATTTTTGTAGCAGTTTTGATGGCAATGGTCGGTGCATTTTCTGTTGCCGCCATCGCACAAAACAAATCGAGGGAAGAGTCGCTTAATGAGATCGCGGCACTCACGAAGACGAAGAAGCCGGAAGATCAGGCAAAGGCCTACGAACTCGGCAAGGAGTATCTGAAACGCTTCGGCAGTGAAAAGGATAAGGGCACAAAGCAGGTTGCTGCTTTTGTCGATCATTATCGTGAGGATTCATTCTACAAAGCGGTAGATAATAAAAAGCTTGACGAGGCATTCTCGCTCGGCAATGAGCTGCTCGCCGAGAACCCTAATAATGTTCCTGTCCTGATGAATCTGGCTTATACGGGCTTTAACGGCCTCGCCGTCGGCAACAACACGCATGCTGCTGAATCAATAAAGGTATCCGACAAAGCCATCGAACTTATCTTGGCAGGCAAAGGCCCCTCAAACTATGCACCGTTCAAGGATAAGAATATGGCTCTTGCGTGGCTCAACTACATTAACGCGATGATCTCGCAGACTACCAACCTTAAGTTGGCCGCAGCACATATGTATCAGGCTCTTCAGTATCCTTCTGAGATCAAGGATAACGTCGATCCGTATCACTTCATTGCGTTCTATTACGAGGAATCATATACCGCAGCCGAAGAAGCATTGGGCAAGAAGGTCGCGGCAAAGACCATCTCCGATGCAGAACGAAAGACGGAAGAGGACAACATCAATAAGATCCTCGACTTTGCGCTTGACGCCTATGCACGAGCTATTAAGGTCGCCGATACGACAAAGAACACTAAAGCGACCGAGCTTCGCAAACGGCTTACGCAGATACTGAAATTCCGGAAAGGGACGGATGCAGGAATGGAAGACTTTATTAAGTTCACCGCTAACTCGCCGATGCCCGACCCTGCAAAACAGTAGGCACTATCGCGTGTAAAAAGGTTCACGGCGTTTCGCTTCGATAAGCGAAACGCCGTAAATTTTTCCCCTGCGGATCAATATTCCTAAAACCAGCTCTTCTTGCCTTTGCCGCCGAATATACCGCCGAGTACGCCTCTGATTATTGAGTTGCCGATCTGGCGTCCGATCGTCGAACTGGCCGAGCGCGCGGCACTCTTTGCGATCGACTCGACCAGGCTGTCGTTGCGGCTTGCCGCACGCTGGGCACGTGCTTCCTCTTTCTCCTGTTCAGCGGCGGCCTTGGCTTGAGCTTTCGCCTCGGCGTCCTGCTGCTCTTGCTGCATTCGGGCTTCTGCTCTGGCGGTGAGCAATTCAAATGCCGACTCGCGATCGACGGCCGCGTCATAAACGCCCGCAACAAGCGAATTTGCAATAAGCGCGGCTCGCTGCTCATCGGTGATCGGCCCGATGTGGCCTACCGGCGGTATCACGAACGCCCTATCGACCATTGACGGAATGCCTTTTTGGTCGAGGCATGAGATCAGCACCTCGCCGACACCGAGCTCAGTGATCGTTTGTTCGGTATCGAGTGCAGGATTGACGCGAAATGATGTCGCAGCGGCTTTTACACCCTTTTGCTCCTGCGGCGTATATGCGCGCAGTGCATGCTGCACTCGGTTGCCGAGCTGTGCGAGCACTTTTTCGGGAATATCTGCGGGATTTTGCGTTACAAAATAGACACCGACGCCCTTTGAGCGTATAAGGCGGACGACCTGTTCGACCTTATCGATCAATGCCTGCGGCGCATCGCTGAAAAGCAGGTGAGCTTCGTCAAAGAAGAACACGAGCTTCGGTTTGTCGAGGTCGCCTGCCTCGGGCAAATTCTCAAAAAGCTCGCTCAGCAGCCACAGAAGAAATGTCGAATAAAGCTTCGGTGCGTTTATTAGCTCATCCGCCGCGAGAAGGTTCAGCACACCCTTGCCGTCCAGCGTCTGCATAAAATCGTCAAGCTTTACCGCAGGTTCGCCGAAAAAGATGCTGCCGCCCTGCTGTTCGAGCTGGAGCAGGCCGCGCTGTATCGCACCGACAGATGCCGACGAGATATTCCCGTACTGCAGCGTCAGGTCCTTCGAACTCTCACCGACGAATCTCATCAATGCCTGCAGGTCCTTAAGATCGAGCAGCAGCATTCCGTTGTCATCAGCATATTTGAATGCGATGGCGAGCACGCCTTCCTGTGTATCGTTCAGGCCGAGAAGACGGCTGAGAAGCAGCGGGCCCATTTCCGAAACGGTCGCTCGCAGCGGCGAGCCTTGTTTGCCGAACACATCCCACAACGTCGCGGGGAAGCCTCGGAAAGCGGGCGTGATGCCGAGCAGCGTGTTCCGCTCGTCAATTTTCGCATTCCCGCCTCCGGGCTGCGTAACGCCTGTGAGGTCGCCTTTGATGTCGGCCATGAATACGGGAACGCCTCGTTCGCTGAATCCCTCGGCCAGACGCTGTAGCGTAACGGTCTTACCGGTTCCCGTCGCTCCGGTGATCACGCCGTGGCGATTCGCCATTTGGGTCAGAAGGAAAAATCCTTCGTCCTGTGCATTCTTCTTTGCTGCAAGTATCGGTTCGGTCATAATCCAGTTCTCAGATGCCGGATGAATTGCCTGACGCTGTACGCAAACAGGTCGCCGCCAAGCGTTGGACATCTTCAGCGTTCGTGCAACGAATTATACATATTCGCACTGCGAATACTCAAATTTGCGGCTCGCAGCGGTCTCATTTCGCGGTATTTGCCGCTCTGAAGTTGTTTAACCGCCGCGATTATCTCATAATTATCGTTTTTGATATCCGCGTACCGTCGCAAAAGTAACGGCGGACCGATACCAACTTCTAACTTTGTTCGGGAACGCCTCTTGTCAGGCGGCAGTTTAAGAATATGAATAGCTACGTGATCTATTTGGTACCTGCACTCGGTATATTGGGCCTGTTGGTGATGGCTTTCAAATCGTCGTGGATCGGCAAACAAGATGCCGGCGACGCGACCATGAAAGAGCTTGCCGGACACATTGCCGACGGCGCTATGGCCTTTCTGAAAGCCGAGTGGAGGGTGCTCAGCATCTTTGTCATCATTACAGCCGCACTGCTCGCTTATTCAGGCACGGTGCATGAGATCGGCGGCCGCAAGATACATTCAAGCTGGGTCATTTCCATAGCCTTTATCATCGGTGCCGTCTTTTCCGCGACGGCCGGTTTTATCGGCATGAAGGTCGCGACAAAAGCTAATGTGCGCACAACGCAGGCCGCACGGACAAGCCTTAAACAAGCTTTGAAGGTATCATTCACCGGCGGCGCCGTCATGGGCCTCGGTGTTGCCGGCCTTGCAGTGCTTGGCCTCGGCGGGCTGTTCATCGTCTTTTTGGCAATGTTCGCCGGTCTCGGAGCAGATCAGGTGGCAACCTCTATCGAAGTTCTTACCGGCTTCTCGCTCGGTGCCGAGTCGATCGCTCTGTTTTCGAGGGTCGGCGGCGGCATATATACAAAAGCCGCTGACGTCGGTGCGGACCTTGTCGGAAAGGTCGAGGTCGGAATTCCCGAAGATGACGTACGTAATCCGGCAACCATCGCAGATAACGTCGGCGATAATGTCGGCGACGTGGCCGGCATGGGCGCCGACCTTTTCGGCTCCTATGTCGCGACGATCCTTGCTACGATGGTGCTTGGCCAAGAGATCAAGGTGCACGATGCCTTTGGCGGCCTCTCGCCTATCCTTCTGCCGATGATCATCTGCGGCCTCGGCCTTGTCTTTTCGATCGTGGGAATGTTCTTTGTCCGGATCAAGGATGACAGTTCATCCGTGCAGAACGCCCTCAACCTCGGCAACTGGGGAGCAATGATCCTCACCGTTGCGGCATCGCTCGCCGCCGTCATCTTGGTGTTGCCCGACGGCCCTATAACGCTCCGCTCGACCACATTTACGCGTATGGATGTCTTTTGGGCGATCGTTGTCGGTACCGCGGTCGGCGCGATAATGAGCTTTGTTACCGAATATTATACGGCAATGGGCAAAGCTCCGGTCCGCTCGATCGTTGAGCAGTCCGGCACGGGCCACGCAACAAACATCATCGGCGGCTTGGCCGTCGGCATGAAATCGACTGTCATCCCGATCATTACGCTTGCGGCCGGCATCGTGATCTCATACAGATTTGCGGGCCTCTACGGCGTTGCTATCGCCGCCGCCGGTATGATGGCAACGACCGCAATGCAGCTTGCCATCGACGCTTTCGGGCCGATCGCTGACAACGCGGGCGGCATCGCCGAAATGAGCCAGCTTCCATCCGAGGTTCGCGGACGCACCGACGCACTCGATGCGGTCGGCAACACGACCGCCGCGACAGGCAAAGGCTTTGCTATTGCCTCAGCTGCGCTTACGGCACTTGCTCTGTTCGCAGCGTTCGTCGGCATCGCGGGTATTGACCGCATCGATATCTATAAAGCGAATGTCCTCGGCGGCCTGTTCGTCGGCGGTATGATTCCGTTCATCTTCTCTGCCCTTTGCATCGAAGCCGTCGGAAAGGCCGCGATGGACATGGTCGAAGAGGTTCGCCGCCAGTTCCGCGAGATCCCCGGCATCATGGAGTACAAGGCAAAACCCGAATATGAAAAGTGCGTTGCCATCTCGACCAAAGCATCGATCAGACAGATGATCACTCCCGGAGCCATCGCCCTATTGACGCCGGTCTTTGTCGGTTTCATCTTCGGCCCCGAAGTTCTCGGCGGCCTGCTTGCGGGCGTAACGGTCTCGGGCGTCCTTATGGGCATTTTCCAAAATAACGCCGGCGGCGCTTGGGATAACGCAAAGAAATCGTTCGAAAAAGGCGTAGAGATCAAGGGCGAGATGCACTTTAAGAAGAGCGAACCGCATAAGGCCTCGGTAACCGGTGACACGGTCGGCGACCCGTTCAAGGACACTTCCGGCCCGTCGATGAACATCCTTATCAAGCTGATGTCCATCGTCTCGCTCATCATCGCTCCCTACATCAACGGCATCGGACAGTAAATTCCTCCGCCGTTCAAAACAGAAAAAGAGGCCGCTCCGAAATGGCGGCCTCTTTTAATTTTCCCAAAAAACACGTGGTGGCGGGGGGGAGACTTGAACTCCCGACCTCGGGGTTATGAATCCCGCGCTCTAACCAGCTGAGCTACCCAGCCACAAACTCTTAATTATAGGTTTGCACGGCATTTTTGCAAGTCGCAGCCTGCTCCGCTTCCTGCTATGATATCCGAAACGTCTTGCAGGCAACGCGGACGGGCGTTCGCACAGTCCTATGGGACACATGGTGTTCGCTTATGAAGATGCGTAAGTTCACTGACCTTTCGATATTTGCCTTTATGCTGCTTGTGTTTGCGGCACTCAGCATACCGGCGCAGCGTGCCCCTGCGGCTTTTCGTTCAATTACTGTCAAAAGCGAACCGGGAGCGGCGGTTTGGGTCGACGGCGTTCTATTCGGCAGAACAGCAAAGGATGGAACGATCACGATCTCGACCGTTTCTGCCGGGGTTCACACGATCCGCGTCCGTGCCGACGGATTCAGCCAGATCGAGCAGCCGCTCGGAGCTGCACAAAAAGGCACCATCAATATCACATTGAAGAAAACGGACGATCCGGCGGAGCTTGCGTTCCAAGAGGCCGAGCGGCTGACGCTCGTTGATCGTGAAAAGGCGGTCGCGGCTTATGAACGTGCCATAGCGGCAAGGCCCAAGTTCCCCGAAGCATTTCTTGCAATGGCAAGGATGCAAACCGATATGGGCGACCTCGATGATGCCCTGCGCTCGATCAACTCGGCACGCAAACTGCGCCCGGGCTATGCGGAAGCAACTGCCGTCGAGGGCCGCATCCTCAAGGAAATGGGCGAAGAACAAAAGGCGATCGCCGCTTTCAAACGTGCCGTTGCCGAAGGCAAAGGTTTTCAGCCCGAAGCGCTTACCGGACTTGGACTTTTGTACAAAGACCGTGCGGAGTTCGCCGGCGGTACCGGCGAGTTCAGCGAAGAAGCGGCAAATTACGCCGAAAGCGCAAAGTACCTGCGCTCGGCACTCAAGCAGCTTTCGGGCGCACCTGACGCCATCGTCATTTATCAGATCGTCGGGCTGATCTACGAACGCCTTCAGCGGCCCGATGATGCGATCGCTGTTTACGAAGAATTCCTGCGGATATTTCCCTCGGTTCCCGAGGCAACTGCGGTCCGCTCCTTCATCACTCAACTCAAGAAGACGCCGGCGCAGCCGCAATAAGCCTATCCGATCGTCCTTTGCAGGGCCGCGTCGGCGGCCCTTTTTTGTTTCTCGGTCTATCTGACCAACTCGCTGTCAATTTGAAAGAAAAGTTTCTCTCATTTTGCGAAAACAAGTTGTTGACTTCCAAAAAGAAAACAATGTATTATCAAGTATCAACGATGTTTGTCATCGTTGGTCTAGTGCCTCTCAAAAATTTTTTGACCGGATCATACTCGCGCTGTTTACCCCCAAATAGATGTCGATTGGCCGCTCGAACTTCGCATCCAGATGTCTGCAAAACTTGGCGAAATACTTATCCGTGAGAATCTGATAACCTCGGAGCAATTGCGCGAGGCGTTAGAGTATCAGCGGGCCCACGGCGGACGGCTCGGTTCCAACCTTGTAAGGCTCGGCATCGTTTCCGACGATGTTGTAACGGCGGTTCTCTCGCGTCAATACGGTGTGCCGTCGATCAATCTCGAGCTTTTCCAGATCGGGCAGGACGTTATTAAGCTCATATCTCACGAGGTCGCTCTTAAATACTCGGTACTTCCGGTCTCGAAGGTCGGCGCCACGCTGACGCTCGCGATGGCCGATCCGACGAACGTCTTTGCGATGGACGACATTAAATTCATGACCGGATTTAATGTTGAGCCTGTGATCGCGGCCGAATCGGCGATTCAGCTTGCCATCGGCAAATACTATGTCGGCTCGAACGAGATCGATATCTTTGACGCCGCCTTTGCCATGGAGGCCGAAACGCTAGCAGCCGCTCCGGCAACGAACGGCAACGGCAAAAAGGCCGTTCACGGCAAGGCCAATGGTACGGCCGATGCCGGCCCGCAGCGGCTTACATCGGACGATCTTGACGTATCGCTTGACCGTTTTGAATTCGATGCCGCAGAGGGCGAAGACCTCGAGGTCGTCGAAGAGAACGACGAGATCGATCTCGCAGCTCTCGCACGGGCAAGTGAAGATGCTCCGGTCGTTCGGCTTGTCAACGTCCTGCTGGTTGACAGCCTTCGCCGCGGCGCATCGGACATACACGTCGAGCCGTACGAGAAGGACTTCCGCATCCGCTTCCGTATCGACGGCGTCTTGTACGACGTGATGCACCCGCCGCTCAAGATCCGCGACCCGCTTATATCGCGTCTCAAGATCATGGCCAAGCTTGATATCTCGGAAAAGCGCCTGCCGCAGGACGGACGCATCAAGATCAAGGTCAAGGTCGATAACCGCTCCCGCGAGCTCGACTTCCGCGTATCCAGCCTGCCGACGCTTTTCGGCGAGAAGGTCGTGCTTCGTCTGCTCGACAAGGACAAGCTGATGCTTGACATGACCAAGCTCGGCTTTGAGGAAGAGAGCCTCGAAAAATTCAAGCGGGCGATCGCGAATCCCTACGGAATGGTGCTCGTTACAGGCCCGACCGGTTCGGGCAAAACGAACACGCTGTACTCGGCACTTCAGTCACTGAATACGCCCGAGACGAACATTATGACGGCGGAGGATCCGGTCGAGTTCAACCTCACCGGCATCAATCAGGTGCAGATGAAGGAGCAGATCGGCCTGAATTTTGCCGCCGCCCTTCGATCCTTCCTGCGTCAGGACCCGAACATCGTCCTCGTCGGCGAGATCCGAGACTTTGAAACGGCTGAGATCGCCATCAAGGCCGCTTTGACCGGCCACCTTGTACTATCGACGCTGCATACGAACGATGCTCCTTCGACGGTTTCGCGTCTCGTAAATATGGGCATCGAGCCGTTCCTTGTGGCGACATCGGTCAATATCATTCAGGCGCAAAGACTTATCCGACGCATTTGCGGCAACTGTAAAGAAGCGGTCAACGTTCCGGAAGAAGGACTTGTTGAGATCGGTTTCAGCCCAGAAGAGACATCGACACTCGAGATCTTTCGCGGCAAGGGCTGCGCCACGTGCAACAACACCGGCTACAAAGGCCGTGTCGGACTCTACGAGGTCATGGAGATCAATGACGAGCTTCGTGAACTCATCATCATCGGCGCAAGCGCGATGGAACTGCGGAGAAAGGCAATTGAACTGGGAATGATCACCCTTCGCGAATCAGGCCTGCACAAGATACGCCAAGGCATCACGACCATAGAAGAGGTGGTGAAAGAAACGGTCCTCTAGCAGAGGGCCACGGAGGCAATATGTTAGTAAGAGCTATCGCATTATCAATGGCACTGCTTGTCGGCATCGGAGTGATCGTACCGCTCTCAACCGACAATGTTGAGGCGGGGCCGCGAAAGCACAAGAAGCATCGCAAGGTTAAGAGATACCGCAAATATTCAAAGGCATGGTGGCGTCAGTACCGTGCCAAACAGCGGAAGCGCGCCGCTGCAAGGAAGAAAGCCAGAGCGCTGCGTCTGCGACAGCTTCGCCTTGCACGCGCCGCAGCGGCATCGAACCGTCCCGAGACGAGGTCCACAAAGCCGCCGAAGGCTGCAAAGACGGCAAAGCTGCCGAACGGAAAGAGTGCTCCTGAGGGCTGGACCGCTTCCTCGTCATCTCCTGCGGAGCTCCGATTCCGTGTGGAGGATTCGGCCGGCTCGCAGGTCGGCAATGCCTCGATCTCCGTCATCGGCCCGGCCACCGGCGAAAGCGTCAACACGCCAAGGCAAAAGGCGGTCGGCGGTGTTGCGACGACGGCCCTTCGCCGCGATGTGATCAACAAGATGATCCAAGAGAACGGCTGGGTGGTCAACGACTATCAGAAAGAGATCGGCGGACGCCAGGTCTATGTTGTTGTCGCCCAATCGCAGAACCGCAGCGGCCAGATCGAATCGCGTATGTACTATTTCACCGAGGTTGACGGCCGCATTTACAGTGTTGCGACGAACTCGCCTGTCGATCAGGAAGAGCGTCTTGCCGCCGAATCGGAAAAGGTCATCGACTCGCTCCAGAATCGGGTTCGGGGTGTTCAGCGTGCATCAACAAGGGAATAATCAAGCATTATGAGTTACGAGAATCAGGCATCTGTCGAGTCTCAGGTTACATTGCCCGACCTTCTCCGCAAGATGACGGACGCGGGCGGCTCCGACCTCCACCTTTCGACGAATTCAGCTCCGCAGGTACGTATTCACGGGCATCTGTCGGCACTCGCGGGCTTTGCACCGCTGAGTGCTTCAGATACCAAGCGTCTCGCCTACAGCGTACTGACGGATGCGCAGAAGCACCGCTTCGAAGAGAACCTCGAACTGGACTTTTCGTTCGGTTTGAAAGGTATGTCGCGATTTCGTGCCAATCTTTTCAATCAAAAAGGTGCGGTCGGTGCGGTATTCCGAGCGATCCCTTATGAGATAAAGACCTTCGACGCTCTCGGCCTGCCGCAAGTGGTCTCCGACCTCTGCAAAAAGCCCCGCGGCCTCGTTCTCGTAACCGGCCCGACCGGATCGGGTAAATCAACGACCCTCGCCTCTATGATCGATAAGATCAATATCGATCGCCATGACCACATTCTGACGATCGAGGATCCGATCGAATTCCTTCACAGCCACAAGAACTGCGTCGTCAATCAACGTGAGGTCGCAGCCGACACACACAGCTTTGCGGATGCCCTTCGCACGGCGCTTCGGCAAGACCCTGACGTCGTGCTCGTCGGCGAAATGCGTGACCTCGAAACCATCGAGATGGCACTTCGTATCGCCGAAACGGGCCACCTGACCTTCGCAACGCTTCACACCAACTCCGCATACTCGACGATCAACCGTATCATCGACGTATTCCCCGCGGGCCAGCAGGCACAGGTCCGGACACAGCTCTCGCTTGTACTCGAAGGTATCCTTTGCCAATCGCTCCTGCCGAAAGCCTCCGGCGACGGACGCTGTATGGCGTTGGAGATACTTATCCCGAATGCCGCTATCCGAAACCTCATCCGAGAGGACAAGATCCACCAGATATATTCGATGATGCAGACCGGACAGGATAAGTTCGGGATGCAGACCTTCAATCAGGCCCTGGCATCGCTTGTTCACAGCCGGACGATAACGATCGAGACGGCGATGCAGCGGACATCGAACGCGGACGAACTCAAGGAGCTGATCGAGCGCGGCAGCGGGCTGAACACTTCCTACGGAGGCGGCGTCCGTCCGGGCGTTGCAGGCACCCGCACCGGAACGAACGGCACTGCAAGCGGCCATGCAAGCCCCTACGCACAAGGCCGCCCTATCGGCCAAAGGCCGAACACCCGTTAGTAAAGACTGACCTTTTTCTACCTACCGAAAGGAGCAGACGCAAGAAATGGCTACATACGTTTTTAAGGGAAGAAACCGCTTGAATGAACTCGTCAGCGGTGAGCGCGAAGCAGCGACGCAGGATGAACTGCGCGCATTGCTGCGTCGTGAACAGATCGTTATGACGCAGGCCTCAGAAAAAGGCCGCGAGATATCCATACCAAAGCTCGGCCGACGCAAGAAGGTCAAGGCGCACGAGCTTGCGGTCTTTACACGACAGTTCTCGGTGATGATCGATGCGGGCCTGCCGCTCGTGCAGTGCCTCGATATCCTTGCCGAGCAGCAGCAGAATGCATTCTTTAAGGACATTCTCCGTGATGTGCGGCAAAGTGTTGAGGAAGGCTCGACGCTTTACGCGGCCCTCGACAAACATCCGAAGGTCTTTGATAAGCTCTTCACTCACATGGTCGAGGCCGGCGAAACGGGCGGTGTGCTCGATCTGATCCTCCAACGCCTTGCCACCTTGATCGAAAAGGTCGTCAAACTGAAGCGCAGCATCGTGTCGGCTTCGATCTATCCGGCCGCTGTCATCCTTGTTGCTATCGGTGCGATCGCGATCATTATGATCGTCGTCATCCCGCAGTTCCAGCAGATATTTCTCGGCCTTTTAGGCCCCGGCGAACAGCTTCCGCTGCCGACGCGTATCGTGATGGCAATCAGTAGCTTCCTCGCAGGTTGGGGCGGCTTGACCTCGCTTGTCGCGATAATCGCCGCATCCGTTGGCATTAGTTATTACTACAAGACGCCAAAGGGCCGCTGGCAGATCGATGCCCTTCTGCTGAAGGCCCCGATCATCGGCAGCATCCTGCGAAAGGTCGCGGTAGCTCGTTTCTCACGGATACTTTCGACGCTGCTTTCATCCGGCGTACCGATCCTGCAGTCGCTTGATATCACGGCAAAAACGGCCGGCAACGTCATTATCGAGGATGCGATCCTAAAGGTGCGTGCCGGCGTCGAACGCGGTGAGAATTTCGTCGATCCGCTAAAGGCTACCGAAGTGTTCCCGCACATGGTCGGCCAGATGATCGGCGTCGGCGAACAGACCGGCGCCCTTGATGCGATGCTCGGAAAGATCGCCGACTTCTACGAAGAAGAGGTCGATACGGCGATCGCCGACCTGCTCGGTTTGATGGAACCTGTGCTCATCGCATTCCTCGGTATAACGATCGGCTCGATCGTCATCTCGATGTACCTGCCGCTCTTCTCGCTTATCGGAAAGCTCGCGACCGGCGGAGCAAAGTAACGGCTTTACAACCGGAACAAAAGCAAAGAGGCTGTCATCTTCGGCAGCCTCTTTCGCAATTATCAGATATGGACACTCCCTTGTTCCGGCGGATGCTCCTCAGGCGGCACGACCTTTGGCGGGTCGGTAATGTCCTTTTCGAGCGTGGCATTCAGCACCTCGCTGATCCATGCGCAAGGCACGATGGTCAGCTCTTTCCGCACGTCCTCAGGTATCTCTTCTATATCGGCTTCGTTGCGGTCGGGCAGAACGATGCGGCGAATACCCGCACGGTGCGCCGCCAACACCTTGTCCTTTATGCCGCCGACCGGGAACACCAGTCCGGACAGCGTTATCTCGCCCGTCATTGCCGTATCGTGACGGACTCGGCGGCCCGTATAGAGCGATGCGAGCGCCGATGCCATCGTAACGCCCGCCGAAGGGCCGTCTTTCGGTATCGCACCGGCCGGAACGTGCAAATGAACGCCGTTCTTCTTTATAAGCTCGGGGTCAATGCCGAATTCCGCAGCATGCGACCATAGATAGCTTCGTGCCGCCTGTGCGGATTCCTTCATAACATCGCCCAACTGCCCCGTAAGCGTAAGGCCTCCTCCGCCCGGCAAGAGAGTTGCCTCGATAAACAGCACTTCGCCGCCCATTTCGGTCCACGCCATTCCAGTTGCAACGCCTGCGGGCAGCTCGCTGCGCGCCTCTTCGGGAAAGACCTTCGGCGGCCCGAGATAGCCCTTGATATCATCCTTGCCGATGACTACCTTTTCCGTGTGCCCTTCGGCTACCTTCAGCGTAACCTTGCGTGCAAGATTGCCGATCGCGCGCTCCAACTGTCTTACGCCCGCCTCGCGCGTGTAGCGCGTTGCAAGCAGCAGTATCGCGTCATCCGTAATATCGAACAGCTCCGGCGTGAGGCCGTTCTCCGTGATCTGACGCGGCAAGAGGTATTGCTTGGCGATGCCCAGCTTTTCGCGGTCGCTGTAGCCGGCGAGCTGAATGATCTCCATACGGTCGCGAAGCGGCATCGGGATCGGCCCGAGCTGATTCGCAGTAGCGATAAAGAAAACCTTTGAGAGATCGAAAGGCAGATCCAGATAATTGTCGCGGAATGTGTTGTTCTGAGCCGGGTCAAGTATCTCGAGCAGTGCGGACGCCGGATCGCCTCGAAAATCGTTGCCGAGCTTATCGATCTCATCAAGCATCATCACCGGATTATTGACGCCGACACGCCGCAGCGACTGAATGATACGGCCGGGCATCGCCCCGATGTACGTTCGGCGATGACCGCGAAGCTCTGCTTCATCGCGCATACCGCCGAGGCTCATGCGGTCGAATTCGCGTCCCAACGCCCGCGCTATCGAACGCCCGAGCGACGTCTTGCCGACTCCGGGCGGGCCGACAAAAAGAATGATGGGCGACTTACTGTCGGGCCGCATCTTTACGACGGCTAGCGATTCCAGGATGCGTTCCTTTATGTCCTCGAGGCCGAAATGATCCTCGTCGAGTACCTTTCGCGCTTCGGCAAGGTCGAGTTTTTCTTCACTCGACTTACGCCACGGCAATTCAAGGATGTATTCGAGATAAGTGCGGATAACGTGGTAATCCGGTGCCGACTGCGGCAATGCCTCCATTCGCTTAAGTTCGCGTTCGGCTTCTTTGCGGACATCGTCGGGCAGGTCAGCCTTTTCGAGACGCTCGCGAAGCTGTTCAGCTTCAGCTTTTTCACCCTCGTCCTCGCCGAGTTCCTTTTGGATCGCCTTCATCTGCTGCCGCAGCACATAATCACGCTGCGACTTGTCCATTTCGACCTGTGCTTCGGTTGCGATCTTCGAGCGGATCTGCATGATCTCAAGCTCACGCGCAAGCGCGGCATGCGTCAGCGTCAAAAGCCCGTCAACGGTCGAAGACTCGAGCATTTTCTGCTCGGTCTCGGTGCCGAGATCGAGTACTGAGGCAAGAAAATATGCGAGCTGCACAGGATCTTCCTGTGACATCACGGCCATCCTTATCTCAGGCGGCACGTTCGGAAGCAAAGCGAGAGCTTCCTGTATCATGCTCTGTATATTACGTTTAAGTGCCTCGACCTCTTCATCGTCAACACGGCGAAGCTGCGGCAGCATCACGACCCGCGCTTTCAGATAAGGCTGCTCCGTGAGCCACTCGACGATCTCAAAGCGATGGACGCCCTGCACGATGAGCTGCATCACATCGTCATTGCGCATCATCCGCTTTATGTTGACCACAGTGCCGATCTTATACAGGTCGCCGGGTGCGGCATCATCACCGTTGACATTTTCGGTCCGCGTGGTGATACAGGCCAGCAGCTTTTCTTCCGTCGCAAGTGCCTGCTCGGTCGCGCGTACCGAACGTTCGCGGCCGACGGCGAGCGGCACGACGGTTTCCGGGAAGAGTGTCGTATTCTGAAGCGGCAGAACGGGCAGTTCAAGCTTATCGGGCACCGATGCCTGAACATCATCGGCCTTTTGCGTGGTCTCTTTATCGGACATAATCGATCTTTGCTTGCGTCAATTCCATTCCTGTCGCTTCGGTCGGCAGAAGAGCGGCAGCGGCGTTGGACGCGGTGTGTTACGCGGCGTTCTTGTTTGCCGCTTGTTTCCTCAAGTGGATGATCAGCAGGCCATTCTCGAATTGATGCTCTATCTGAGCACCCTCAATGGCGGCGGGAAAATGCAGCGTCTTTTCAAAGTTGCTGTACGTGATCTCCATCTGCTGATACGACGCGCCGGCGCCGCACGAACGGTCCTTTCGCGAGCCTGCGATATAAAGCACATTGCCTTGGATATCAAGCTCGATATCCTCGGGTGAGACACCCGCAAGCTCGACCTTGACGACCCATCCCTCGGGGGTTTGATAGACGTCAGCGGCCGGATACCAGAGCTTGCCGCTGCCCACATTCTTTGATGTGCCGATGAACTGAAAGTGCCGATTTATCGATCTTGCCATTGTGGTATCGGATCACGGTCGATCCTAAGCGATCCTGAAACTGCAATATACGGCTAAAGGGCCGTGCATTCTATGTTCTGCCCCAGAAAGATGCGCCGCTCGATATCTCTTCGATGGTCTCGGCGATCTCGCGTTCGTCTTCGGTTCCGAGTGCAACATCCGCGAGAGCGATAATGCCGGCCAAGGTACCGTCGGCATTTGTAACCGGCACGCGCCTGACCTGCTTGTCGCCCATCAATCTGACTGCCTGAAATACAAAATCATCCGGCGCAACCGTGTAGATCTCCGATGTCATCACACCGTCTATCGGTGAATCAGGCGAACGCCCTTCTGCGACCGCACGTACGACGATGTCGCGGTCGGTAACAAGGCCGACGAGACGCCCGGCGTCAACGACCGGCACGGTGCCCATGTCGCCGTCGCGCATCATTGCCGAAACCTCGCGAAGCGTAGCCGCGCTCGATGCGGTAACGACATTTTTTGTCATTATTTCACTGCAACGCGTGCGTGAGATAGCAGCATTTTCGGCATCGCCCATGGTTAAAACTCCTTGCTCACATTTTGAAAGAGTTAGCCGCAGAAAGCAAGACGCGCCGCTCGATAGTACCGCATCACACTTTTCCACCCAGTCGTTTTAGGTAACCGTAGCGGCCTCAAGACTGTCCGCTTCGGGCATTTGGCGAACGATCATGTGATCCGGTACTATGCCGCGGCTCCGCATACCGACCCATGAGACAGTTGCCGACGACCTCACTGGTAGCGACGGTCCCGTCAAATAAACACCTTCGAACAATACGTGCGTTGTTCGTAAGAACCGAGCGCTGAAACATCCCTCGTTCTCGTTCAGCGCGACCGAAGTCCCGCCAATGTCGAACATGTATCTTCACCAGCAGCGGTATGTGTTCTCGAAGCACGTTTCGGAGTAAGAAAACCGAATGCCGTTCGTATCAAAAATTTTTGCTTGTAATTTTTAAGATTTATTCTAGAATACTTTGAAGCACAATTTTATTGACAACTTTCAGCCTCACCATATCTTTGCGTGACCGGCAATTGGAGAATTTTATGCAGACGAAACCCACTCGATCGATATTTCTTTCAATGGCTATTGCACTTATTTTCGTTGCGGTTACCGAGACCGCATCCGCTAACCAACAAAGCAGCAATTGGATTGGAAGCTACTGCAGCCTGACGAATGGCTTTGAACCGTTCAAGTCTTACTATGAAGGAGCTGAACATGTTCACAGCCCCTCGCAAAGTGGTGATTGGCAACAGGGTCTTGCGATATTTATTCTTGATTCAAGTGGCCGCAAAGATGCTTTGCGCTCGTTTGAATTTGCAAAAACGCATGGAGCGAATATTGCGATACTGATCGATCATTTGATGATCGGTTGGGTCGATGCCTCGCTTGCCAATGAGCTCGCCGGCAAGAGCGGAATTAGATCGATCTCGTTTAGTGAGATCGATCTTTCTGCGCTGCCGGTGAAAGATGAAACTACGATTGCGACGGCTCGATATTTTAACGAGGCGGTATCTGGCCGCCTTGGCCGTGAGATCGAAAAAGCGCGGCAAATTACCGGCGATCCGCTATCCGGCGATGGTTTTCCGCATCCTGAGATCGACATCGATGACTATCACGCCAACCTTGCTGGAAAGGTAATGTCTCCCTCGCTGGGCAATAGCGATGCAATGACAGGGACTGTCGCTGTTGCACTATTTTTTCTTGAAAGCACTGGCTCAATCGACGCAAATGTTTACACATGGACGTCGGTAGATCAGCAGAATACTTTTAATAGGGCATTGTCAGGATTTACGTGGTGGGCAAATAAGGCGGCTATTTACGGATATAGCTTAACTTTTACCCCTGTACTGTATGGTGCAACACATCCCGCCACCCAAATCGGTTATGAACCCATCTTGCATCCGTCTGGGGACAACGTCCAGTGGGCAACCCAAGTGATGGCGAACCTGGGATTTACATCGGGCAACAACTTTACCAGATTTTCTGCGTTCAATACAGCACTAAGAAATACCTATTCGTCAGACTGGGCCTACTCGGTGATCATCGGCTACAACCCGTCACCAGCCCCCTCAACGTTTACTGACGGTCATTTTGCATTTACGTGGATGGGCGGTCCTTACATTCAAATGCTATTTAACAATGACGGCTGGGGCGAGAATAATTTTGGAATGGTCTTTTCGCACGAGACTGGGCACGACTTCTGGGCTTGTGATGAGTATTACCAGCCTGGTTACGGCGGGTGTACATCGTGCGGAGCCTGCGCGTCAGGCGGCCCGCGACCAACGATCCTGAACGGAAATTGCGAGTACTGTAATTCGCAGTCCGTCGCCTGTATGATGAAATCGAACTCCGACACCTTATGCGCATATTCAAGAGACCAAATTGGTTGGCTTGTCGGGACACAAAGTTCCATACAGTTCAGCTCAACCGCCTACAACGTGGGTGAGGGAGACGGTTATGCAACGATAACCGTAACAAGAACGGGTGGTACGAGTGCCGTCGGCGTAAATTACGCAACGTCGAATGGCACCGCAACTGCCGGCTCGGACTATACAGCCGTGAGCGGAACATTGAGCTTCGCCGTAAGTGAAACCACCAAAACTTTTAACATCCCCGTAATCAACGACACCGCAGTCGAAGGAAATGAGACTGTAAATATCGCCCTCAGCAATCCGACGGGCGGGGCCACGCTTGGAACTCCGAGTACGGCGGTTCTGACTATCATTGACGATGATGTGGCGTGCACATATTCAATTTATCCGCCAAGCGTGAACTTTTCGTCGGGCGGCGGTTCGGGCGGCGTAAACGTTACGGCACCAGCAGGATGCCCATGGACAGCCGTCTCGAACAATTTTTCCGACAGTGCAGTTGCTGATGGAAACCCGAGAAACGACGATGCGGCCTATAGCGAAAACTCACTGATGACAGCCGCATTTTCTGAAGATTTTGCAAATATAGCAACGCTCCCCGGCAGCGGTTGGTACACACAGAACAACAGCGTACCGGTCGGCTCGACCAGTTGGTTCCAGGGGAATACAACCGTCTTCACATCTCAAAGCGGGAACGCCGATTCTTATATCGGTGCTAACTTCAACGCGACTACAGGCGTAAACACGATCAGCGAATGGCTACTGACACCAACAATTGGATTCAACAACGGCGATGTGATCCGGTTTTGGACCCGAACGGTAACCGGGAATCAGTTCCCCGACCGCCTGCAGGTCAGGCTGTCATTGAACGGTTCAAGTACGAATGTCGGAACCGGCTCAGCGAGCGTCGGAGACTTCACTGGGCTTATTACGGATATTAACCCAACCTACACCGTCGGTGGTTATCCGGAAGTTTGGACACAATATACGGTTACAATGTCTGGGCTTTCAGGCCAAACCTATGGCCGACTGGCCTTCCGGTACTTCGTCGAGAATGGAGGGCCGAACGGAGATAACTCAAATTACATCGGCATTGATTCCTTCTCATACACACCATCGGGCGGGGGCTCAAGCTGGATCACCGTCACCGGCGGCTCGAGTGGCGTCGGCCCCGGAACAGTTGGCTATTTCGTCGCTGCAAACAGCACCGGAGTGAATCGATTAGGAACGATCACGATCGCCGGCCAAACATTCACAGTCAACCAGGCCGGATCATCGACCACACAATCGAGGAAATTGTGCGATTTTGACGGCGACAATATCTCGGACCTTTCCATCTTTCGACCGTCGAACGGCCAATGGTGGTGGCTGCGCAGTAGTAACGGCACCAACGGAGCGGTCACATTTGGTGCATCAACTGATAGAGTTACACCCGGGGACTTTACCGGTGACGGTAAGAGTGATTTTGCAATCTTCCGACCCTATACGGGACAATGGTACGTTCTTAGGAGCGAAGATTTCTCATACTACGCCTTCCCCTTTGGTACTAGCGGCGATGTGCCCGTTCCGGGCTACTTCGACAGCGATGCAAAGGTTGACGCGGCTGTATTTCGCCCATCAAACTCAACATGGTATATTAGTCGCTCAACCGGCGGCACGTCTATCCAGCAATTTGGATCAAGCGGCGATGTTCCAGTTGCTGCGGACTATGACGGCGATGGTATCTGGGATCGCGCAATCTACCGGCCAAGTGTCGGACAGTGGTGGCTTCAGCGTTCGTCGCTTGGTACTGTCGCGTATCAATTCGGAGCCTCGACCGATAAGACCGTACAGGGCGGCGATTTTACCGGTGACGGTAAGGCCGATATAACTATTTGGCGGCCTTCGACAGGGCAATGGTTTGTATTAAGGAGTGAAAATCAGACCTACTACGCTTTCACCTTTGGTATTTCATCCGACCTACCAGTTGCAGGCGACTACGACGGCGACGGCAAACAGGATGCTGGTGTATTTAGGCCTTCGACCTCGACGTGGTACATCCAGCGCTCAGCCGCAGGCACCCTCATCCGACAATTCGGCACAACAGGTGATCTGCCTCTTCCAAATGCGTATGTAAGATGATCAAAAGCCACGGACTTGCTTGTTCGATAGGAATGGTCTAGAAATAATGCGACGTGGCAATAGACCCAGTGGCGTATGTTTACTTATCACGAAATGTTGAGGACACAGCCGCCACTGCCTCTGTTTCGTCCTTGCACATGCAATGAAATATGGGCGTAACTGCAACATTTTCGGGATAAAAGGCCGTTTATTCTACTGCCCACGAACTTGTAAAAGTCGTTTTTAGAAAGTAACGCCGACATTGCGCCGACGGCATGCCGCCAACATACCTATTTTCTTGACATCAACGCGGTACAGCCGTGTGCCTTGCCCGTCAGTTCTTGTTCTCGGTCAGCGAGATCATACGGCCGAGGGCGACGTTGGCATAGTGTCGGGTCTCAGCATCAACGACGATCTCATTCACCACATTGCCCGCGGCGAGGTTGTCGAGCGCCCATGCGAGATTTTGCGGTGCTATACGAAACATCGTCGCACACATACACAGGTCGGGGGCGAGCAGCCGAATGTCCTTGTCCGGGAAACGTGTCTTGAGGCGGTTGACGAGGTTGACCTCGGTGCCGATCGCCCATTTTGAGCCGCTCGGAGAATTTTCCACGGTCTTGATGATGAACGATGTCGAACCGTCAAGGTCGCTCTTAACCACGACCTCGTGCGGGCATTCAGGATGTACGAGAACCTTTACTCCCGGCACTTCCTCACGCACCTGATCGGCGTGCCATTCCTTGAAGCGGCCGTGTACCGAGCAGTGGCCACGCCAAAGGATCAGCTTCGCGTCATGCACGGCCTCGGGCGGATTTCCGCCGAGTTCCTTATGCGGATCCCAAACGATCATTTTGTCGAGCGGTATGCCGAATTTTGCCCCGGTGTTGCGCCCGAGATGCTGGTCGGGAAAGAAGAACAGCTTGTCGAAATTCTTAAGATAATGGTCAAAGAGCGGTATCGCATTCGATGACGTACAGACCACGCCGTCGTTGCGGCCGCAGAAAGCCTTGATCGCGGCAGACGAGTTCATATAGGTGATCGGTGCAACACGCTGTTCGAGTACGCCGATCTCCTCGAGCTGTTCCCATGCATCCTCAACCTCTTCGACCGAAGCCATGTCCGCCATCGAACAGCCGGCGCCCATGTCGGGCAGAACAACGGTCTGGCCGTCCTTGCCGAGAATATTCGCGGATTCGGCCATAAAGTGTACGCCGCAAAACACGATGTATTCCGCATCCGCCTTTGACGCCATTACCGACAGTTGGTATGAGTCGCCGGTAAGGTCGGCGTGCTTCACCACATCATCACGCTGATAATGATGGCCGAGAATTACGACGCGGTCACCAAGCTCACGCTTTGACTCGACGATCGACTCCGCAACATCCTCATCGGACATCACGAGAAAATCTTCCAACGGACGTACCGCTTCTGCTACTGCTGACATAAAAAAATGATGACACTTTTGCAGTATGCGTGCAAGGCCTATTCGGTTGGTGAAGTTTTAGGCGACGCCGGTGATCTTTTCAAACAAAAGCAGCACCGCATACGATGCGGCAGCGATCAACGCGGCGGCAGGGATAGTAAGCACCCATGCCCAGATGATGCGGCCTGCGACGCCCCACTTCACTGCCGAGAACCGCTTTGCAGATCCGACCCCGACGATCGCTCCGGTAATAGTGTGCGTCGTCGAAACGGGAATTCCGAGAGCCGTCGCGCCAAAGAGCGTTATCGAGCCGGCCGCCTCGGCACAAAAACCGCCGACAGGCTGCAGCTTTACGATCTTCGTACCCATTGTCTTGACGATACGCCAGCCGCCCGAGAGCGTTCCGAGAGCGATCGCCGCACAAGCAGAGACCTCGACCCAAAGCGGTACGTCCGGCAGCTTGCCGTCCGGCGTCATATTCAGAAAACCGCCCGCCACGAGTGCTATCGTCATAATGCCCATCGTTTTCTGGGCATCATTACCGCCATGGCCGAGGCTGTACGAAGCTGCGGAGAAAAGTTGGCCGATGCGAAAGATGCGGTCGACCTTGCGCACGGATACGCGGTGAAATATCCAGTAAACACTCACCATCAAGCCAAAGCCGAGCAGCAATCCGATGGTTGGCGAAAGCACGATGAAAGCCAGCGTCTTTATCCAGCCTTCGGGCTTCAGCATGCCCTCAACGCCCGCTGACGTGCCCTTTTGGATTATGTAGGCCGTTATTGCGGCTCCGGCATACGCGCCCACAAGTGCATGCGAACTTGACGTCGGCAGGCCGAGATACCATGTGATCAGGTTCCAGAAGATGGCACCCAAGACGCCCGCAAGCAGCACGTAAAGACGCGTCTGCTGTTCGAGCATATGAATATCGACGAGGTCGCCGCCGACCGTCTTTGCGACAGCAGTGCCGAATACTATTACGGCAATAAAGTTAAAAAAAGCGGCCATCGCAACGGCGGCTCCGGGCGAGAGCACGCGAGTAGCAACAACCGTCGCAATGGAGTTAGCGGCATCGTGAAAGCCGTTGACATAGTCGAACGCAAGTGCGACCAGAATGATAACGATCGCGATGACGGTTGCTGAAGATACTTGATCCATAAGAGGTTTGGCTTGGGTATCAGTTATGTTTCAGCACGATGCTTTCGATGATGTTGCCGACATATTCGCATTTATCGGTAGCAGCTTCGAGCAGTTCATAAAAGGCCTTCCACTTGATGATGTTGAGCGGGTTGCTTGAGTGCTTGAAAAGATCGGCCATCGCACCGAAATAGATGTCGTCAGCTTCGTTCTCGAGGCGTTGTATCTCGAGCAGATGCGGCTTCATTCCTTTGCCGCGTTCGAGCAGATCGACAGCGCTTTTTATTTCGGCGGCTTGCTTCTTGATAACTGCGGCGAGTTTGACCGCATTCTCGTGGATCTCGTGAATGTCATACATTACGATCGCACGGGCCGATGAGTCGATGTAATCGCAGACATCATCGAGAGCGACCGAAAGCGTATAGATATCCTCACGGTCAAAGGGCGTGATAAAAGAGCTGTTGAGCCTTGTCGTAACGGTATGCGTAAGCTCGTCGCACTCGTGCTCGATATGCTTGATCTTTTTTGAGAATGAATCGAACTCAGAGTTGTCCGCCTGCACCATCTCGTGCAAAACGCTCGCCGCTTCTTCGAGCTTACTGCTCATACGCGCAAATAATGCGAAATATTGATCTTCTTTTGGTAAGAAACTAAACCCCATCGTCAGGTCTCCTTAATAAAGGCATTTATTATATTCAATTCCGCTGCACGAACACCGTACAAAGCGTCCGATCATTCCGCTGCCCTGCAGGACTTGCACTCGAATTTCGTACATACTTATAGCCGCCCTTTCGGGTTCCGGTTCAAAAGGTCTCAAAGGGATGTGCGGCCATAACCGCTGCTTCAATTAGTTCCGCCAAAGGCGCCGTATGCACTCGATTATACTCGACATTGCATACGGATGTGGAATGTAGGAAATAAGAAATCTCTGCAAAAGCCGTCTTGCCGCCACTGATAACTGCGGCAAACTCGCGCTGTTATACGGCTCATCATACCCCGCGAGGCCGCCACTCGTGCTAAAATGGCGGAAAACCTTAGAGGACTTATGAGACAACAGACCCAGGCGATCGACCTTCGCAACAAAGTATCCGCAGCAGCTCTTGTTTTTGCACTGATCGTTATGCCGCTGGCGGCGATCGCGCAAACGCGGATCGATATGCCTAAGAACAAATACAAGGTGCAGGAAGACGTCAAGCTCGGCAACCAGGCAGCGGCCGAGATCGAGAAGAAATTCCCTATCCTGCGCGATGCCGAAGCGACTAACTATGTCGGGCGCATCGGCAGGCGGCTCGTCAACGCGATACCTGCGAGGTTTCGGCAGCCGGATTTCGATTACCGATTCAAGATCGTGAATGCCAGCGATCTGAACGCATTTGCTCTTCCCTCAGGGCCGATGTACGTAAACCGCGGAATGATCGAGGCGGCACGCAATGAAGGCGAGCTTGCAGGCGTCATGGCTCACGAAATATCGCATGTTGCCCTCCGCCATGCGACCGCGCAAGCCACAAAACAAAACAGCTTCGGAAATCAGCTCGGTATGCTCGGCATGATCCTCGGCGGGGCGATCTTGGGCGGCGAGGCAGGAGCACAGCTTGGTGCCCTTGGTGCAATGGCGTGGATGACAAAGTACAGCCGCGCGTATGAGACGCAGGCAGATATCCTCGGATCGCAGATAATGGCCGATGCAGGCTACGATCCGCAGGATCTTGCCAATGTTTTTAAGACCATACAGGCAGAGAGCAAGAACAGCACTCCTCAATGGCTCAGCAGCCACCCTGATCCGGGCAACCGTTATCAACGGATCAGCGAAGAGGCTTCCCATTTGAACGTAAGCCCGAACCCGATAAAGATCACTCGTGATTTCGAGCGTGTCCAAACCCGCTTGCGGGCTATGCCGAAGGCACCGACAATGGCCGAGATCGAAAAAGGTGCTGCGGGCAATTCGAATCCGACCGCCGGCGGCCGATATACGACGAACGTGCCGGCGCCTTCATCACGCACACAGCGGTATTCAGGCAGCGGGATCAGTTTCTCATACCCGTCGAACTGGCAGCGATTCGACACATCTGAAGGCTTTATGCTCGCACCCGAAGGAGCTTACGGCGACCAAGGCATAACGCACGGAGCTATGTTCGGTGCGATGCAGGTGCAGTCAGGCGACCTCAGCAGTGCCAACGACGAATATATCCGCTCGATGCTTCAGGAAAACACATATCTGCGTCAGCAGGGCAGCACGACGAGCAGCTATATTGCCGGCCGCCAAACGCTCATTACAAGGCTTCGCGGCACCTCGCCCGTTACGCGCCGCGTCGAGAGCGTTACGATCTATACGCTGATGGTGAATAACAGCGGAATGCTCTATATCGCGACCGTTTCGCCCGAACGAGACGCCGCAGCGTACTCGCGTTCGTTCACGAATATGCTCAATTCGCTTCGGCTGCCTTAGCCGCCGCACCCTTTACGGTAAGGAACATCGCAAGTGCCGTCATCGAAACGGCCGCACTTGCGATGAATGCCGTTGCCGCTCCGAATTCATACCACAAAAAGCCGAACAGCAATGATGCGGGCAGCACCGTAATGCCGTACGCGAGGTTGTAGATGCCGTATGCCGTGCCGCGCTTATCCTCACCGACAAGGTCGGCGACAAATGCCTTTTCGACACCTTCCGTAAGCCCGAAATATGCTCCGTAAATAATGAACAGCGCCCAGCATTGCCACGCCGAGCTGACAAAAGCAAAGCCGAGATACACCAGTGCATAGATCAGCCAGCCCGACGCTATCACCGGCTTTCGCCCGAGTTTGTCCGACATCACGCCGCCCGCGAGCGAGCTTACGACCTTACTGAAGTGCAGCGTCATCCAAAGAAGCGGCAGCACGGCGGGCGAGATACCGGCTTCGGCGGCACGCAAAAGAAGGAACGCGTCGGTCGAATTCGACAGCGTAAAAAGAGCTACGACGCCCATAAGACGCCAAAAATTCTTATCAAAGCCGGAAAATGACAGCGACGGCGACGCTTCGGAACGGCGTCCCTCCGGTTCATCGCGAACAAAGGCCGCGATAACGAACAGCCCGGCAATGACCGGCAGCGATGCGAAAAGGAATGTCCGCTGATATTCGGCGACGCTCGGCGAACTCGGATCGGCGGCAAAGTACGTCAAAAGGAAAAATGCCGCGACCGGCCCAAAGACGGCCCCGAGATGATCTGCGGCACGATTGAATCCGAATGCGGCACCGCGCCGCTCGACCGATACGCTCGACGCAATGATCGCATCGCGCGGAGCGCCGCGTATGCCCTTGCCTATGCGGTCAGCCGAGCGTAGCACAAGGACGCCCGGCCAACTTCCAACAAACCCGAGTAAAGGCCGCGTCAATGCCGCAACGGCATAACCGAGCAGTACCGGCATCTTCCGCGTCCCCAAACGGTCGCTTAAATAGCCCGAGACAAGTTTCAGAAGGCTTGCAAGTGATTCGGCAAAACCCTCGATCAGCCCGATGGCGAAAGGCGACGCACCGACAGCAAGTGCGAGAAAGGCAGGCAGCAGCGGATATATGATCTCGCTTGACGTATCGTTGAGCAGGCTGACGGCGCTCAGCGCAACGACATTTCGCGGCATATTTGCGAATCTTCGCAGGCCGCGCGCTTCTGAAGCAGGCTTTGTCGGATCCATTCGGCTTATCTTTGCGGGCCGGGACGTGCCGCAGGCCGCGGCCGCGGGCTTGGCCCTGTCGCGGCGAAGTAGATGGCAAGCGTCCCTGCAATTCCGATTGCAAGCGTGATCAGAACGATTAGTATCCTGACACTCATCTGCACCGACCTCTTGAGAACCTTGAATGCAATGAGGCCCACCGCAGCAAAGGTCAGAAAAAAAGCGACCGCCGCAAAGATGCCGACACCGCCGCCAAGCGGATTCATATCAAGGAGCATTGCTGTCATCTCGTTCCTCCTTCGCTTGCTCGATGCGGATGCGATCCTCTTCGCTCAGTTCCGTGGTCTGGGCGGGCAGCGCATATTCGCCGTCGGCCCACGCCCCGAGATCGAGCAAACGGCAGCGTTCCGAACAGAACGGACGAAAGTCGTTGCCTGCGAATTCAACCTCTTTACCGCACTGCGGGCATTTCACTAACGCCATACAGTCGAAAGATTATCACAGACGTCTGCTGCGCCGAACATTACGCCTGACAAAAGCGTATCTATCGTCATCGAACCTGTGATAAAACTTAGGTATGAGTGACTATAAAGATAAATTCAACGCTTGGACGAAAAAGGCGACCGATAAGCTGGGAGAGATCGATTCGCAGCTCGGCCTGAAGGAAAAGATCGAGGACGGCGCAAAAACGCTCGTCGATGCAGCCAAAACAGGCGCGGGCTACGTAAAGCAAGAGGCGAATAAAAGCGAACTCGGCCGCAAGGCCGTCGATCTGGCGGAAACCGCGATCGATACTGCGACCGATGCCGCCCAAAAGGCTTGGGACGCCAGCGAACCCGTGCGCGACGCAGCCGTTGACGCAGGAATGAGGACGGGCGGAGCGGTAGTCGATGTCGCCGAACGCGCCGGAGGCATCGCCGCCGATACGTTCACCACGGTCGGCGCCGGTGCAAAGCATGCATCGCGTGTTGTCGGTTTTGGGGCGAGCCTCGCTTCTACCCTTGATGCGGCGATCTCCTCGGCAAAGAAGGCAGCCGCGTGGGCCGCCGATGATCCGGTAAAGGCCGCAACAACGGGCGTTTCGATGGCGATCGGCGCCGGCCTCGGCGTTGTTTTCACGGGCCTAAGCTCGCACTGGCTGATGAACTCAGCGATACCGACACTCACGGTCAAAGAACTTGCCGTGCGTTTCGACGGCTATCTGAAACGCCGCGAGGAGCTTATCAAGAAAGGCGCTCTCAATCAGGCAGACGCCGAAAGGATACAGTTCGAACGCGACCTCGCAAAGCGCGTCGGCGCTCCGCTGCTCGGGGCATTCGCATTCGCATCCGGTGCCGTTATGATGACCAATGTCCTCGACCCGTCGAACATCACGGGCTTCCCGATCGGCTCGATCATCGGCGGCAGCCCGCTGCTCGAAGGCATCTGGTTCTTCGGCAACGGAATGGTGTGCATCAAGACGAGCTACGACCTATTTATGATCGCACTCGACGGCGACGAAGATGTTGAGCGTATGGTAAAAGAGATCAAGGGCCTTCTGCCGCAAACGAGCTAATTTATCTGTATCGGGAACGGCACAAAGCAGAGAACGAATATCGCTAATGTGATCAGGGCGACAAGCTTGCGCTTTGCGTCAAGCGGCGTGTCATCGAGAGGCGTCGGGTGGCCGACCTTCATCATTACCGCGAGGATCACCGCTATCAGGAAGCCGCTCGGGCTTGAGTAAAAGTAAGCTCCCGCTATCGACAACAAAGCCATTGCCGCGAACGCGATCCGGCCCGACCATTGATGCACCGCACGCCCGAAGACGGCAAATAATGCGTGTCCGCCGTCAAGCTGCCCCGCAGGGATCAGGTTAAGTGCGGTAACCAGTACACCGACCCAAGCCGCATAATAAAATGAGTTGCCCACGCCGAAATTCAGGTCGATCCCGAAAAGATACGCAATAAAGCGCATCAGCAGCGGGTCGCCGAATACAAGCTCGCCGGATGAATTCGCGATCTGTACAGGAGTTGCCGTTTGCATTGTCGCGATGCCCCAAACGGCGATCGGCAGAAGTGCGATAAAACCCGCGAGCGGCCCGGCAACACCGATATCGAAAACAGCACGCCGCGAGGGCATCGGCGAGCGTATCTTTATGAACGCGCCGAATGTGCCGGCAGGCCCGATCAGCGGCGGCGTCGGCAGAAAGAACGGCAAAGTTGCATCGACGCGATAGATGCGGCAGGCGATATAGTGCCCCATCTCATGACAAAAGAGTATGAAGAGCAGCGAGCACGCGAACGTTACGCCGTCGGCCATTACGCCCGGGTCGGTGAACATCTTGCTGAGCGCCGTCCCGACCAGCCCGATATACTTTTCGGGCATTTGATACAAAAATGTCAGAAACTCGCTGAATGTCTGCGGGTCGCCTTCGGGCAGCGTCGTTATCGGCCCGAAAGGATAGAGCGTTCCGGCCGTCATTGTCGTACAGAACGTGATAAGCAAAAGAAGGAGATGACGCGCGATCGTGCGGCTGTCAGGCTTTGGCGGCGGAGGCGGAATGTATTGCCGATAAATACTGCTCTGATCGGTCATCGGTTCGCATGATGCTAAAAGCGCGTGCCCGCAAACCCGAAGGCGTCGTTCTGCGGCCCGCGCTGTATGGTTTTCGTTACTACAAGGAACTAGCCGACGGCTTTTGCCGAAAGTTCCTTACCCGGCTTGAATCGTATGGTCTTGCCCTCTGGGATCGGCACCTCGGTGCCTGTCCGCGGATTACGTCCCACGCCGCGTTTGCGGTCCTTTACGACAAAGACGCCAAACCCGCGAAGTTCGATCCGTTTGCCCTCGGCGAGAGCTTCTTTCATAGCTTCAAAAAGAGAATCTACTACCTTTTCAGCTTTTTGTTTTGCCACACCCGTACGCTCTGCCACCAGGTTTACGATGTCTAATTTTATCATTCTGCCTCCTTTTGAAAAGAATGCCAGTGCGGGAGTAAGCCGAAAACCTAGGAACGTCTTGAATGATAATCCTCTAACTTCCGATATGTCAAGATTTTGCGGTGATATCAGCACAATGTCTCAGCTTTTTCCAATCAGTGCTACAATGCTAGAATTCTGTTCGATAAGGAGAATGTGGTATGCGTTGGAGTGATCTGCGGCCAAGCGGAAATGTTGAGGACAGGCGCGGCATAAGCGGCGGAATAGCGATCGGCGGTGGTGGTATCGGGATCCTTCTGCTGGCTCTCGCGATCTATATGTGCGGCGGCGACCCGAGCGCGTTGCTGACCGAACAGCCGCCCGTCTCAGGGCCGGCGGCGAACAGGCCGGAGCCGGCTAACGATCAGAATATGGCGTTTGCAAAGGCCATCGAAGGCAGCCTCGAGGATACTTGGAAGCAGGTACTTCCGCAGCAGGCCGGCATACAATTCCGGCCGCCGAAGCTAGTCATTTTCACCGGACAGGTCGCGAGCGCCTGCGGCTATGCAAGCGCGGCGACCGGGCCTTTCTACTGCCCGGGCGACTACAACCTTTATCTCGATTTTGCTTTCTTTGATGAGCTGAGGCGTGAATTCCGTGCGCCCGGCGATTTCGCTGAGGCATACGTGATCGCTCATGAATTCGGGCATCATATACAGAATCTAATGGGCACGATGGACAAAGTGCAGCGTGCAGGCAACTCGAACCGCCTGAGCGTGGCTCTCGAACTTCAGGCCGATTGCTACGCCGGCATCTGGGCAAACACGGCGGCGAAACAAGGCCGCCTCGACCAAGGCGATGCCGAAGAGGCGATCCGTGCCGCGCAGGCGGTCGGCGACGATATGATCCAAAAACGGACGCAAGGTTACGTCGTCCCCGATTCCTTCACGCACGGCTCGGCCCAGCAGCGTATGCAGTGGCTTACGCGCGGCATGCAGTCGGGCAGTATGAAGCAATGCGAGACCTTCAGGTAACTAATGCGACTTATGCACTGAATGGCTTGCCGTAGATGTCCTGATACGCCCAGCCCAGCAGTCTTGCTTCGGCGGTGTAAAGCGTTTCGAGCCAGCAGCTTGTGAGATACGCACGTTTTTCGTCGTTCGAGGGCAGGAGTTCGGCCTTTGCGAGCGGTGACGCTTCGGCGTCCGCCTTGTCAAGCCCGAATGCCTCCGTCATCTCGGTACGAAGCTCGCGTGCATCGTGCAGTGCCTGCAGGCAATCGCCGATCCAAAGGCTGAGCATCGGCTCGGAATTATTCTCACGCAGCGCCTGAACTGCACCGATCGCAAACCTTGCCTCGGCACTCTCGAACGGATATGTCGCAACGCCGTTCGCCTCGTCATCGGCCTGCTTCCAGATAAAAAGTTCATTCGAGTGCGGATGCCGCAAGCGGGCGGTCCGCTCGTCGTAGTTGAGGAACCATTCGATCAGGTCTGCGACAGAATCATTGTCGGGGCCGCCCTGTGCGGTTCGAAGTTTTGGCGGCTGTGATGTTGCTTGTTGTTCGGCCATATTCGATAGGTGCATCGCCGCACCTGCTCATTTACTATATAATCAACTTGCCCAAGTAACAGAATGGCCGCACGGCTCACTCAGGAATTTTAGCAGCTATGTTCACCGGCATCATTGAAGAACTCGGCACTGTCGCCGCTATCCACGAACACGAGGCAGGCTCGCGGATCGAGATCGCCGCAACGCTCGTTACCGAGGATGTCCGCGCGGGCGATTCGATAGCGGTGAACGGCGTTTGCCTAACGGCAATGGAGCCTGCCGCCGACGGCTTTGCGGCCGACATCTCGCCCGAAACGCTGCAGCGGACGACGCTCTCGCGGCTTGCGGCCGGCTCGCGTGTCAACCTAGAACGCGCGGTAACGCCTGCGACACGCCTTGGCGGCCACATCGTACAAGGCCATGTCGATACGACCGGCACGTTCGCCGGTGCTGCGGCTGAAGGCGATTTCTACACGGTAACGGTCGCCTTTCCCCGTGAGTTCGCAAAATACCTTGTCTTCAAAGGCTCGGTCGCCGTTGAGGGCATCAGCCTTACGGTCGCCGCATTGCGTGAAGGTGAGTTCGATGTCGCCGTCATCCCAAAAACGTGGGAGCTGACCGATCTTTCATTGCTGAAGCCCGGCGACGCCGTCAATCTTGAGGCCGACGTTATCGCGAAATATGTCGAGCGGCTGCTGGCCGAACGCGTTTGACGCTTCTGCCGCCGCACAACGCGACGGACGGCGGGTTTATTTTCACCCGCAGGTAAGGTAAGTTATTGAAAAGTTTAACATTGGCGAATGTTGGTCTCTGCCCTTTTTCTCATCGTATTGACGCTTGGCGGCGTCGCACTCACATATCTCGTCTTTGATGACGAGCGGCTGATGTGGCGCATTGCGGCGGGCAATGTAGCGGGCTGTGCGGTATTCGGCACGCTGCTCTTTGCACTGTCGTTCGTCAGCGGCTTCGGGCTGCCGTCGATCATTGCCGCAGTGATATTGACGCTCTGCCCGCTGCTCATATTTCAGATGCCGGCAAAGCGAAAACAGCTCAATGCTGACATCGCAAAAGCAAAGGGACGCCTGCAGGGCGGCACTGCCGACCGCTTCGTTTCGTTCGGCTACTACACCTTTTTTCTGATCGTTATCTTCCTGTTCTTTGAGCAGGTGATGTACACCAACTCGCAGGGCATATTTACCGGCGGATCACAGAACTTGGGCGACCTGCCTTTCCATTTAGGAGCTATCTTCGGCTTTACTGACGGAGCCAATTTCCCGCCGCAGAACCCTTCCTTCGCAGGCACACGATTCTCGTATCCGTTCATCGCCGATATGCTGGCCGCAGCCTTTGTGAAGGCCGGAGCCGATGTACGCTCAGCAATGGTACTGCAGGACACGGCGTGGGCGATGTCGCTGCTTGTCATCATCGAACGCTTCTGCGCAAGGGTTACCGGCAGCCGGCTTGCGGGCCGCATCGCTCCGGCGCTCTTTTTCTTCAGCGGCGGGCTTGGTTTCGCAGCATTCTTTTCGGACTACTGGGCACAGAACAAAGGCCTCTGGGAATTTTTGTGGACGCTGCCCCGAGACTATACGATCGGCGACCATTATCGCTGGGGCAACTCGCTGGTTTCGCTGTTGATGACGCAAAGGAGCCTTTTGCTTGGCCTGCCGCTGACAATGATGGCCTTGTTGGGCCTTTGGGGCATATTTACTGCGAAAGATACCGGCGACGCTCAAAGTCCGTCCGCACGCTATGCTCCTGCCGCGATCCTCGGCCTTCTCGCCGGCACGCTGCCGCTGATACACCTGCACAGCCTCATGGTGCTCTTCATCGTAACGCTTCTTTTGCTGCTGATGAGGGCAAGGCTGTGGATCAGCTTTGTCGCATTCGGCATCGGTGTCAGCATCATTGCAGTTCCCGAGCTTATTTGGTCCGTAAGCGGCAGCGGCAGCGATGCGGCTAAGTTCTTTTCGTGGCACTTCGGTTGGGATAAAGGCAACGCGAATATAGCATGGTTCTGGCTAAAGAACGCGGGACTCGCCATGCCGCTGATCGCCGTCGGCATATATCTTTGGCTGACGGCATACAGGAGTGATGAGGAGCGAGAGGGCCGCCGCAGTTTGCTGCTGTTCTACATACCCTTCCTGCTTTTGTTCGTGATCTCGAACGCAGCGAAGCTTGCACCGTGGGAATGGGACAATATCAAGGTGCTGATCTATTGGTTCGTAGGCTCGCTGCCCTTCATTGCGTTCGCGCTTGCGTGGCTTTGGGAAAAAGCCCGGCCGCTAAAGGCGCTCGCGGCCGTTCTGCTCGTTACGCTTGTCCTTTCCGGTGCGCTGGATGTCTGGCGAGTCATCTCGGGCCAGATCAAGATACGCGTTTTTGACTCTGATGCAGTAAAGGTCGCCGATCAGATAAAGGCAAAGACGCCCGCGAATGCGCTCTTCCTCAACGCCCCGACATACAATTCAGCCGTTGTGCTTTCGGGCCGGCAGTCGCTGATGCGTTATACGGGCCACTTGTCGTCGCACGGCATTGATTACGCGCCGCGCGAGGCGGACGTACGCAATATCTACCGAGGCGGCGGAACTGCCCCGTTGCTTTTGAGCAAATATGATATCGACTACGTTCTCATCTCGCCCGATGAACGCAACTCGCTCGCGGCGAATGAGGACTTTTTTCGCCGGTTTCCCGTTGTAGCGGAATCAGGCCAATATCGCGTCTATAAGGTCAAGTGATGGTCAAAAAGAAGGCTAAAGCACAAAAACGTACTGAGGAACCCGTGGAGATAACCGTAGGGGAACCGGCAGAGAAGCCTCCGGAGATGTCCGCAGAGAAGCAGGGCCGTGACACGCAGTGGCTTGTTACCTGTGCCGCGATCACGGCGGTCGCAACGCTGCTGCGTTTCGTGCTGCTGACGCTGAAGCCGATGCACCATGACGAAGGTGTCAACGGCTTTTTCCTTACGAACCTCTTTCGCGACGGCAAATATACATACGACCCGGCGAACTATCACGGGCCGACGCTTTATTACATCTCGCTTGCATTCGCCAAGGTCTTCGGCCTCAATACGGCTGCGGTAAGGATGAGCGTGGCAGTTTGGGGCGTTCTGATGGTCGTTGTTGCGTTCTACTTAAAACGCTACATCGGCCGTGTCGGTGCGATAGCGGCGGCCGTATTTTTGACGCTCTCGCCCGGAATGGTCTTTATCTCGCGTTATTTCATTCACGAGATATTCTTTGTCTTCCTCAGCCTGACGTTCGTCATCTCGGTCGTCTATTTTATCGAGAAAAAAAAGGCAGGGCCGGGAGCCATCGCATGGCTGATTCTGCTTCTGCTCGTATGCTTCGTTTTTGCCGCCTTGCCGCTCGGTACTGCTTTTGGCGGCATCATCGGCACAACAAACGAGACGGCGATACTCGCATACCGCTTTGTGCTGACGCTTATCGGCATTGCGATCGCGTATTTTCTGCAGAAGATCCTGCGTGAGTGGCAGGACGGGCGGCCGATCTATATCCTGCTTGCGGCCGCGTCGGCGTCGCTGCTTTTCGCAACAAAAGAGACGACATTTATCACGCTCGGCACTATGCTCATCGCGTGTTTTTGTGTTTGGATATGGAAAGCGACAGCCAACGGCAACGCATTCCAAAAGAACCGCCGCGGCGTGGTCATTTCGCTCGGTGTTGCAGCTGCGGTTGCTGTGGCCACCTTTTACGAACAGCTCTCTGAGGCGGTCAAATGGACATATAATTATTTTGTCGGCCCGAGCCAGATACCGGAACCCTTTGCACTTTATACGATCACCGCTCTTGTCTTGATCGCATTGGCGACACTTGTAGTTTTTGCCGTTGACTATGCGCGTGCGAACGAAACATCGCTTGAAGAACCCGTCGCACTGACGTGGGCGGAATTCCGCAACGGCCTCGGCAGCGGCACAAATACTTTGCTGATCGCGGCCGCGGCGGCAATAACCTTCGCGTATCTCTTTATCTTGTTCTTCTCATCCTTCTTCAGTTATGCCGACGGCATAAAGAAAGCGTTCGAGGCATACGCGATATGGACAAAGACGGGCAATAACGCACACACGCAGAACGGAGCACTTGCATATCTGAAGTGGGGCATGAAGGTCGAGGCGCCGCTGCTGATAATGTCCGCTGTCGGTGCGGCAATGGCTCTTTTGAAGGCAAAGCACCGCTTTGCGATGTTCACGGCGTTCTGGGCATTCGGGCTGCTGGCGGCGTACTCGATCATTCCGTACAAGACGCCGTGGCTCGCCCTCAGTTTCTATCTGCCGATGTGCATTGTCGCCGGATACGGCATCAATGAGCTTGTAACATCTAAGAAGCAGATCACCCGCGTACTCGGAGCCGCACTCGCCATTGTCGGCTGCGTCGTCCTTGCATATCAGACCTACGACCTCAATTTCGTACGCTACGACGACGAGGAAATGGGCTATGTTTACGCCCACTCAAAGCGACCGATGCTCGACCTTGTGGCAAAGGTGCAGCATTACGCCGAAAAGAGCGGCAAGGGTGATGATGTCGCGATAGCGATCGTCTCGCCGGACTATTGGCCGCTGACCTGGTACTTCAACGATTACAAGAAGGCTCTGTTCCACGGCAGAATGGTCGATGTGAACGCGGACGAGATGATAATTGCGAAAAAAGGCCCGCAGGATGCCGAGGTCATTCGCCGCTATGGAGCGCTTTACGACCTCGACGGAGTTTACCGGCTGCGGCCCGGCGTCGATCTGATGCTGCTTGTGAGAAAGAACCTGGCCGACCCCGATGCGCAAGATGCGTATAAGATAAACGAATATATCCCGCCGAAATGACACGGCCTAGCGGCCCATCGAAGGCGTCATTGGCGAAGTCCCCGGTAAATTCGGAGCATTCACGGCCGGGCCGCGGCCGGGCCTCGCACCGAATTGATTGGTTGTCGGTCCGCGGAACAGAGGCGTAAATATCCACTTTGAGTGATTTTCCTGCCCGTAGTACGAGATCACCGAGCGGGCACGGCTCTGGCTCACGACGCCGATGAACGGCGTATTGTCCGTTGTAACCTCGCCCTCAAAGTCCTCCGGTTCGGTCGGTTCGGTCTCGCTCTTTGTGTTAACGGCGTTAACTATGACAAGTGTGTAACGGTCGAGCGAGCGGCTGGGGTTCGACGGCAGGATGCCGCCGCAGTAATCCTGAACGCGTTTGGCAAATGGCCCGAGGCTTTGAATGTCGGGCTTTACGAGACGCCATTTGCCGTCCTCACTCAGCGGATCGACCGCCGCCGAGGCACGCAGTATCTGCCGCTTTTTCGTGCCTTGCGGGAGCCCTTCTAGCAGGTCGTCCATTGAGTTCGGCAGCTTTGCTCCGCCGTAGAACTCCACATACTGGCGAATAGCATCCGCCACTTCTTCTCCGCGCCGGATCGCCTCAAGCTCACGCTCACGCTGCACTTCCTGCTGAACTGTCGGCGCGATCACCATCAAGGCTATCGCGATCACGGCCATAACGGCCATCACCGCGAACAGCGTCATACCGCTCTGGCTCTTCCGCGGGCTGTCATTGATCGTCGTCGACATCCTCTTTCTGCTCACGAGCTTTCTGCTGTTCCTGCTGCTTCATCCGGTTGGGATCGCCCATCTGCACCCTGGGAATATTGCACGGAATTCCGGGAGGGCAATCTTCCGTATTCATGCGCGGCTGTGGGACCGACGGGAATCCAAAGCCCGGATTTACGGTCGGATAGCTGTTTGACGGAGCTCCTGTGCTCGCACTTGCGGTCGCCTTTACGATCGGCACGCGATGCTTGAACTTAAGATCGACATCCTCAAAGATGACCTCTTGCGGTGAAATATTTATCAGCCTGAAGCGTTTTTCGACAATGTCGTTCAGCCTGGCGCTGAACGGCGTCGGCTTGTTCGCTTCTTGAAAATACGCAGTATCGTTGTTGTAGCGTTTTCGCCCGACCAGGCCGATGTACTGAACTGTCGGCCGCGGCGGGGCCATTATGGTGAGGCTGATCGGATTTGAATTCTTTACGCCGTCGGGCGTTTGCACGATGATCTGTGCGTTGCCCTGCGCGACGATCATGCTTGCCGGTATATCGGTCACGACACGCTGCGAATTGACAAAGGTCGTCGGCATCTCGGTCTGGTTAAAATAGATGCGCGAATCAGGCGTAAAACGGTCGCCGTTTATCTCAAGCCTGAAGCCCTGCGAACCCGCATAAACACTTTGCGGCTGCGTAAAACCGGCAACGAACCAAGGCGTCGGCGTAGGTGCAGGCGGCTTTATCTCGGGCGGCTTCGGTGTCGGTGTCGGGCACTCGCTCGGCGGGCACGGCGGCGGCGGTTCGAAAAAGGCGAAGATGTTGCGGCCCGGATCCGGCGCATACGAGGCCCCCGGAGTGTAGCTGATCGGCACCGTTACATCGTTGAATTCCTGTTCTTCCTTTGACGGCAGTGCGAATTTATTGTCGCCCGGCGTAGGGCTTGGCCGCGGTGTCGGCGTAACCTTTGCCGATGACGAGCTACTCGAGAACATTCCGCGTCCGAAGGCGAAATAAAGAGCAAAGACCGCCAGAATGCCAAGCACGATAGCCGCGATCAGCTTGTTACGGTCTTGTTTGGTCTTTGTCGAAGGCTCTGCCATTTCAGCTTTCTTACTCTGCCGCCGCCATCGGCGCAAAGTCGGGCCGCCGGAAATACGCGGCCATTTCTAAACGCAATGCGACGACCTCGCCGTGCATCTTGCCCTTTTTGGGGTTCACTGCTCCCGCCGCGGGACCGGCCGTCGGGTTCACGAACATCGGCTGTGCACCGGTCGGATCCGGCGGTACGGCGGCACCGGTATTCTGCGGTGTTGTTTGCGCCGGCGCCGTACGCTGCTCGGTATCCGACGGCGCAAGCTCGACCGAACTAATGATCACGAATTCGCGCCCTGTCTCGATCTCACGAATAAACCGGCGAAGATTCTGATACGGCCCTTCGAGCGTCATCGTTACATAAACGCCGGGAAAAAGGCTGCGAAAACGCTCGCGGCCCCGCTCCTGCTCGGTTTGATTATTGCTTTCGCCGGGATTTGCGACATCAAGCGGCTGATAATCTGGCCCTGTGGTATTCCGCAGCCCGTAACCGACGATCAGGGCATTCAGACGCCCGTAAAGCTCCGTGCGGCCGTTCACCGCCGCCGGCAGAAAACGCGTCTCAAAGTCATCCGCACTTGTGAGCAGCTTATTGACCTGCTCGTGCGTGCTTGTGATATCGCCGTACTTCGTCTCGGCCGATGCGACCTCGGCACCGAGCCGATCATTCTCCGAGCGATCCTTTGCAAGTTCGCGGCTCGACGGCAGCACGAGAAAAAGATAAAGCAGCACCGCCAGCAGGATGCCGAGGGCACCGGCTGACACCGCCAAGATCTCAGGCACGCCCCAAATGCCTGCATTCACCTTTCGCGGACGCCTTGCGGCAAGGAGCGGATCGACACCCTGCGGCTCATAGCCTGCGGCCGGCGGCGTTTCGATGATGTCCGGTTCGGTCTCAGCCATTACTGCCCGCCTCCGTTCGCCGCAACATCGCCGCCGGGAGCCGCCGAATAGCTGTAGCCCGGCGAGTAGATGATATGAAGTGTGTATTCGGTAAAGGTCATCCGATCGGTCCGCTGAAGATCCTGCCCGCGCAGCTCGGCCTGAAAAAGCCCCGAGTTCTGCATATTCTCGATCATCGACATCACGCCGGCGTAATCCTTTGCGAGCACTGCGAGTTCAAGCTCGGCCTTTAGCCGGTCGCCGTCCGTATAGACATTCTGTACAGTGATGCGCGAGGCGCTGACATTCGCCGGCATTACGGATTCGAGGTCGGCAAAGAACCGCGACCAACCGAAACGCTTATTGGCGACGAGCTTATGAGCGGCACTCAGCACGGCCTTCTGATCCGGGGTCAGCTCTTGCTGGATCTTTTCACCCTCGCCCTTTAAGTCCTTGAGCCTTGCCTCGCGTGTGGCTATCAGCCCCGCGTATTGTTTGACGCCGTCGGAATTCTGCTTGTAGAACAACAGAAATAGCCCGATCAAAAGCACGGAAATACCAAGCAGGACCGCCGACACAAAGTACGGCAGGAACCGATTTCTGAACGGCCGTGTTGAAAGATTCAGTTTGTTGAGCAGTGCCAAGAACAGCTCCCCCGCATCAGATTACACACAAGCAGCACCGGCGGCACCGCGTGTCGAACGAACAGAAAGTTTAACACGAACGCCGTTCTAATGCGTACACGCGCGGGGCGGTCTGTTTGTTGCAGTTATCTTTCGCGGCGGGGCGGCAGGTGCCGGCTCAGCTCTTCCTGCGAGATGTCGCGGTACGCGGCAACACGGTTGCGGCCTTCGCGTTTTGCTCGGTAAAGTGCCGAATCTGCCATCTCGACAAGCTCGATCGGGTCGGATGAGTCTTCCGGGAACGATGCGATGCCGATACTCAGCGTGATCCGATGCTTTTCGCCCGTTCGGCCCGGCTGCACGACGCTGAATTCATGCTCGGCAACGCTGGCCCGCATCCTTTCGGCAGCGATAAGGGCCTGCGGCAATTCGGCATCGAGCAGGAACGCGGCAAATTCATCGCCGCCAAAGCGGGCCGCGGCATCGCCGGTGCGAAGATTCGCCATTATCGCAAGGCCGATCTCTTCGATGGTCTTGCTGCCCGTAAGATGGCCATAGGTGTCGTTGACCGTTTTGAAATTGTCGCCGTCCATCATCAGAACACAAAATGGGCGGCCCTCGACGGCGGCCCTTCCGGCCTCGCGCCTGAGTTCGGAAAAAAAGGAGCGGCTTGATAGCAGTCCTGTAAGGTCGTCGTGCGAGATAAGACGATGTATCTGCCGCTGATATTCGCGGTCGATCTCGTCAAGCAGGTCAAAGCGCAGTATCGTATCGCCGAGAGCGATCTTGTCGCCGTTGTTGAGCGCCGCACTTTCGATACGTTTTCCGTTGAGAAACGTGCCGTTCCGCGACGAAAGATCGGTCAGAATGTAGCTCTTCGCGCCGCCTTCGTTGACCGTTTCGACGCGTGCGTGCTGACGCGAAACTTGCGTGTCATTGACGCGCACGTCAGCCTCGAGCGCACGGCCGAGAATGACCGCCGCGCGTTCGAGCGGTATAGGAACAGCAATAAGCTCGCCGCTCAAAAAGACGAGGGCGGGCTTCAGGTCCTGTCGAATCGTTCCGATATCGTTCATAGTAGGAAGAGGCGAACGAGGAAAGACCAAGTCATCTGTTAGTTTAACCTATTTATTACAACAATTAAAAGTCTTTTTTCACGTATCCACAGTACGCGGAACGGCGGCTACTTCGTCCATTCATCCGAAACGGAAACGTCCACCTTGATCGGCACGACGGAAACATACGTCTCGGCGGCACGCACCATTGCGGACTCGAGCGTTGCGGACGTTCTCTCCGCATCTGCGGCGGCGCACTCGACAATGATCTCATCGTGAACGATATTGACGAGCTTCGCAGAGCTTTCGCGTATATCGTTGTGCAAAAGCCGCATCGCACGCTTCAGAATGTCGGCAGACGTGCCTTGTATGGGCATATTTTTTGCGTAACGCTGTGCCGCGGCGACCGAGCTGCGGTCGTTCTCGTCAAATCTGAACCTCGAAAGGCGGCCCGAACGCGTCCTCGCTTTGCGTGTTTCAACTACGTCCGCGGCGGCTGCACGCAGCCACTCGTTCAACCGCGGATACGTACCAAAGTAACGCCGCAGCGTATGCTCCGCCTCGGATTGCGTCAGGCCCGTCATCATCGCAAAACGCTGCGCGCCGATGCCGTAAACGACACCGAAATTAAGGCGTTTTGCAAACGAGCGCTGCTCCGGCGACACGTCCTCAGGCTTGACGCCAAAGACCTGCGACGCCGTTGCCGCGTGAAGGTCGGCTCCGCTCTCAAAAGCGCTGATAAAGTTCTTGTCACCCGAAAAATCGGCAAGGATCCGCAGCTCGATCTGCGAATAATCCGCAACGACAAGTTTGTTGCCGCTCTCGGCACGAAAGCACCGCCGATATTGCGTCTCGTGCGGTATTTGCTGCAAATTCGGGCGCGAACACGCAAATCGCCCGGTCGGAGCACCGATCTGCCGAAAATCGGCGTGGATACGGCCTGTCGCCGGCTCGACGGAGTCGAGTATGTTCTCGCCGAAGCTTGAAATGGCCTTTGCGGCGGCTCGATATTCGAGCAGCTTTGCGATCACGGGATATTGCTCGGCGAGCGGCTGAAGCTCCCATGCCCGCGTGGTATTCGGCATCGGCACACCGAGGCCGCGAAGTGCATCGCCGACCTGCTGCACCGAGTCAAGATTGATCTCGGGCCGGCCAAAAAGCGAGGCCTGCGCAACGCCCGACGACAGCATATCCTGAAGCTCATCCGCCGCCTTCTGTTGTATCTTTGCCACCGATGCAAGCTGCTCGCGCCAACGCTCTTCGTCGAGAAAGAACCCGTTCAGCTCCATTTCGGCTACCGGCACGACACACTCATTCTCGAGCTTCATCACATCTTGAAGCTCATCACGTTTGATACGTTCTTCGAGAGCGGCGTGAACCTCGGGCATTATCGCGGCATCTTTCGCGGCATATTCGACCTGCGAATTCGTAAGCTCATCCGCGGCCCAATCGCTCACCTGCTCGGTCTTATCAAGCGTTCGGCCCAAAAAGTACTGCACGACATCGGCAAGGCCGTGGCGGCGGTCGCCTTCGCCTGCGGCGACCAGGATGCTTGCAAGATACGTATCGTAAACATTGCCGACCTCGACGCCGAGATGGTGGCGGACCCATTTCGTATCGAACTTGGCATTGTGTGCGATCTTTGCCTGCTTTTCCGATTCGAGCAAGCTGCGAAGCGGCCTGAGTGCGGGTGTCGTTTGCAGTTCCTCGCCCGCGCCGAACGCACGCAGGTCAACCACCATCGTCTTTGCACCGTTGCTCAACTGAACAAGCCGCACTTCGCCGTGATACGGGTCAAGTTCGGTCGTTTCGACGTCAAAACCTAACCGCTCGGCTTCCGCCAGCTCGCCGCACATCTTTGCGAGCGTCTCTTCGTCCTTGACCAGCTGAAAGTAAAGTTCCATCGGTAATAAGCTATTGTACAGATAGGACGCTTGTTCGCCAATTTACTCCGATCGCCGCCGGTTTTTTGGGCCGGAAAGTCCTGATACAACAAAAAAGGCCGCCCGGGAAGGCAGCCTTTTTCGTTAAGGTCGGCTCTGACGATCAGACCGCCGAGCCGGGATAACCCAACCCAAGGCGGCTTTCGTCGCCCTCACCCAACGAGTTGACTATTTCGTAATGGAAATAATCGAACTTTGCGGCAACGGGCGGCTGCACGCGTTTATCGTACATCTCACGCGAGCGGTCGATCGCTTCTTTCAGGCGAACGTATAGGTCGTGCGATTCGCGGCCTTCACGTACCTTCTGCTCGTTATAGAGCTTGATCTCAGAGACCAAAAGGCGGGCAAAACGGCGTGCATCATTGTGCAGGCGGCGTTCATCTTCGGGTACTTCGATCGGAAGATCGACGTTGCGGTCAGACAAACGCGAACGCTGCGGGGCGACCGTAGCCGTAGCCACCGCCGGTTCAGGTGCGGCCGCAGGCATCGGTTCAGGCTGCGCGAACGAATCGCCGTGATACGGCTCATTTTCGTAAGGGTTCTGCCGATCGAAGTTACTCTCGAAAACGAAAGCCGGCTCCGCAGTAGCAGGCTCCTCAGGCTCTTCAACAGCGGGTTCGGCCGGCTCCTCAGCAGGCTCTTCAGCCGCCGCTTCAGGTTCAGGCTCAAATTCGGCCGCCGGTACCGTATATTCTGCGGCCGGTTCGACATATTCCGAGTGCGAAGGCTCCTGAGGTTCGAACGTCGAGGTTTCGACATCTATGCGGGCGTCTGCCTCGTGCCCTTCGAAATTTTCGACGGGCACGCTAGGTTCAAAGCTGTCGTACTTGACTTCCGCTTTGACCGCAGGTTCATCAACGGCGTGTGATCCGAACGGCGAGGTTTCAAGTCCTGCCTCGGTGACAGGCTCGGCAGCTTTTACCTCATATGATGCTCCGTAAACCGGCTCTTCAACTTGTTCAACCGCAGCGTTCGGCTCAAATTCGCCATACTTCGGCTCTTCCGCCGCCGCTACAGGTTCCGCCCTGAATGACGGAGCTTCGAAATGCGTTTCGGCAGCAGGTTCTTCGGTATGTTCGGCACTCTCGCCGCGATCCGCATCGTCAAAAGCAGCTTCTGACGGCCGGTAGCCTTCGAATGGCGGCGGTTCGACAAATACCCGCGGTGTGTCGGCCTGCGCAGGCTCTTCTGTAGTATCGAGGGCGTGAATGCTCGGATCGTCGTAAGCCGTCGCCGGTGCCGCTCCCGTTACAGCGTGTGCGCTCCGGTTCGCGGCAAGCAGTTCGACCGTAACTCCTGCGACGTGAACAAGCGTTTCGAGCGCGTCGGTGTTCAGCGCGATCCCCTCGTGGCCATAATCGGCGTACATAACGGCAACGGTGCGTCCGCGTGCGATCAATGGTATCGCATACATACGGTCGGGCGTTCCGTATTCGAGGCGACCCAAGATATCTGCATCGTCCGCAAAGGCTCCCGCATTACCCTCAACTGTCGCAAGTGAGGCAGCAGCCTTTGCCAGAATGGTGTCCGCCGTTATCGGAATGCTGATATCGCGTACGGCTTCCTCGTTAGCAGACGCCTCTTTACCAAAGACCTTCCAGCCGACGAAGTGCTCGGCCTTGACGATGAAGAATGCTCCGCGCGGTGCGTAATTCGCCGCGTGTTCTATGAGTGTTTTAAGGATCGCCGATTGCGACTGCTTTGAGCTGATGTCCTTGATCGCATCGCGAATACCGCCGAAATCAGCTTCGGGTACGGCCTCTTTCTCAAGCGCCTCGGCCTCGGCTATCGCGGCTGCGGTAATTGTCGCACCCTCATCGCGGGCAAGCCGCAGATGTTCCGTTACCGATTCACTGAACGCGGCATCGAACTCATGCTTCCCGTCAAAACGCTCTGTAAACTCTTTTATAATATCGTCGAAACGTGCCCGATGTTCATCGAACTGCGATCGAATCTTCGTCTGAAATTCGGCGGCATCATCGCGCATCTTTGCGGCGACGCCATTCAGATATGTCTCAAATTCAGCTCTCAAACTTTGTTCGAGTTCTTCACTATTCACTGTATTTCTCCTCCGTCAAATAGCACGACAAGGGTATTGGGCTGGTGTGGGTGGCGACACTCAATTTTTGAAGTTACAAAAATGTGCGGGCCGGCAAACGGGGGCAAATCCGTCACCAGTTAGATTATGTCTAAATTCGTTTAATTATGTCAAGAATTTGTTTTACGCCCAAAAGCCCCGACGATGTAGATGCAAGGCCGCGGCTACGCGGTTTACCGAAAACCGCATCGGCAGAACTTTTTTTGATATGCCGTCATACGGTGATCACTTCGAGTTCCGGGTCGATCTCTTCGCGCAATATGTTCTCGATCGACATCAGCGTGCCGCTTATCGAACTTGGGCAAGTGCCGCACGCGCCTTGATAGCGGATCATTAACGTGTGTCCGACAAGTTCAATCACCTCGAGCCAGCCGCCGTCACCCATAAGGTAAGGCATTACACGCTCTTCAAGCACAGCCATGATCTCGGCGACCTTCGGGTCGCCGTCCGCCGCCGCGGCTATCGCACCGCCGACGCTTTCGGCCGCCGAGCGTCCGTTGGCCGGCGTCGCGCTCTCGGCCGCTCGGATCGGAATCGCCAGATCAGGCAGGATCTCATCCCATTCGATCTCGTCATTCTTTTCGACCGTCACCATCTTGTCCATATAAAACACGGATAAGACATTGCCTACATCAAAGAGCGAAGAGGCGAGCTTATTGTCCCGGGCCTCCTCGGCACTCTGGAACGAGTGCGACGTACCGTACGAGACCGGCTCGCGGAGAATGAACTTGACTGCGTTAGGATTCGGTGTTTCCTGGATATCAGCGATCTTTGGCATTGCTTTACATAAACGCAACGAACAAATCATTACATTTATGTAAACATTGTAGTCTTATTGGCCGAAAAAAGAAAAGCGGCAGCGCTGCAATACGCGGCGCTGCCGGCAAAGAGACGGAACACTTGCACTGCAGCAGACCTATTCGGTGATGTGAATATCGTCGTCCTTATTGATCCTGCCTGACAGGAATAACCCGCCAAGGCCTATCGTAATGAGGCCGCAGATGATCGCAACCACCAGCCAGATCCTCTGATCATTGCTGCCCGTATATCTTACGAACGAAAAGATCGCAACAACAGCGGACACCAGTGCGAGTACGGCATAAAGCATATCCTTCACAAAAACCACCTCCGATCATGAAAAAGGAAATCGACGGTTCGCGCCGCAGCTGTTTCGCCAAAGCCGGCGCTCCTGACACGTCCGAAATTGCCAAATAACTCAACTGTACAAAAAGTACCCTTATATTAACCTTACCTTCACTCTGAAAGCAAGCAAGAGTTAGACGCGGGCGAGGCAAGCTTTGGCGATGCGCTCATGTCCCTGCAGATCGCGAATGAACACAACGTCATTCCATCTGCCGCCCGCGAACATTGCTTCAACAGCGCGAGCCTGCGAAAAGCCGATCTCTATAAGAATTACGCCGCCCGCAGTGAGATGTTCCGGAGATGATCCGATAAGCCGCCGGATGATCGACGATCCGTCGGCATCGTCTGTAAGCGCGATGTACGGTTCGTGTTCGCGAACTTCGGGCTGGAGTGTTGAAACCTCGCCGGCGCCGATATACGGCGGGTTTGAGAGTACGGCATCAAAACGCCGTTCGCCGACCGCAGAAAAAACGTCGGATACGATGACCTCAAGGCGACCCAAAACGCCGGCTCGGCGTGCATTCTCAGCCGTCATTGCGGCTGCCGCAGGCGAGATATCTGCCGCAACGGCTCTCGCGTCAGGTACATTCTTAAGCACCGCGACGCTGATACATCCCGAACCGGAGCCGATCTCACAAAAGGCCGGCTGTTCGACCTTCTTCAAATGCTTGATAGCTTCTTCGACAAGCAATTCGGTCTCGGGCCTAGGTATCAGCACATCGGGCGAGACAAGGAGCTCGATCCCGTAAAACTCCTGAACACCGGTAATGTATTGCAGCGGCTCGCGCGTGCAGCGGCGTAAGATCGCGGCGGTATATGCCTTATGCTCACTGTCCGTGAGTTCGTATTCGGGATGTGCGACAAGGAACGTTCGGTCGCGGCCGGTGATAAATGCGAGCAGCACGGCAGCATCAAGCCGTGCATTCTCGATCTCGGCGGCTCGGAGCTTGGCCTCGGCGGCGGTTAGTTCAGCGGCGATGTTCATCACACGCCGTCGCCTCGGAACATCGCGGGCAATGTCAGTACAATGATCCGCAGGTCGAGCATCAGCGACCAATTCTCGATGTAATAGATATCGGCACGCACCATCTCATCGAACGTAAGTTTATTGCGCCCCGAAACCTGCCAAAGCCCCGTCATGCCGGGCTTCATATCGAGGCGTTTTCGATGCCAAAGCTCGTAACGCTCGACCTCATACGGAATAGGCGGACGCGGCCCGACGATGCTCATTTCACCGCGCAGCACATTGAGCAGCTGCGGCAGTTCGTCGAGGCTTACGCGTCTGAGGAATGTACCGACGCGTGTGATGCGCGGGTCATCCTTTACTTTGCCGAAGATCGGATGGTCCTCGTCGCCTGCATTCGCCGCCGCTTGCCCCTCGATATTCTTCTCATAAGCCTCGCGATGCACGGCCTCATCCGCATCGGCGTTCATTGTGCGGAATTTGAAGCAGAGGAACTTCCGCCCGTCCATTCCGACACGCTCCTGCCGAAAGAAAACGGGGCCTTTCGAATCCGCCTTGATGGCGATCGCTGCCGCAAGCCAGAACGGAGCGGTAACAACGGCCGCGACCGCCGCAATAGCTATATCCGAAACTCTTTTGATGAACCGCTGAGTATCCGAGAGCGGCTCGCGAAAGAGCCTCACCATCGGCAGAACTCCGATCTGATCGACGCTGGTCTTTTGCGGCAATAGATCGAGTATGCCGGGCGCAAACCGGAACTCGACCTTTTGCCGGCGGCCTACACTCATCATTACGTCAAAGAGCCGCGCGCTTTCGATATTGTTGTCGGTGATTATCACCTCTTGGATGCCGTGTTCGCGTATGACGCCGGCAAGCCCGTCAAGCGATCCGAGCACGGGAACGCCAAGGTCTGCATGCTCGCCTTCGCTTGATGCGACAGCGCCGAATATGCGATAGCCGAGATGCCTTTGCTGTTCGAGTTCGAGTATGGTCTTTTCCGCTTCGGCATTGGTACCGACGACGATCGTCGGTATCAAATTGATGCCGCGCTTGCGAAAACGCACCTGCGCGGCCCGCAGCATCCAGTGAAATGCCGTAAGGCCGACGAGCAGGAAAGCAAAATCGATCAGAAATACGCTTCGTGAGTATGAGAATTGCTGGTACTCGAAAAATCCTCTGAATAGGAACGCCCACGCAACCGTCAAAAGCGATGAGAAGACCACGGCGTAAAAGACCTTGCCCGCCTCGTGCGTGAATGAGAACGCACCGAAAAATCGATACGCACGCTGATAGACAAGCATCACGACGGTCGCCACCACCGAGAAAGCGGCAACTCCGGCGTAAGGAGCGAACGCCTTTGACCAGCCGCCGCCGGCAAAGATCGCCTCGCCGTGCCTTACGCGGAATGCAAGTATGAATGCAGCAGCGGTAATTGCCGCATCTGCGCAAAAGATCGCCGCCGTTACCGCAGGCATCACCCAACGCGGCATAAGCCTTACGTCCGAGCGTATCTCGGCGGGCGTCAGCTCTTGTTTTGCGGCTATCACTCTCACACTTCCAAATTGCCGCCGACCCTACCGGCAAGCAGGGCCAAAGGGCGGCGACTTCGATAAGTTAACATTAAAATACGGATCAGCGTAAAAAATTTCGGCAAAGCGCTTCTTCAATACGCCGAGATCGCTGTGCCCGACAGTCCTGCCTGCGGCCTTTACGACCGCGAACGGCGTCGCGACATTATTACATCCCGCAAGCATCGCCCGGAACGAAAGATCGACGTCGGGCCGCTGTTCATCGCTCATTCCGGCGTCAAAGCCGCCAAGCCTCTCGAAAAGCCCGCGGCGGACCGTCATCGCCTCGATGGAGACGGCCGAGACGTTGCGGACAACATTCTTTTCAAGAAAGCCGCTCAGCCGCAAATTTTCACCCGCAAATTGTGAACCGATACCGTCATTCAGCCCTGCGGTCAGGCCGATCTCGACGATTGTTCCGCTTCCTTCGACAAGCAAAGGGCCGACAACGCCGACATTCGGCATCAGCGCCTGCGCCGCAAGCTCTTCGACAGCGTCGAGCGTCAACGCGGAAATGTTTTGCGGCACAAAGCAAAGCACATCGCCCGCCGCTTTCGCCGCTGCGGCCTGCAGAGCCGCAAAAATACGCTGCGGCGGATCGGCCTCGATCACCTCGAGCACATCGCCTTTAACGGCCGCAGCACTTTCACGATCGAAACAGATGACCGAGACATGGGCGGCGACATTCGATCCCGCACGCATCCGATGAAGTTCGCCGATGCCGCGGATCGCCCGCACATCGGAACCGATGCGTTCGAAATGTTCATCGAGTGCCGCGCGTGCACGCTCGTGCGCATAGCCCTTTTGCGACGGCGCCAACGCAACAGACCCCTCGACCGAGCGCCAATGGTAAAGCACTTTCGGTATGTGTACGACGTCACTTCGCGAAAGCCCCTCGCTCGCCCGCAGCAGCAGATCGTAGTCCTGACTGCCGTCAAATTCGCTCCGGAACTTTAGATGCTTGATAAGCGCCGTGCGATATACCGTGAGGTGATTCACATAATTCACGCAATGCAGCAGATCGGGGCTCCAATTCGGTTTGAAATACGGCGAATAGCGGCGGCCTTCGGTATCGATCACGTCATGATCGCTGTAGATGATCGCCGCGCCCGGCTCCGCAAAAGCCGCAGCCGCGGCCTCAGCCAAAGCGTTCTCCGACAAGAGGTCATCGTGGTCTAGTAATGCGGTAAATTCGCCGTTCACGAGGCCGAGTGCCGAATTCGATGCTGCGGAGATGTTGCCGTTCGCCTCACGAAACACAGCCTCGATGCGCCCGTCATTCTCGGAAAATGAACGCAGCAGCGGCCTTATGTGTTCGGCCGTTGAAGCGTCGTCGGCGATGCAAAGCTGCCATTTCGGGTACGTTTGCGCGAGCACCGACCCGATCGCCTCGCTGAGCAGCCGCTCGGGCGTGTTGTATGTCGGCATCAGCACCGATACGGACGGAAACTCGTCAACCTTTGCGGGCAATGCTGTCTGCGTCGCCGGCTCGCATTCGGCGATCCATTGCCGATACTGCTTATCGGTGTTGCGCCCGCGAAGCCTCCGCAGGACCTTGCTTGCAGCGACGGCAAAGCCGTCACGCCGCATCGTCTCAAGCACCTGCCGGAAATGTATCGATAGCCGCATTGTTTATTTTCGGATCGTATCGAGCAAAGCGCTCTGCCCGCCGCGCGAGAACTCGTAATAGCGGCCGCTGTAAAGCTCGGCAAGCACCGGAGCGATGCGGGCGATACGCAGCTTAGGATAGTTCATTCGTGTCTGAAGATGGGCGATCTCGAGGCTGATACGCAGCCGCGCGGCTTCGAGCATCGAGGCAAGCCGCCGGCGATCCGGCACAAGCTCCGGCATCGGCGCCGCAGCACGCATTGCCGCGAGCCGTGCCTCGTCAAAAAGCTCGGCGAACTGATCGAATCGCTCATTTGCACGCAGGCGCTCTTCGACGATGCGTCGGTGCTGATCGGCACGCGAAGCGTCCCTTTGCCCGTGGCCGACACCCAACTGCTGGGCGTCGTGCTGTCGATAAAGTATCAACTGCTCATCGACCGCCGCGACGCGCGATGTAAGCGATGCGATGAGCGAGATCCAGCCGTCGTGGATCATACCGGTGAGTTTCGGTATCGGCAGAGCCGCACTCACGAGCGAACGTCTGAAAGCCATCGTCGCACCCGTTACGACATTGTAATAGAGCAGCACTTCGGCCGCGCGGCCCTCGGCGAACATCTTCCGGTCGTAAGCACGGAACGTCCAACGCCAAAGCGGCAGGCCGAGCGGCCGAAGTTCCGCATCCACGACCTTTGCATTGCTGAACGCCATCCCGACTTGCGGATCGTCGAATCCACGCATCATCCGCTCGACCTTGTGCGGCAGCCACACATCATCCTGATCGGCGAGGAAGATGATGTCGCCGCTGCATTTTGCGATAGCGCGTTCGAAATTCTTATCCGATCCGATGTTCTGCTCGCCTCTTACGATGTGAACTTCTGCCGCCGCAGTGGCGGCGAACCGCTCGGCTGTTTCCAATGTGCCGTCGGTCGAGGCATCGTCGCTGATGACGATCTCGTCGGGGCGGCGTGTCTGTGCCGCGATACTGTCAAGCTGCTCCTGCAGGTAACGCGAGCCGTTATACGTGCAGAGGGCGACGGAGATCTTCATAAGCCGGGCATTGCGCATGTTGCGCTTTCGTTGGCAAGATTTTAGCATCATTGCGGCGATGTCGAAGCCAGAGGGCTTCCGCGCCTGTGCCGCTTTGCCTTATGCCGCGTATCGATGTGCTGATGTCAACCTTTAACGGAGCTGCGTTCCTGCCGCCGCAGATCGACTCGATCATTGCACAGGAACACGCGGACTGGCGGCTTTTGATACGCGATGACGGCTCGTCGGATGCCACGCTCAATATCATCAAGGCCTACGCCGAACGCGACGCCCGAATCGAACTGCTGACCGGCGACAGCGGCAACCTTGGCGCCTTCGCGAGCTTTATGCGGCTGGTTGAAGCCTCGGACGCACCGTACTTTGCTTTCTGCGATCAAGATGATGTCTGGTCGCCGCAGAAATTATCACTGCTTCTCGAAAAAATGATCCGTTCCGAGACTCAGTACGGTGCAGATACGCCGCTTGTCGTCTTTAGCGATATGTCGGTGGTCGATGAGAATTTGGTTCTGCTGGACGCCTCTTTTCGCCATTTTTCGCAGTTCGATCCGTTCATAAGCCGAGATTGGCGGCGGCTTCTTGCCCAGAATGTCGTCCTCGGCTGCAGCATGCTCGCGAACGCGGCCGCACGCCGCGCCGCTCTTCCCTACAAGCTACGCGATATGCCGCACGACCAATGGGTCGCGGTGAATGCAGCACGTTCGGGCCGCATCGAATTTATAGATGAGGCGACGGTCAGCTATCGTCAGCACGGCCGTAACTACGCGGGAGCAAAGAAGTTCGGGCTGCTCTACGCAATATCGAGGCTGCCGCACTTCATCATTACGATCGGCGAATATCGGCGGGCGGCGGCACATTTCGGCGATGTTACGACGCTGCAGTTGACTGCAAGCAAATTCCGAACGAACGTCCGCCGCTTTGACAAAAAGGAGGCGTTCCGCGAATGAACGCCAAAAAGACACGCATCATCAGCCTCAACGTCGATGTTATTACGCTCGCCGGCGCTCTCGAACGCATCACGGAGTTTTGCAGAAAAGGCAGCGGCGGTTTTGTTTGTCTCGCAAATGTGCACATGGTGATGGAGGCGTATGACGACGCATCGTTCGCAGATGCCGTCAATGCTGCCGATCTCGTCCTGCCTGACGGTATGCCGCTAAAATGGATGCAGCGGCTTTCTGCCGAACGCACCGCCGCACGCATCCGCGGCAGCGATCTTATGAACGCTTTGCTTGCCCTCGCCGAACAAAGAGGCCTTACCGTCGGTTTTTACGGCAGCGAACCTTCGGTTATCGAAGCCATCGAGCGCCGCCTTGCGGTCGAGTTTCCGGCTTTGAAGGTCGCATATTCATATTCGCCGCCGTTTCGCCCGCTCACAGCAAACGAAGATACCGACATTATTGCGGCGATCGGCCGGAACGCTCCGGACATACTCTTTGTCGGCCTTGGCTGCCCAAAACAGGAGCGTTGGATGCACGGTCATCGGCCGCATCTGAAAGCCGTGATGCTCGGCGTCGGTGCGGCGTTCGATATCTTTGCCGGAAAGCAAAGCGAAGCTCCGCGTTGGATCAGCCGCATCGGCCTCGAGTGGCTCTATCGACTCCTGCTGGAGCCGAAGCGGCTTTGGCGCCGTTATTTATTGCTGAATCCGCGATTCGCGGCTCTTGCCGCGATGCAGCTTGCGCGGCGAAATGTAAGGCCCAAGGACGCCGCATAGCCGTGTTGCCCTTCTGCCTTAAAAACCGGATAATACTTGCTTCGGCCCGCGATTCGCATTATGAAGTTCCTTTCTGACATTCGGCTCTTACTGCTCGGCGTTTGGCTTGGCAGTGCGGTCTTCTTTATCGGCGTTGCTCAAACGGCTTTTGCTCTCGTCGCTGACCGCGGGCTTGCCGGTGCGGTCGTCGGGCGCAGCCTTTCGATCCTTAATTACGGCGGGCTTATCATCGCCGTTCTTTTGATATTGACATCCCTGATGATACGCAATGCAAGTGCGTTCTGGCTTTGGACAGAACGTTTGCTTCTGCTTATCGTCGGTGCGGCGTGCGCCGTCGGCGAATTCGTGATCGGGCTTTGGATGTCGTCGATACGCTCGCAATTCGGCGGCTCGATCGATCAGGCGGCCGCTGACGACCCGCTGAAGATCCGCTTCGATCAACTGCATCATTGGTCGGAATGGGTGCTCACCGCCGCGATGATCGCTGCGTTCATCGCATTCTTTATCATTGCGAACCGCAAATTCACGACACCGAAGGCCGCAACCAATATTTACGATTTTGAAAAAGAGTTTAAGATATGACCATGGAATTGATCGAGAACCGCGACACATTCAATAAAAGATTTGCCGCTTGGAAGCCCAATGATGACCTCGCAGGGCTGCCTTACGCCGAGAACGTCCACTCGATGCTGACGCCTTTCCTGCGTTCGCTGCCGATGCTGAACCTCGCGCTTATCTCATCGGCCGGCGGTTATATCACAGGAACCGAAGCCTTCGATCTGTCGGCAAAGGACGGCGACATAAGCTACCGCGAGATCCCCGTCGAGGTCGAGGCCGGCGACATCTCATACGCCGCAAAGGGCTACGACACAAAGGATGTGCTTGCCGACCGCAACTCCCTGATCCCGATCGACCGCCTGCAGGAATACGCTGCGAACGGCGTCATCGGCAGCCTCAATGGCGTCTGGTGGTCGGTTAGCAGCCGCATCCCGAATGCCGTTCGTGTTGCCGATGAGCTTGCACCCGCAATAGCCGGACGCCTTGCTCATTACAACTGCCAGGCGGCGCTGCTCATTCCCGCATCGCGCCTCTGCCACCAAACGCTCGGCATCGTCGCCCGTGCGGTCGAAGATGCCGGCATCCCGACGGTTTGCGTATCGGTAGATCGCCCGATGACCGACCATGTGCGGCCGCCGCGTGTCGTCTATTACAAAGGCTCCTTCGGCTCCGTCGCGGGCAAGCCGAACTTCAGCGAGTATCAGCGACGCATCCTCGATGAATCGCTGCGTTCGGCTGAGACCTTTGATCAGCCCGGCTCGCGCAAACTCGTCGTCGATCTCGAAACACAGACCGAGACCGCACGCGGCGAACGATGAACTTATCTGCAAGCTACGCTTTCGGATGCGCCTTGTCGTAAACGTCGATCATCTTTTCGATCGAAACCTGTGTATAGATCTGTGTGCTCGACAGACGCGCGTGGCCGAGCAGTTCCTGTATATCCCGCAGGTCGGCTCCGTTGTCGAGAAGATGCGTGGCAAAGGTATGGCGCAAGCTGTGCGGCGAAATGTTGTGAATATCAGCGAACATCTTGATATATTTATCGACCATTCGCCCGACGCTCCGCGTCGTCAACCGCCCGCCGCGGCGGTGCAGAAAGACGGCATCGAGGTCGCGTTCCGCTTCGGGGCAAGCATTCAGAAAGGTCGCACGCGTTTCCTGCAAATAATTTAACAGAGCCTCCGCCGCCGGCTCGCCGAATGGCACTATCCGTTCCTTTCGCCGTTTTCCCATCACGCGCACCATACGCTCGCGCAAGTCGATGTCCTGCAGGTCGATCCCGACAAGTTCGCCGACACGAATGCCCGTCGCGTACAGGAATTCGAGTATCGCGCGGTCGCGCCGCCCGAGGTCGGTGTTGATATTCGGCATCTCGATGAAACGCACGGCATCTTCCATCGATAGCAGTGTCGGAAGCTTCCGCTCGATCTTTGGCGTGGCGACCAATTTTGCCGGGTTCCGTTCGGCTCTGCCCTCCTGCATCAAAAATGCAAAAAAAGTTCGCAGGCTTGAGAGCTTTCGTGCAACGGTCGTTTTCTTATGGCCGTTGTGAAGTTCAGCGATCCATTCGCGTATCGTCAAATTGTCGATCTGCCCGATCGCGATGTCGCTACGCTTCTCGATCCTAAAGAGGAATTCGGCGAATTGTTCAAGGTCGGATTCGTAGTTCCGGAGCGTATGCGGACTGACGTCACGCACGTATTTGAGATGCTGCAGAAAATCTTTTCTTTCTTCGGTGAATATCACGGCCGCTTTGGGACATAGTAGCCTTTTCGCGTTCGAACCGTAAGGCCGCTGCGGCCGTTTACCTTTACCGTGATCTCACGAAAGGCTCCCGCTTCAGCCGCCGTATCATCGGGATAGTATGCGAGAATGTACTGCTGCGAAAGGCTCGCCGAGATGTCGTCGAAAGCCTCGTTCATCTCACGTTCATCGATCGGCGAAAAGACCGCTCCGCCCGTCTGCTCTGCGATCTCGATCATCCGCCGCTCAGCCGTGAGCGAGCGAATGTTGGCATTTCCCTCACGGCTGCCTGTGCGTTTGAAGTTCTCAAAGTCCTTTGTTTTCACCACATACACTTGACAGTTCGTTTGTTGAAGCGTCTTTACGACGCCTTCGAGCGTCGTGCTCAGCTCGCTGTAAGTGTCCTCACCATCCGAGACTATCACTATCACACGGCGGCCCGAATAGGCCTTCAAATACTCCGCAGCCTCGATGATGCCGTCAAGCAATGCGGTTGCACCCGCAGGCGGCGGGAAGGCGTTTATCGCATGCGTAAGCAGCGTTGTATTCGCCGTCAAAGGCTGTGAAAGGCGCGTGTAGTCGGCAACCGAAAAAAGTGCCGCTTGGTCGATCTCGGGGCGAAGCACACGCGTAAAGAATCGTACGGCCGCGTCGCGTTCGAAATCACGCGCGGCGAGTATGCTTGACGAATTATCATACAGCATCGCAAGCCGTATCGGCGAGCGGCTGCGGAAGACCTCGTCGATCTCGACCGCCTTGCCGTCAACACGCACTTCAAGATCACTTTTCTTCAGCGTCGTAACCGCGCGGCCTCTGCTGTCAAAGACCGAAACAGGTATCGGAACAAGCATCGAGCTTACGCGCACCACCTCGTCCGTCTGCTTCGGTTCCGGTGTCGGTTTTGGTGTCGGCTCGGCGCCGGTTCGGGTCGGCCTGTAGCCTGTCGAAATGCTCGGTTCGGGCGTCGGCGTCGCCTCGGGTTTTATCCGCCCCGACTGTGCCGCAGCACCGATGGCAAACAAAAGCACAATGACAGGCACGAATGGCCCGATCCCGGCTGAATTTTGCTGCAACTGAACAGGCATCCGGAAGTTTGATGCAATTTAACGGCTAAATGAAAAAGAGTTTTACGCCCGCGAGCAGGAGAACCACCGCGAGCACACGCCGAAGCGTGATCGAATCGAACTTCTTTGCCCCCAGCGTCGATCCGACGATGCCGCCGCAAACCGCTGCAATGATCCAGAACCAAACACCCGACGGAAGCTGAAAAATATTCGTGCCTTTTCCCATCAGATAATTTCCGAGCAGCCCCGCAAATGAATTGACGAGTATGAACAAGACCGAAACTGCGGCCGCGGTCTTCGTTTCGGCCCAATGCGCGAGCATCAGCACCGGCGTCAGAAAAATGCCGCCGCCGACGCCGACCATCCCCGACAAAAGGCCGATCGCAGCACCTATTACAAGCCCGACTGGAACGGGCGGCTCTTTCGCATCGTTGTCATCACTTGCGAACTTGACCGCAAGCCGCAACGCCGCAAGGCAAAGCACGACGCCGAGCACTATCTTATAAATGTGTGTCGGCAGCTGCACAATACCGCCGTAAAACGCGAAAGGTATCGACGTGGCCGCGAACGGCCAGAATGTTCTCCATCTGAAATGACCCGCACGCCAGAATTGATATGTGCCGATAGACGCCACAAAGAGGTTCAACACAAGCGCCGTCGGCCTTGTGATCTCGGGCGCGACGGACATGAACGCCATCACTGCCAGGTAGCCCGACGCTCCGCCGTGCCCGACCGAGGAATACATAACGGCCACGATAAAGACCGCTATCAGGACGATCACTAGTTGTTCCATAAATTCGATATAAAGCGGTCCCAATCCGCAAGTGCATTTTCTACCTGTATAATGTGCCGCTCGCGCTTGTTGCGGTGCTTTTTGCGAAGCTCTGCGGCAAGCGGTTCGAGCAGCCCGAAGGTTATATTGACGGGCTGGAAGTTCTTTGTCTCAACGTTCGACACATAGCGGCATAAAGCTCCGATGGCCGAGGCGGCCGGTGCGGTCAGATACCTGCTGCCGCGCAGTGCCCGTACCGCATTCTGCCCGGCAAGCCAGCCCGTCGCGACCGACTCCACATAGCCTTCGACACCGGTGATCTGCCCTGCAAAGAAAAGCCGCGGATCGCTCCGCGTTGCAAGCGTTTCATCGAGTATCTTCGGGCTGTTGATGAAGGTATTGCGGTGTATCTGCCCGAACTGAAGGAATTCGGCGTTCCCGAGGCCGGGAATAAGCTTCAGAACACGTTCCTGCTCGCCATATCGCAAGTGATTCTGAAAGCCGACCATTCCGTAGGCATCCGCCATCAAGTTCTCCTGCCGGAGCTGTACGCACGCGTAAGGCTCAGCACCTGTTCGCGGATCTGCAAGGCCCTTAGGCTTCATCGGCCCGAAACGTAGCGTATCGACCCCGCGGCGTGCGATCTCTTCGATCGGCAAACAGCTCTCGAACCAATGCGTCTCTTCAAAACGCTTTAGCGGTACCGAGCGCGCACTTGTCAGGGCGTCATAAAACGCAGCATATTCGTCAGCCGACATCGGGCAGTTTATGTAATCATCACCGCCCTTGCCGTAACGCGCCGCCTTGAACGCCACCGCCATATCGATCGAGTCTGCCGCAACGATCGGAGCTATCGCGTCATAAAAATAAAGCTGATCGTCGCCGGTACGCCGCATTATATCGGCCGTGAGAGCGTCGCTGGTAAGCGGCCCCGTGGCGATGATCGTCGGCGTTTCGGCCGCACCTTCGCCGAGCGATGTTACTTCCTCGCGAACGACCTCGATACGCGGATGGGCCTCTATCTTGTCGGTAATATATTCGGCAAATCGAATACGATCGACCGAAAGAGCCGCTCCTGCGGGCACTCGCGTCGCCGCCGCCGCCTCCATCACCAGCGAGCGGCCGCGGCGCAATTCTTCCTTCAGAAGGTATGGTGCCGTTCCGGGTTCATCCGACTTAAGCGAATTTGAGCAGACTATCTCCGCGAGTTTGTCCGAACGGTGTGCCGGCGTCTGCTGCAGCGGGCGCATCTCGAACAGCCGCACGTCAGCCCCCGCCTCTGCCGCCTGCCACGCCGCCTCGACACCGGCAAGTCCGCCGCCAATGACCTTTACAGTACCCATTGCAGAGATTATAGGCTAAAGCCGCGTAGCGCGAAAAGGCGGCACAAAGGCCGCCTTCCGAATAATACATATGGCTTAACATATGTATTTATTTTGTTATGATACTCAGGTTCTTTTTGCGTAGGAAAAAGCGGGCCATCGCACGGCAATTGTCGAAGACCTTTGACGTTGCGGGGCCTTCTGCCGCTTCATCGACCGATGCGGCTGCCCGTGCGGCTTTTATCAACCACGCCTTTGCCGCCGCAGCATTAAGATCATAGGTCGGCGCCCATCCGTCGTCGTCAGGAGATCGGCCGCCCGCATCGGCCACCGATGCAGCCGCCAGCAGATCATCGAGCTCAGCTTCCGCAAGCACCGGTTCGCTTTCCCATGCCGTGAGCAATTTTAGTTCGTCGAGTGTTGTCATCGGCAACGCGGTCGCCTCCTAGCTCTTGTTTGCCGTCAGCACCGCGAGGGCGGTCGGCCGCACTACCTTTGCACCATAGACGTGAAGGCCCTTGACCGCATCGCCAAACCGCTTTTCCGGCTTATAGCTTTGGATGTCAAGGATCTGCTCTACATACGCGGTAGCGATGGCGTGTCCGGCAATGATCTTGTATTTTGAGCTGTCAGTATTCGGAACGTTATTCGAACGCAGTATCGCAAAGCCGGCCGCTTCGCCAACCTCGCCGTTCGCCAAGCGGCTGTCGGAAGCTTTGCTGCCCATCGCAACGAACCGCTCGTCCTTGAGCAAAAGCCCGTGAAACCACGCCGGGACGACCACGAAGCGGCCCGTGAGCGGGACATTCGCCTCATCAAGCATCGTGCTGAGATCGACGAGGTATTCGTACGCATCGTCCTTGGTCGGCACCTTTGGCGAGACGTTCGAGCCGATAGTGTTCGCCGCGTCAGCCTGTGCATACATAATGCCGGCGATGAACTTATCAGCTTGGTCGCGTAGTGCCCACGCTGAGCGGCGCATCGCTTCATCAAGCACATTTACGTTCTGCTGTGCACGATCTATCGAGTCGATGTAGAAGTTGAAGTACTTCTGCCGGTCGATATTGAGCGTTTGTTCATCGTCGGTCAGTACCTCAGGGTCGGCGATGTCCGTATCCTTTGTATAATCGCCGATCGTAACATCGCCGATCGATGCGATCTTGACCGTATCACCGGCCGAGCGTATCTCGCCCTCATACGAGCGGTCGCATACATTCGCTTGTCCATATATGAGTGAGCCGTTCAGCGCCGTCAATAGGCGCGCCGCCCACACTGTCGGGATAAAATCCAATGCCATATCGTCTCCTTATCAACGCGTCCTCAGGACGCGGCTTACCTCATTCCAATCAAGCCGTGCTATTTCGCTCGGCGACATTCTGTGCAGTGCTTCGCGTGTCAAACGCGGGCCTTGATCAAGGCCTGCACCGGCGTCGATGCCGTTTGCCGCCGCATAGCGGCCGGCAAGCTCCGCTTTCATCTCGGCGATCTCGCGGCGGAGTTCGTCGAGCGATGCCTGAAAGCCGGCTTCGGGCTCCCGCTCCGGTTCGTTCTGCCGCACTTCTTCTCGCACTTCATTTTCCATATCGTTATTTCTCCTGATGTCAGCTTGTGCAAAAACTCGGTTCCTTTTTCGTCTGCTCATTACAGCGGGGAGGGCCGCGTTGACGTACGGCCGGATAACCGCCAGAAAATAAATACATTTCGGATGTCAAGATATGCCTATTTTTAAAACTCAAGGTTTGAATCTCGTTGCTCAGCCCAAAGACGCTGTTTGCTGGTGGGCAAGCGCCACGATGCTTTACAGATGGTCAAAAAAATCGGGAATGGGAAGTATGATCGACCCGCTTTCCGACAGCGGCTTTGCATACCGCTACGAACAGAATCTCGACTGGCCGTCAGAGCAGAACGGCTACATGGCGAGCCAGCTCAGAATGAAACAGATCGAGAAGATCGATCTCAGTTACAGCAGCCTTTCAGAAACGCTGCAAAAGCGCGGCCCCATTTTTGCCGGCGTCGAAAGGAGTTGGGGCGGCGTTGTACCTTTCGGACACGCGATAGTGATCGGCGGCGGCGCCGATACCGGCGTACTTGTTTACGATCCGTGGCCGGTCAACCGCGGCTGCATAATTTGGCTCACATGGGCACAGATAAGGAAGGCGATCGATGCGATCACGCAATACGCACGCCCTCAGTTTTTGGCGGCAGCATAATGCCGCCTTCGGCGACCTCGTCATGAAGGCTCGCCCTTTGCAGCCTCGGCACCGTATCCCGCTTCGATAACGAGTTCGGATCGCGGAATGCCGAGCTGCTTTTTTAATAAAAGGATCTGAAGACGTTCGCGTTCCGACAGCGGCGACGGATCTTGCCAGAGCGTTACAAGCTGCGTACCGCGTATGCCTTGTATCGCAAGGGCGAATGACATCACATCGGCCCAAACCTGCCCATACGCAAGCTGCCGAGAAAGGACCTTTGCGATAAACCGTGCACTCGCCTGCCGCAGGCTCTCGCCGCTCGGAAAAGCGGCCGCATCCTGTACGAAATAATGCAGCGGCGTGCCCGTAACCGTTGCAATATCAACACGAAAACCTTCCTTGACCTTTAAGAACTGCTCCAGCTCCGCGGCTTGAAAATCGCCAAAACGGGCGCTCGGATCGCCTGCTATCCAAAGCGAATCGACACCGGAAGTGAAAGGAGCGACAGCGTTGCCGTCGCTGTCGTATTCGACCTCGATGCCGGCCGCCCACCGCTGCCGGAACGCGGCGAATTCCATCGCTACCAGCATATCGAGCACGGCTTTGTTCAGGCCGTCCTGTATCGGCAGTGCCGCTTCAAGCTCGGAGCGGCCGGCCGACCCGATCTCGCTGTTGTTGGCGAAATGAAAGAGCGGCACGCGGCCGTACGGATTTGCGATCGCCGGGCCGGCAGGCATCATATCCTTGACTTCGGCAGCGGCCGAGACATTCTGCATGCGCGAGATGTATCGCTCGGTGCGGTCGGGGTAAAAGAGGTTGAGCCGCGTGTGCTTCTTGCCGTCGAGCCAGCATTTTGCGGCAAACTCGATCGTATCCGGGCGGCTTTCCTCATAGAACACTGCAATACCCGCACTGTGTTGCGGATAGATGCACGGCCTTCTATTTACGTCAGGCCAGACAAGCACAAAGCCGTCGCCCTGCCGAAGCGCTTCTTTATGAACCTCGCCCGAACGGATCGCCATTCGATTCCGCGACCAGACGTCACGCACGGCTGCATCGACACGCTCTGTAAGGTGCGGCGAACTCTCAACACTGAAGCCCTTTACAAGAAGCTTGTCCTTAACGGCATCACAAATAATGGGGCAAAGGTTGAGTGCGAACTCGCGGAAGAGCTTGCCGAATGTGTTCTCAAATTTCTCGGTCGCGAACCGCAGATCGTGGTCGCCGTTGTAATAGCGTTCGTACTTTTCCGTGAGCGGCCGGCGCGTATGCAGAGCGTCGATCGCCCGTTCGATATCCTTTTTCATCTGTCTCCTCTGAAGGCGTACATCGCCCGTTTTCGTTCAGCCAGCATCCGCACGGCAATACTCACCGCATCGATCTGGTCGTCGTGCTCGCCGTTCGGGAATGCGCACGCCTCATCAATGAATTCATCGATCCAGCCGCCCTGTACGAGGGCGATCTTTCCCGCCTCGGCAAGCGGTGCCCAGCTCAGGGCACGCGTCCACTTGTCGGCATCGACCCTTACCGCACGCAAAGGGCTTGCACGGCTGCGCTGCGAACGCCGAAGGTCCTGCAGCAGAGCCTTGCCGTGAAGAGCCTGTTCGATGCCGTGCATCGTGTCGCGTTCGGCAAAGAGGCGTTCGATGACGAATTTTCGTTGCTCGGGATATTTGATCCGTCGTCTAAAGCCGTCCGCAATGTAGAGCGTACCGTCCGGGCCGAACGCACAGCGGAAACTTGCCGTGTGATCGGCCGTAGTTCGGGTCGAGACCGCAAGGTCGTAACCGCGTGCCCACGATAGTCCTTTCGGTGCGGCCGCCACGATATGCGTGAACCATTCCCGCTTGAACATCTCGCCGTCACGCGGCACCGGGCTTTGCTGGTAAAGTGCCGAGAATGAATAGCTTCCGAGCTGCCGCTTGATGTCGAGAAGGCGTTCGATGCCGAACCGCTCAGGCCACAATGCCTCGCCGCAGCAGCGTCCGAGTGCGTCGCCATCTTCGGCGATCGCCGGAAGCTTTATCACACGCCAATGCCCGCTGCCCTCGTCATCTTTTAGAAGACGGCCGGCAAGATCGTCCTCGTGCCAACGCGTCTGTATCAGGATGATCGCGGCCTCGGGCTCAAGCCGCGTGTAGATATCGTCGCTGAACCACTCGGACGCCGTATTGCGGCGACGTACGCTCTCGGCTTCCGCACGTCCTTTTATCGGATCATCAATGATCACAAGCGACGCACCAAAGCCCGTAACGCCCGCACCGACACCGACCGCACGGACGCCGCCGCCCGCCTTTGTTTCCCACTCGTCAACGGCGGTCTTATCAGCCGCAAGCTCCACGCAAACGCTTACGATCCGCCGGATACGGCGCGAAAAGCGGTTGGCAAGCTGCTGATTGTAGCAGGCAACGATCAGGTTCAGCCGCGGGTCGCGTATCAGCCGCCACGCTGCATAATGTATCGTTACCATCTCGCTTTTTCCGTGACGCGGCGGCATAAAGATCATCGATCTGCGAATGCGTGATGCGGTGATCTCGCGAAGGTACCCGCAAAGATACCGCTGGTGCGGGTGCCTCCATTCGAGTGTCGGTGCCGTGTGTTCGAGCCATTTCATAAACTCGTCATCCTCATCGCTCGGCATCATTTGAGAATGATCGCCGCACCCGCACCGAGCAGTATGTCGCCGACACGCCGCCATATACTCGAACGCTTCTGCTTCAAATGGCCGATAAGCTCCTCTTGCGCGGCGATCGTCCGGCCCTTTGCGTCGAGGGCCTCGTTCTTTGCGTCAATCGTTGCCGTAAGCGCTTTAGTTTGAGCCTTTTGCGTTGCAACAAGCTCCGTCAGCAACGCGTTCAATTCGCGCTCGGCGGCAAGCGCCGTCCTCAGCGCCTGCGCTTGGCTTTCGAGCGATGCCGCAAAGGCTCGGACCGCGCTCAACTCGTCGGCCGCCTGTGAACAAGCAGCGGCAAGAGCGCGTTCATCGCCCTTCGCACGTATAGCCGAGGGCAGTGAGCTTTTCACAGACGTCGGCGGTATTTGCGGGCTTTGTGCCTTGACGCCTGACAGCATCAACACGGCGGCGAGCATTGCGAACATCATTTTCACGATCACGTATCCTTTCATCATTCTCCTTGGCTTGGGTGCGAAGTTTCTCGATGCCTGCCTCGAGGTACTCGATCTTTTCCTCGTAGGCCGCGGCCTGCAATTCTTTTTCGGCGGCCAGCCGCTCGGCACGGGTCGCGGCTTGCCTGAACTGTTCCGTTCGCAGTTCGGCCCGCGAGAGGCGGTATTGGGAAATGCCGCTCCAGATAGCCAGAAGCGCCGCCAGCGCGATACCGAGAGCGATGTATGCCTTCGTAGTCATCGCCGGCCGCCTCGCTTTGAGCGTTCGAGGTAGATCTGTATCAGGACATCGACCGATTTCCCGATCGAAAATAGAACTACCGGCAGCACGATCGTAACGACAACGTCGTATGAGAATGCGGTCGTCAGCAGCGTCGAAAGCGAACTCGACCACGCGATCGCGATATTCTTTGTGTCACTCATTGGTTTTGTTCCTTGATCTTGTCCGAGACAAATTGGCGATAGACATATAGTGCCGTTAAGATAGCGGCCGCGGCGGCAACGGTGATCCAGACGGCTCGCGGCAGCCCGGCAAAGAAACTGCCGGCCGCCCAAAGCGTCTGCCAGATCGTGCCGGCGACCGTTGTCCGCAGTGCCTTTACGCGGCCTGCGCGGTACGCAACGCCCGTAACGATGCCGTCAACGCTGTCAAATGCCTGCTCTGCCGCTGCGAATATCGAAGTTGGTGAAAGCTGCGGCTGCTCATTCGGCGGGATATTAGTGTGCGGTTGCTGCGAGGTTTCGCGGATCTCGGCAGGCTGAATGGAGGGCACAGCCGCAGCTTCTTCGTCCGTAATTACGGCGAAGATATCGTTGGTAAGGCGTACACCGTTAACGTTCAGCGGCAGCCGAAGATCCCAGTTCGAAACGGCGATACAGTTGAGGAAGAACTTTGTCCGGTAGCGTGTTCGTGCGAGACGCGGGAAGCTTGCGAGCCACGCATCGCGCCTCCGCACATAAGCGGTGATGTACTCGTGCTCATTCGCGGCACTGACGTTCACAGTTCGTGCGACACGGTTCAGCGAGCCGTGCACGATCGAATCATAAAGCACGGCGAGGCTCAGCGGCTCAGTGAAGCCGAGGCGTTCGCACAAACGGATCGCAGGACGAAGATAAAGCACTTCGGCGATCTCGCGTTGGGCACGCTTCATCTGCGGCGACCCGGCGGCGTCAATGAGCGCTTGCCTGAGCTGCCGGTCATTGCTTGCCGCCGTGATCGCATCGCGTGACGTGCGTTCAAGCAAGCCGAGCCGTTCTTTTAGGATATCTGCGGCGACCACGCCGCCGAGTGCGAGATAACGCTTTGCGACGCGGGCAAGCGAACCCGAACGGTGTGTGAATTGGTTCATTCCGTACGATATTCCCGCTCCGTCATTCAACACTGCCAGTGCCGAGCAAATGCCGAACGGAGTTGCCGTTTCGAAAGAATGTACGATCGCAAGGGCCTTTAACGTATCGGTTTTGGTGAAAGACATTGACATTCTAGATGATCCTTATGTAGTATTGATTACAACGGTCGGACGATATTTGAATAAGAAGACCGCCGACCATTCTCATCGTAATACGAACCAATACGGGAAGAAATGCTGAATTTCAAGGCCTATATCACAATGCGTGTATTACAGTATTTTTCTCTATTTAAACGAAATTTGAACGCCCGCTCGGCCGAGATGCCAACATCGGCGGCAACGAACCCAAATCACCACAGAAGCCATGAATACCACACAACGTTTATTGGATTTGTCACCGCGGCCAAAGCTCCGCCTGAGCGAGGTCGAGCGTCTGATCCGCATCCATCGGATCATCACACCCGCGCCGTCGCGCAGGGCATTGATAATGCTTTGCGAATCCGGCGTGCTTGAGGCGGCGCCGCGTAGTGCGAACAGCAACTCGCCGATCCTTGTTTACGAGGATAGTTTTTTGCGGTGGGTAAAAAGTATGGACAGTGAGGCCGCGGGCTGAGGCTGCCCGCCGGCATGCCGAACCGATCGGCGATCGCCCCTGCTCCCGGCCGTGCTCCTAGGCAACGGTCGCTTCGCCGGCCGGTGCTTTTACGACATAGAGGATGCGGGCACAGTTCTCACAGGTGATTATCTCCGTGCCGCGCTTCACTTCAAGCAGCATTTGCGGGCGCAGCGACATATAGCAGGCACTGCACGAGCCGCTCTGAACCTCGGCAACGGCAATGCCGTCGCGGCTTCTCGTGGCAAGGCGATCGTAAACCGAAGCGAGCTGCGGCGACAGCGTCGCAAATGATGCTGCCCGCTTCGCAGTCTCTGACTTGAGTTCGGCCTCGGCCTTAGCAGCCTCGTCGTCGTGTACGGCGAGAGCGTCGGCCAGCTTACTGTCATGCCCGGCTATCTCGTCAGCGCGTTCGGTAAGCTCCTTGTCAACCGTTTCGAGTTCGTCGAGCATCTCGACGGTCTGATTCTCAAGGGTTGAGATGCCTTTCTGCAGGGCATCGATCTCGCGCATTGCGGTTTCGTATTCTTTCGAGTTCTGGGCGTGTTTAAGGTTGCGTTCCGCACGTTCAAGATAGACCTTATTATCGGCTATCTGTTTTTCCAGCTCGGAGCGCTTTGAGGTCAGGCCCTGTCGGCGGTCCTGTATCGCCCGCACTGCCGAGGCTTGTTCATTGAATTCGTTCTCGATCGCGGCCCGGCGCTCGCCCGCCGTATCCAAGAGTTTTCTGAGCCGTCTGATATTCGTATCCGTATTTTGTAATTCGATCAATTTATCGAGGTCTTCGATCACTGGTTAAAAGCTCTCCCCCACGCAGATCCGTGTCATCTGCATTTTATCGCACAAATCGGCCTCAGCGAAACCTACGCCACATTCAGCCCAGAAATATCTCAAAATGGCGGCGGCAATCGGCTAGTTCGAAGCGGCTGCCGTCCGCCGTGATCCAATGCGGCATTTTCCTGTCGAAAGCGAGTCTGATCAGCTCATCGTTACGCGGCATCCCGAAATGCGACAGCCGTGCGGCGGCTAATGCGCCGCCCCGCATTATTCCGTCTGACGGCGTTCGCGTCCAACCGGCCTCGACGCTGAGGCATCTCACCCCTTGCCGCAGAGTGAGCCGGGTTCCGACTAGGTTTGAGTTGCCCTCGCGGAATGAGTGCGGTTCATCGCGTTCGACGATCAGCTCGCGGATCAGATCGGCTTGTGCAACGGCGATCATCGAATCGATCAGCCAGCCGACGCCCGCGGTGCGCAGCTTGTCGTTGGCCGCACGCAGACGCAGGAATGCGGCAGCATCACCTGTGGCATTTTCGGCCGCGGCGGCGATCATTTCGGCCCAAAGAGCGTCAAGCTCGGTCATAGTGCGAGGATAAGGGGCAAAGGCACAAAAGCCAACTTCGTGTTATGCTTTTGCTTGCTCAAAAAGGGTGAATTTTGTCATAAATATGCGTGTTACAGCAGTTTTGATGCTCCTTCTGATGTCGCTGGTACCGGCCTTGAGCCAAGGCAAGCAGACCCGCGCCACAACACGCGACGCGAAGAACGGGCCTGCCGTAAAGACCGCCCCCGCTCCAAAACCAAAGCCAAAGCCAAAGCCGACACCGACGCCGAAGGCGGATAACTCCGCGAAAGAAAAGGAGGACCTTCAGAAGGCGATCGACATCGAAGACGCAACCGCACGCATAAAGGCGTTGGAACGCTTCATCCGGACGTATCCGCGATCCAAGAATGTGGTCGATGCTCGCGAGGTCATTGTAAAGGTCAATTCAGACCTCGGCAACGAGCGTCTCGCGGCCTCGGACGTCGCAGAGGCGATGAAGTATTTTACAGCCGCGGTTACCGCCGCACCGCAGCCTTTAGGCGACACGCTCTTTAGCGAGATACTTGTTAAATTCGCACCGAACCTTTTCTTTCGAGGCGCCCGCAAAGAAGCTGTTGACCTAACAAAACTGCTTGAAGCAAAGACCGAAGGCAATGCCGAAAAGACGCTTGCTCTTGCCGGCTTTTATTTGAGTATCGAGGACGGCGCGGATGCGGCGCGGCTCGCGAACGCGGTCATTGCCGAAAAGCCCTCTGCCGCTGCCTATCAAACTCTGGCTCTTGCAAAGCGGATCGATTTTGACATCGAGGCCTCGGCAGAAGCATTTGAAAAAGCACTCGAACTGGATAACTCGTCAACGGCTGCCCGGCGCGGCCTTGCCGAGACGAAGCGTTCGCTCGGCAAACCTGAAGAGGCTCTCGCTCTGTATAACACGATACTGGAAAACGACCCGAAAGATGTGCCGGCACGCACCGGCGTCGTGCTGTCGCTATTCGACCTCGGTAAACGCACGGAGGCCGAGGCCGAAATGAGCTCGCTGATGGCCGACAGCCCCGGCAACGTCATCCTGTTAGCAAGTGCGGCGTATTGGTACGCATCGCACGACATGGCAGACCAGGCGGTCGAGTTCGCACAAAAAGCGATCGCGGCCGACCCGCGTTTCATCTGGTCGCATATTGCACTTGCCCGCGGCTATGCGGATAAGAATGACTTTCCTGCCGCTGAAAAAGCACTTCTTAAGGCCCGTCAATACGGCAATTTTCCGACGCTTGACTATGAATTGGCCCGCATCCTGCTCGAGCAGGGCTTTTATCGTGAAGCCGCTGAAACGCTCGATCACAGCTTTGCCGTCGAGGGCGACAAGGTCGCGGCGGACCTCGGCTTTCGTGTTCGCCGCTCGGCAGATGATCTCATCGGCTTGATCGCACTTGAGCGGCGTTCGAGCATCTTTCTTGCGGATGCGAACGAGGACAAGGCCGTCGCGCAGCGATTGCGCAACCTGCTCGATTTCGAGGTCAAGGTTCAAACCTCAAGGGACGCTCAGGCCGTTCTTCCTGCTGCTGATGCCTTTATCGCGGGCGACGATAAGATGCAGGTGTTCCGCCGGCTCTTCGTCGCAAATGAACTTCTGAACGAGAAGCTCGATGCCGACCGCGTCATCGAACTGGCGCGTGAGGCGATGGCCGGCGTTGATGACGGCGTCACACAAAAAGCCGCTGTCTCGGCGACGCTGGCTGATGAGCTTTACGATCCGCGTGCTCTTGCATCCTCGCACGCGGAGTACGTTGAGCTGCCGATCATTTCGCGATCTGTTCTGTCGTCGATCATTCGCGGCCGCATTGAGGATATCGCGGGCGAGGCGCTGCTTATCAAAGGCGATACGGATGCCGCCGTTATCCGACTTCGGCGTGCAGTCAGCGTCCTGCCGACCGACAGTGTCTGGTGGCGGACTAGTACATGGAGGCTCGCTCGCGCTTTGGAAGAGAGCAAGCCTGAAGAGTCTCTTGACCTGTCAATAAAAAGTTATAAAGCAGGGCCGCCGGATATCGTAAAATACGGCACGATCGAAGCGCTTTACAAAAAGATCAATGGCGGCATAGAAGGGCTTGAGGCAAAGATCGGTGCAAATCCGCTTTATGCGGTCAAGATCGCGGATAACACGCCGACGCCCGAGCCGACGCCCGAAACCGCTCCGAGCATGACCCCGGCCGCCACGCCGGAACTTGTTCCTGTCACCGCTCAAGCCTCGCCTGAATTAAGCCCGGAGCCTGTGGCATCGCCAACGCAGAAGGAAGCTGCCGAACCGACGCCGACACCTGAGCCAAGCCCCGAAGCTGCGGCATCACCAATACCAAAAGAAGCTGCCGAACCGACGCCGACACCTGAGCCAAGCCCCGAAGCTGCGGCATCACCAATACCAAAAGAAGCTGCCGAACCGACGCCGACACCTGAACCAAGCCCCGAAGCCGCGGCATCGCCAACGCAGAAGGAAGCTGCCGAACCGACGCCGACACCTGAACCAAGCCCGTCTCCGACGGCAACAACGGATAGCAAGGACACGCTGTTTCCGCCGGTCGTTATCGTTATTCCAAAGCCTGCGGCTAAAGACGCCGAACCGAAAGGAACGCCGCAACCCGAGCCTGAGCCGAAGCCGTGCACGCTTACTGTCAGCGAAGATATGCTTACATTCACGCCGGTGATAAAGCAGCTTGCCGTGGTCCTCGGGACGGAAACCGATGAGGATCTGACCGATCTGTCTGGCAATTCCCTCAGCCCCGAAAATGTCGCTGTGCGGCGCGAATCGATACCCGAGGTCAAAACACGCGCGATCTACATCATCGGGCCGCTCAAGGACGAGATAGGCGAGTACGAGGTGGAATTTGCCCTGCCATGCGGCCGCAAGAAGATCGCCGTCCGCGTGGTACGCTAAGCATCGGTCGAGGCCGGGCCTGCTGCAATGGCCGCAAGCAGAAGGAAGAAGAACGCATCGGCAGGCGTACGAAGCGGAAAATCGACAAAACTGTGCAGCAGTATCGCAAAGCAGCCGCCGAGCGCTCCGATGCGGAAGGTCATGTCCGCACCATTTGCGGCTGAAAGCTGCTTCATTGCCCTTGAGAACAGCAGATAAATGAACGCCGCGGCGATGCCGAAGCCGATAATGCCTGCATCGGCAAGCATTTGCAGATAGTCGTTATGGGCCTGCTCGACACGGAACTGCCCCGGCCATGTGTCGTATTTCGGGAACGCGTAACCGAACGTGTCAAGGCCCGTCCCGAGCAGCGGATGATCGATGAATATACGCAATGCCACGCTCCAAAAATGTGTGCGGCCGTTCGAGACGTCATCCTGCACACCCGCGATCCCAAGCCCTCTCAGCAGTGAGCCGTCGCCGCCCGCGAACAGCACGACCGACATTACGACGATAACGCCTGCAAACGCGAGTGCCGCAACCGTAAGCAGCGACCTCGAACGGTGCTCAGCCCCATTGCGTGCCGAATAGATACGGCCGATGGCGAACACGAACACAAGCCCGGCCGAAAAGCTCAAAAGCCCGCCGCGTGAGCCGGTCATAAGGCAGGCCGCGGCCATCACGACAAATGCTACGGCAACAAGCACCTTTCGTTGACGCGCGATGCGGTTTGAGAGCAGCATCGCAAAGCAAAGAGCACCGGTCATTTCCATAAAGGCCGCAAAGTGATGGCTGTTCACAAGCGGCCCGAACGGCACGGCCTGAAACGGCGTTCGAAGGCCGTAGATCGTATCGGGGTCGGCAATTCGCTGAAGGATCGCAAAGAACGCGAACAGCGAACCGGCGATGACAACCGTTAAGGATGCGATCTTTGCGCGTCGGCGGTTCAAGAAGGTAAGTGCGGCCGTCAAAAAGATCGCGTAAGCAAAGATGCGAATGGTCAGGAACAGCGTCGAGAATGGGTCGAGCGAGAGCGCCGCCGCACCGCTGCCCGGAAGTTCCGGCGGAATATCATTCTTAAAAAGCGGCAGCAGTTGAATAAGCCCGACACAGCCGAGCAGTACGATCGGCAGCGGGAGCAGCGACGTCGTTACTTCAAGTTCGCCGCGTCTGAGAGCACCGGCGAGCCACCACGCCGTAAGCAGGAATATCGCTACGGAGATAAGCGTCCATGTAGCTGTATCGACGCCGCCGTAAAGCGCCATTGATGCGATCGGCAAAAGGAGCAGCAGCACGAAGATAAAACGGTTGCGGCCGCCTTCTGCATCATCTTGATGTATGACAACTTCGTTCATCACTGCTTCGCGATCGCTATATCATCGATCCACAGCGTTCCGCTGATCGGGCAGATCGTTGCCGCACAGTCCGAACGCACAAGCCGCACGATAACACCTTCGCCATCGCGCGATGTCGTAAAGCGGGCTTCAACGCGTGTCCAATCTGCGTTTGCCGCAAGGTCAGGTGTGCGCGTAAGTACCGCTCCCGTTGCGGCATCGACCGCCTCGAACCGAACGGTGCTTGCAGCCTTAAGATCTGCACGGTAGAACGCGCTCAGAACATACGCCGTGCCGGGTTCAACCGCTGCAAGGCGGCTTACGCTGCGAAATTCTGACGCCTGGCGTGCGTTGAAAACAAGCATCAGGCTGTTCGCACCCGAATGGAACTGAGCAGTGCTGAGTGCGATCTGCGGTTCGCTGCCTTCGCCGATGTTCCACTCGAAAACGCCCGCACCGCGTATTTTCACGCCTGTTTCAAACCCGCCGTCAAAGATCGTATCCGGCGGCGTATTCACCGCGCCGATGCTGCGTGAGATCTCATACGCAAGCCGATACTGCTTTGCGTTCATCAGCGGGCCGATAAGAGGCTCGCCTTGGGGCTTCAGATCGCCGCTGAATGAAGCGGCACGCTCCCAAGCGCTACGAGCCGCGTCATATCGGCCTGCAAATATGAAATATGCGGCCGCCGCCGCGTTCACTTGCTGCGTATCGCCCAGCGCCTCGCGCACGCTGCCGATCTCGCCATCCGACCCCTGAAGGATCGCAGTAACGGCGGGTACCGCATACTTCGAATTCCCCGTCATTGCCGAACGCAGAAAGCCGTACGCCGCTCCATCGCCGCGACGCAGTAGTGCCATGCCGTATGCCCACTGAACATCGGCGTAGTTCGGTGCAAGCTTCAACGCGCGCGCCAATGCAAGTTCACCTTTGTCCGGCTCGCCGGCGTGTACCTTTGCAGCACCGAGTGCGAGCCAACTCAAATAGTTGTATGGAGCGGCGGCGGCCGAGTGTTCGTATTCCGAAAGTGAGCGTTCCAGATCGCCTGCTTCGAACGAGCGTTCGTAAATGACCGCGGCGGTGTAACGAGTCTGCGGATCGCGCGGTGAAAGGCCGGCGGCCAAAGCTGCAAGATCTTTATCTTTAACGCGCGTTGAGACGGCATTCGCAAAGTTCCACTTCGCCGCAAATACCGTGAGCACAAAGCATGCGAGCATCACAGCCGCGACCGCGGCACGCCCCGGCAGCGTTTCGATACGGATCTTTACAATGCTGTGTTGTTTCGCCACACGTTCAGTCGAAATTAACCGGCTCGATAGTTATCAAGGCCCGCTTAAGGTCGATATTTTCTTCGCGCGCCATTGTGCGCAGCCTTCGAAACCGATCCGGCTCAAGGTCGCGAACGGAGATCAATATCTCGTCAATTTGATTCTCACTGCAAAGGCTGCTCAGCGTGCCGTTTCCGCTAAATACACGCAGGCCGTGAATGACCTTGTCCGTTTTGACCGGATCGTCATCAATAAAGCCGACCGGCAGATAGTTCCACGAAGGGTTGTTGCGAAGCTCGCGCAGAACCATTTCGCCGCCGTCGCCCGCACCGTATATCAACACCCGGCGGCCGTCGGCCGGAGCGGGCATCGGCAGTGCCTGGCGAATGAGCCGAAAAGCCAAGCGGCTGCCTGCGACAGCGAACAAAAGCAGGATCGCGTCAACCACAAAGACCGTTCTCGAATAATATTGGAAACGATACAAAAGCAGCAGTCCGAGAACGGAAAGAACCGAGCCGAGGACGACGCCCTTTGAATAAGTTATGACATCGCTGACACTCGTATAACGCCAGATACCGCGATAAACGCCGACGATCAAGAAAGCCGCGATCTTTACGATGACAACGATCGGCAGGCTCTTAATGAACAGCTCCCATTGCCCCGTATCCTCGATCGGCCCGAGGACAAGGACGAACGCCAAATAGTATGCGAGCGTGATCAGAAAGGCATCGAGGAACACCTCAAAGATGCGCCGCTTGTGCGAGAACTGTATAAGAAATGCAAAAGCGGCGTTATTCGAAACGGCAGTCATTTCTTCGTCCGCGTCGTACACGCGGACCTTCGACAGATAGACGCCGATGATCGCAAGCGTGATCGAGAACAGCGCTATAAGCGCAAGGCTCTGTGTCGTGTAGAGCCGAGCGACCAATATCGAAAGCGTACCCGCCGCGGCCGCAAAGGCATAAAGCATCAGCACGGCGCTTCGCTCCGACAGCCCTAACGCAACAAGGCGGTGCGACGTATGATCACGCCCGCCCTGAGACGCCTTGCGGCCGCGGAGCTTTCTTAGAAGGGTTACGAAGGTCGTGTCAAAAATGGGGATGAAAAGTATCAGCGCCGGCACTGCCAGGATAGCAAGTATGCCGCGTGAACGGCCGCCGCTTTGACCCAGAAGGACGGAACCCGCAAGAAAGAATCCTACGAACATCGACCCGCAATCGCCCATAAAGATCGATGCGGGATTGAAGTTGAAGACCAAAAAGCCGAGTATCGCTCCGATAAATGCCGTGACCAAGCCAAGCTCGCTCATTTGGCCGCCGCTAAAAAAGCTGTACGCAAGTGCAATGCTGGCGATCGCGGATATTCCGGCAGCAAGGCCGTCCATATTGTCGAGCAGATTTATCGCGTTCGTGATGCCGACCAGCCAGAAGACCGTTATCCAAATGTCTATGATGTCATAGCCCGTTATCGGCATCCTCAACCCGAACGACACGAGCAGAACGGCACCGACAAGCTGGCCGATCAGCTTCTGATACGGGCGGATGTCGAGAATGTCGTCGATCAAGCCGACAAAGAACAGAACGGTCGAACCCGCGAGCAGCACGATCGAATCGCGGTCAAGCGGCACGAAAAGAATGCAGACCGCGAGCGTGGCCGTAAAGATCGCCGCGCCGCCCATAAGCGCCGTCGGGCGTTTATGCCATCGGTCGCTCTTCGGTTTGGCGACAAAGCCGCGGGCGCTCGCAAAGTGCCGCACGGCGACCGTCATAACGATGCCGAGCACAAAGCTGATACAGCCGATCAATAGTGGGTTGTTGATCTCGTTTATCATCTAATTCGCATCGGACGCCTGCGGCAACAGGTCCCGATAGATCGCCTCCACGTCCGCAACAAGCCGATCGACCGAATAATTTTTTGTCGCGAACTCACGTCCGCTATTACTTAACAGCGATTGTAATTTCGCACTTTTTGCCATATAAATCAAGCCTTTTGCAAAGTCAGCCGTTTCACGCCCGCGCACCGCTATACCTCTTTCACAAACATCAAAACCGTCGTGATGCTCGGTCGCCTCACCCAAAAGATCGGTAACGCCGCCGACGGCAGTCGCGACAACCGGCAATCCTGCAGCCATCGCCTCGATCATCGAAAGCGGCGTCCCTTCGTTAAGTGACGATAAGGCAAGCATATCAAATCCCGCCAGCAGCTCGAAAACATCGGTTCGGTTGCCGAGAAATGTGATCCTTTCGCCCAAATCCAGCTCAGCAGCAAGGCTTTCCAGACTCGGTCGCAACGCACCGTCGCCAACGATCGCAAGCTTTAGCGGCGGAGCGTCGTCGGCAGCCAAAGCTTTGGCAAAAGCGTTGACCAGCAGCGGAATGTCCTTGATCTCGGTCAGGCGTCCGGTGAACCCGATCACAAGATCACCCTCTTTCGCTCCGAACGCCGTACGCGCCGCCGCCCTTTTCGAGGTCTGCTCCTTGAAAAGATCCAGGTCGATCCCGAGCGGCACTATACGGAATTTCGACGTGTTGCCGATCCCAAAGCGACCATTTATCTCCTGCAGTTGCTGGCGGCTCAACACGAGTATTCGATCAGTGGCAACATGTGCAAGAACGCGTTCGATAAACAAAAAGAACTGTGTCTTCGCCCGTCCATAATAGCTGTGGAATACGTGCCCGTGAAAGGTGTGAACAATATGAACGCGTCGCGGGCGCCCGATCGCGATCCCGAAGGTCAGCCATTTATAAAAAAAGGCCGCGGTCCGGCCGATAGTTCCGGCTTTTGCCGTATGTGTGTGGATGATGTCGGGCCGCACGCGCCGCATTTCGCGATAAACCTTGGCAAGTGAAATAATATCGCGTATCGACAATTCGCGGCTCATTTCGGGAATAACATACGGCTCGACTCCGTTCTCGGCGGCAAACCACGCCATATCTTCTTCGCCCGGCGGTACACTGCCTGTAACCAGCACCGTGTCAAAGCCTTTTGCCCGCAACTTCTTGGTGAGCCAAACTACGTGACGTGCGGGGCCGCCAACGTTGAGGCGGGCGATGATCCTTAGGATTTTCATCTGTTATAGGAGTATGGCGGCGGCTGCCTGTCCCGGAGCGGCCCTGTTGCCAAAGCGGCATGGGCGGCAGCGGGACGCGATCGTGCGGGGAACTCGCTGTCAGCCGCCGAACTTGTCTCGATCATCCATCTTAAAGAGCGTTTCGGGGTCATCCTCGTGCCTGACCTCATCGATCGGCTCCGTTCGCTTCGCTCCCATATAGAGCTTGTTGGGGCAGTTTATCACCATACCGTCGGTCTCGCCAACATTCTTGTAGCCGTGCACAACGCCCTTCGGCACGATGACCGCAAGTGCCTCATTCTCACCCGCAAAAAGCGTCATCCGGTGGTTGTACGTTGGCGATGCCGGACGGTTGTCCCACATACGCAGCTTGAATGTCGAAGGCCCGAGAAAACAGAAAAGATCGGCCTGATCGACGTGTTCGTGCGGCCCGCGTGCAACGCCCGGCTTTGTGAACGAAATATATGACATCGCAGGGTGAAACTCCTCTGCGATCTCATCGTTACGGAACAACTCGGTCAGCCAGCCGCGCTCGTCCGTGTACCTCTTTAGCGGATACACGACCACATCCGCGATAGTCTCATCAATGAACGCCATAATTACAAATTGTTAAGATATCAAGCCGCGAAAGCATTTACGACCCGCCGAAGCCCTTTTTTTTATAAGTTCCGGCTGAGAGTCAGCAAATATAAGTCCGCACTCGTCACCCGCTCATCGAATACCGGCAGAGTTCGCGGCAGGCCCGTCCGAAGTCGGGAATTTATTGAAAGCCTCGCCTCCGGCCCGGCTTCCGCTAAACTCGGAAGCGCTAGATCACTGGCTTTTCATCCCGGCTAAAAAACGGGAGCTGGACATGTCCTCCGCTGTGCAACGAGAAGGTCATTGGCGGGACGAGCACAATACACTCCGGACACCGCATTGCGGCGGAGACCCCGAACGTCGGTCATTTTAACTGGTGATGCAGAATGTGCTCGGCAATATCACCGGCCGGTCTCTGAGGTTTTAATGTTTAGTGTTGCGTTTGAAGAACGCGACGATATCGGAGATCGAGTCTGTCGGAAACTGATGCCCGGCCTTTCGGATCTGTACTGCGAGTTCGGTATCATTCCTGCCTTTATAGGTTACGGTGTCGCCTTTTGAAACGCCCTTTCTCACGTCGATATCTAAAAGTTCCTCGACGAGGTTGAGCGATGCTTTCTGTGACCGTATCGGGACGATCGGATCATTTTCGCCCATGCTTACCCAGATCGATCTTGGAGCCGCATTTTGTATCAAACGCCCGCCCGGGGCGGCCACCGCACAAAAAGCAGCAAATTTGTCGCCGCGTGCTGCCCACAAAACGTAAACAAAACGCGCGCCGTTCGAAAATCCCGCAGCGTAAACCCGCTTGTCGTCAACCTTATAGTCTTTGTGCAGTTGCTTTAGAACTGCATCAAAAAACTTCAGATCACGATCACCTGCCGTTCCGGGCGCATTTTGCCAGCCATTCTTTACGCCCTCTTTGTCCGTGATTAGCCCAACGCCGGGAATGCCTTCCATATAGACGACGATCGCGTCCTTCCACGCGTCGTGAAACCTAAATCGCCGCGCGGCAAAGTCTGCGTTACCACCGTGTCCGTGAAAGAAGAACACCACCGGCGAGCTTTTTGTCTTGCCCGCACCGGCAAAAATGATCGCCTTTCGCTGAACACCGTCAACATTGAACGTCTGATAATTCTGAGGGAATGCCTGAACCGCAAATAGAAAGATCGCCGCTGCCGCAAATAATATCGTTCTCATAAGCTAAAAACGCCCGCCGAATATTAGACTCGATAAGATCAGATCTGGCCGAAGAGATCTTTAGAATGATCGGCGGCCCGCACAAGCGGCCTTTGCGTCTTTACTTAACGATCTTTGCGATGGAAAGGTACGTTGCATCACGCGGAGCAACTGTGGAGAATTTTGTTGGGCTGAAGAAACGGCGGAATTTTAGGCCATCGTACCCACAGGATACGACTTAAACAGCTTCGGCGTGGATTTTCAGACCGAGTGCGGAGATGACCTTGAGGATCGTGTCGAAACTCGGTGTGCGTTCGCCTGAAAGAGCTTTGTAGAGGCTTTCACGCGATAGGCCGGCTTCACGAGCGATCTCGGTCATGCCTTTCGCACGGGCAATATTTCCCAAAGCTTTTGCAATAAACGCTGCATCGCCGTCGGCAATTTCGAGACAAGCCTCAAGGTAAGCGGCCATGTCTTCCGGAGTTTCCAGATATTCCGCTGAATCGTACAGAGTTGTTTTTGTGCTTCCCATTTCTAAAGTTCCTTGGCTAGTTCTATCGCCTTTCGAATATCATCCGACTGTGAACTTTTGTCGCCGCCGGCAAGAAGAAAGACCAGTTGAGATCCATGTTGGGTAAAGTAAACTCGGTACCCGGGCCATAATTGATACGCATCTCGGAAACGCCTTTTCCCACCGGCAGTACATCGCCAGTATTTCCGTCCTGCATCCGGTCAATACGTGCTTGGATGCGAACCCGAGCGAGTCGATCACGAAGACCACGAAGCCATTTTGTAAAAAACCTCAGTTTGCCGGACTTCTACCATAAGGAAGTGTAGCCCATTGGCTACACTTTTTTAAGCCTTAAAATTCTTCGTGAACCCTTGCCACACCTCGGAATATTCGTGTTGGAGCTGCGCACAGTCCATGGCGAATTTTGTCGGGCGAATGATGTAGCGCGATTCGAACATAAAGGCCATCGTGCCGCTTAGTTTTTGCGGAACAAGCTCTGCGTTCGAGGCTTTTTCAAAGGCGTCGAGGTCGGGGCCGTGTGCGGTCATTTGGTTATGGAGCGAGCCGCCGCCGGGCAGGAAGCCCTCTTCTTTGGCATCGTACCGGCCGTAGATCAGTCCCATATATTCGCTCATCGTGTTGCGGTGGTACCAAGGCGGGCGGAAGGTATCTTCGCCGACGAGCCAGCGGTCAGGGAAGATGGCAAAGTCGCAGTTCGCAGTGCCGGCATCGCCCGAAGGGCTTGTCATTACCGTAAAGATCGACGGATCGGGATGATCGTAAGAAATGGTGCCGATGGTGTTGAAACGGCGAAGGTCGTACTTGAACGGAACGTTCGTTCCGTGCCAGGCGACGACATCGAACGGCGAATGGGCGATCTCGCAGGACCAAAGGTTGCCGCCGAATTTCGCGACCTGTTCAAAGGCGCCTTCGCGCCCGTCATACCATGCGACCGGCGTTTCGAAATCGCGCGGATTCGCAAGGCCGTTGGCACCGATCGGGCCAAGCTCAGGAAGGCGGAATTGCGCGCCGAAGTTCTCGCAGATGTAGCCGCGGACAGCGCCGTTCTCTTCGCAAGGTTCGGCCTGAAAACGAATGCCGCGCGGCAGCAGGACGATCTCGCCCGGCTCAGCCTCGATGCGTCCGAGTTCGGTCAAAAAGCGTATCCGCCCCATCTCGGGCACGAACAGCATCTCGCCGTCGGCATTGTAGAAATAGCGGTCGCCCATTCCGCGATTTGCGGCGTAGATATGGACGCCGATGCCGGCCTGCGAAAGGATGTCGCCGTTAAGAGCGATCGTCGTAACGCCCTCAATGAGATCTGTCGGCTCGGTCGGCACGGGCAGCGGATCCCAGCGCAGCTGATTTGGCGTTATGTCGATATCATCCGACTTGCCTTGCCAACGCCCATTGCCTATGCGTTCGAAAGGCTTGTGCATCGCCGAAGGGCGTATGCGATACGTCCACGTGCGGCGATTGTTCGCACGCGGAACCGTGAACGCCGTGCCCGAAAACTGCTCGGCGTAAAGCCCAAGCGGAGCCCGCTGCGGCGAGTTGCGCCCGACGGGCAACGCACCTTCAACAGCCTCGGTCGCAAACTCATTTCCAAATCCTGTTTGATATTTTAGTTTCATATGAGATCCAGCCACGAACAAACACGAAATGACATGAAATAACAAGGTCACATAACGAGCCGTTCATGTTCAAGTGAATCTTTCCCAAAATTGAGAAGAATCGCAAGTTTCAGTCCGGTCGCTTTAAGATAATTCAAAACTTGAGCTTTATGAACCGGAATTATTTTATCGAGAGCTTTTAATTCAAGGATTATTGAATCTTCGACCAATATATCGGCGATATAATCACCAATAATTTGTCCGTGAAAGCTAACCTTGATCGGAACTTGCTGCTCGGCACGAATGCCGTTCTCTCGGAGCAGAACCATCAGCGCGTTTTCGTAGACTTTTTCGAGAAAGCCAAATCCTAGCTCCTTCCTGACTTGAATCGCCAAGCCAACGATCCGATAGGAAAGGTCTCTGTAAACAATTTTGTCTTCCATTACTTGTTCGTGACCTTTCGTGTTTGTTCGCGGCTAAGCTCCTATAGATTTCCGCGCCGCCGCTGTTCTTCCTCGATCGAGACGAAGAGCGCCTTAAAGTTGCCTTTACCGAATCCCTTGCAGCCCTTGCGTTGGAGAATTTCGTAAAACACGGTCGGGCGGTCTTCGACCGGCTTTGTAAAGATCTGGAGCAGGTAGCCTTCGTCGTCGCGGTCAACGAGTATGCCGAGGCGTTTCAGGTCCTCGATGCTCTCGTCGATCTCGCCGACGCGTGCTGGGATCTCTTCGTAATATTCGTCCGGGACGCGCAGAAATTCGATGCCGTTGTCCTGCAGTTTTTGAACCGTCGCCAAAACATCGCGGCACAGCAACGCTACGTGCTGGGCACCGGCCGAGCGATAAAAATCGATGTATTCCTGGATCTGCGATTTGCCGCCCTTGCCCTCGGCAGGCTCGTTGATCGGGAATTTGATATTGTGCTGGCCGTCACTCATCACGATGGACATCAGCGCCGAATATTCGGTCGAAATATCCTTATCATCGAACGTGATGTAACGCTGGAAGCCCATCACATCCCGATAGAAATCGCACCACACGGTCATCTTGCCGAGTTCGACATTACCGACGATATGATCGACGAGCATAAGGCCGGTCGATTCGCCCTCTACCACTTGTTCGACAAAGCCGGGCAGGAACGGGCCGGAATAATTATGGCCGTTATTTGTGTTATACGAGATGAACGAGTGGATCGTATCGCCGTAGGTTCGGATCGCAGAATGCCGGACAGAACCATTGTCGTCCTTTAGGTCGCGCGGTTCGACTACGGGTGCGGCGCCACGCTTCACCGCCTCGTTAAAAGCGTGATCGGCATCCTCGACATAAAACGCGATGTCCTTTACACCGTCGCCGTGCTGTTTAAGATGCTCGGCCGCGGGATGTTCCGGGCCCATCGGAGCGGTCAGGACAAAATTGACCTTGCCCTGTCGGAGCACATAGCTCGTTGTCTCGCGATTGCCGGTTTCGAGGCCTGAGTACGCAACACGCGAGAAGCCGAACGCCTTTCGATAATAGAATTCGGCCTGCTTCGCATTGCCTACGTAAAACTCAACGTGGTGTATCTTCTTAAGCCCTAACGGATTATTTTGTTCTGTCATGATCTCTTCCTGTTCCTTATGTAACCTATTTGTTTTTCCGCTTTAGCCGGCGGATTCAGCATGGCTCGTATCGCCCCGAATACCTTTTTAAAACTCTCATCGTGATGATCGATCCTTTTTTCGATCGCAGCTAATTTCTTGGCAACTTCTTCGTTGGTTAAAGCCATTTTACGGATATTTACGAATGCCCGCATAATGGCGATGTTTACCTGCACCGCACGGTCGCTGTTCAACACACTCGAAAGCATAGCAACACCCTGCTCGGTAAAAACATACGGCATATAACGCCGTCCGCCGTAGTTGCTCGAACTTGAGATGCCAATTTGGTACCTCAAGTTTTCAAGCTCAGCTTCTGAAAGCCGAAACATAAAATCTTCAGGAAACCGTCGAATATTCCTTTGACGGTAGTGTCAAGTTCTTTGTGTAAATGATCTCCCTTCATTTTCAGTAGTAGTAGCAGGGGCTGTGGGAACGGTGGAAAAATGTCTTTTATTTTTCCACGGTTTCCATAGCCCGATCTTGTCAACTCTGTGGCAGCCGGTCTTCGTAGACGATAGCGAACCGGCTGAGGGCGGCCTTCCAATCGCGGATCGGCATGGTCCATTTTTTTGTGATATTTCGCAGAGCGAGATAGAGCAGTTTTTGCACGGCCTCGTCATTTGGAAATGATCCGCGGGCCTTTGTCACTTTGCGAAGCGTCATATTGAGCGACTCGATGGCGTTGGTCGTATAGATCACGCGTCTGATCTCCGGCGGATAGGCAAAAAATGGGATTATGCGGGTCCAGTTCGAGCGCCAGCTTCGAGAGATCGTCGGAAAGCGGGCATCCCACTTGTCGGCAAATTCGTCGAGCCGCTGTTCGGCCTCTGCGTCAGTCGCCGAGCTATAGATCGTTTTAAGGTCCCGGGCCACTTCTTTACGCTCCTTCCAGCCGACGTAATTGAGCGAATGGCGTACCATGTGGACGATGCACAACTGTACCTCAGCTTTCGGAAACACGGTCTCGATCGCTTCGGGAAAGCCTTTGAGCCCGTCAACACAGGCGATAATGATGTCATTAACGCCGCGGTTCTTGAGTTCGGTGACGACCGAAAGCCAGAACTTTGCCCCCTCACTCTGAGCTATCCACATGCCCAGCACTTCCTTCAATCCGTCCATGTTGACACCGATCGCCAGATAAACGGCCTTGTTTCGAACGTGGCCCTGGTCTCGAACCTTGAACTGAAGAGCGTCCAGGTAAAGGATCGGGTAGACCTCGTCAAGCTGCCGGTTCTGCCACGCTTTTACTTCATCAATGACCGCATCGGTGACTGTCGAAACAAGCGTCGGCGAGACTTCCACCTGGTAGATCTCTTCGATGTGCTGCTGTATCTCGCGGGTCGACATCCCACGTGCGTAAAGCGATATGATCTTCTCGTCAAAACCCGTGAATCGCGTCTGATGCTTGCCGACGATCTGCGGCTCGAACGTCCCCGCCCGGTCACGCGGCACCTCGATCGGTACTGTGCCAAAGTTGCCTTTCAGCGTCTTTCTCGATGTCCCGTTGCGCGAATTGCCGCTGCCTCTGCCCGACGCCTCATGCTTTTCGTATCCCACGTGCTCGGTCAGCTCTGCCGCCATCGCTCGCTCCAGCAGCCGCTTCGTCAACTGCTTCAGCAATCCGTCCTCCCCGATCAGATCCTCCGGCTTCTTATAGTCCTTCAATAAATTGTCAATCAGCTCGTTGTCTATGGTCATCTTTCCTCCCTCGCCGAACCTTATCCCATTCGACCGTTAATGACCATTTACACAAAATTATTTACACCCTCCTTTTGACCGCACGGTTCAATGCCGAGGTCGTTACGCCGTAAAGGCTTGCCAACTCACTATCGAGCATCACCTTATTACCGCGAATCATATATATTCGCCGCTCAACCTGGTCGAGCGTGACTATCGCCGTTTCGATCGTCTGCTTGCCTTTAGCCGCCATAGTTGAAATTCAACGCGATATATCTTCTTCGGCCCAAGCGGGTTCTTTACCTCAGCGCTCGTTTCTGTGATCACGCATTCGTAAATACTCCCGGATCAATACTCAATACGCCATCTCCGAAAGGAGGTCAGAATTTGCCGCTATCATTTCGTTTTATCAGCATAATAGCTGTTCGCTAATGTTTCCGTAAAATCGGCTACGAATTTATCCTTGCCGGGTTTTGCCTTTGGCCAGACCATATCAAAGTATTTCCATGCGAGGTCCTCGTGCCCGGTGTACATCAGATCGATCATCTCGCTCCAGAATGCCTCGTCGAACTGAAAGTCACCCGAATCGCTCGTATAAGGAGCGTTCGAGATCTTCTTCCTTGCGGCTGCTGCCTTTCGCGTCAACACGGCAAGGCTCGGCGCACGCTTTTTCATCAGATCGAAATTCGGCCGCGCGACTCCGTCGCGAAATTCGAGTATCACGTCGGGCATTGGTGAGCCTGCGAATGACATATTCCAATACGCCCAAGCGTTGTCGGCGGTCGCAAAACGCAGGCCGCCGCCGGGAGCCTTTCCGATGGCAGACATTCCCGCATTTTCGGTCGGCACCTCGCGGATCGCGCCCGTGCCGTTCGCGGGCAGCTCGATAAAGTAATAGGTCGTGCAGCAGTGAGCACCGCCCGAATAATAAGACAGCATGACGTCGGGCACGCCGTCGCCTGTTTTGTCCGCGGTGTTCTTTATAAGCGCAAGGCTCTTTTTACCTTGAGCCGATACCCCTTCGTCGTCGTCGCTTGCGTCCGCAAATGAGAATCCCATTACCGGCGATTCGATATCGCCGTAAAGAATATTCTTGAGCAGTCCGCCCTTCTTTACCGTGGCGAACGTCGCGCCGGCCTCGTCATCAGAGCCCGGTATGGTCACAAGCTCGATATCATAGCCGGCGGCCTTTCGCTTATCTTTGACAGTTGCATTTGCCGGCACTTTGAACTGATCGCTGAGCGAAAGCGAAACCGTTTGCGGCTGCTTGTCATCCGCCTTCGGATCGATGAAGAACTTTATCGAATACGTGTCCGCTTTCGGAGCGACAAAGTATGCCGCATGGACGTATGACGCGTCGCCGCGTTGCTCTTGCCCGCCCGCGCTGTTCGTGATCGAATAAGACAACCAACTTCTCGCTTCCTCGGTCGTCCACGAAAAAGCTGCAAACCCATTCTCTTTCAGCCTGACGTCAAATACAGCCGGTTTATTGAATTCGACCTTGAAGTCCCGCCGCTCGCCGGGAGCGAGTGCATTTGCACCATTTTGCGCGACCGCCAATGACCGGACGCCAAATATCGCCAAAGTTAAAACAACAAATGTATAAATTCTCTTCATAATGACCTATTTCAAACTATAAGCTACAAAGCCGTATCCTTCGCAACGCCGCGACCGCCGTAAAATCAGGCCGCATCAAAAATGTAAGCATCCGCACGTCCGCTATTTCGTCGGCTGCCAGATGACTTTTCCGGTTTTGTCGATATAGCCGCACTTTGCCCCAACATCGTAACTCTCGCAAACCTCAGAAAGTCCGCGATAAAAATCTTGTGCGCTCCCAAACTTTTGTCGAATAACTAGGCTTCCTTTTTCATCAATAAAACCGATTTCATTACCCGCTAAATAGACTTCCGCCAGTCCGTCACTAAAATCCGACCAAATATCAATCGACGGATCGAACAGAAACTTCCCTGTTTTGTCTATTGCGCGATGTCCCGGTCCCACTGCAACACGGGCGATTCCATTTGAAAATGATTCGCAACCGCCCCTGCCGACCTTGAATATTACTTTCCCGGTTTGGTCAATAAACCCATAGTTAGCATTATGTCTTGTTATGGACATTCCAGTCGGCTTGACCACGTCTCCACCAAGTTTCACGCAAGCGAGACCTTCGGAAAAATCTCTTGCCCAGCTAAATTTGGGTTTTATTACAATCTTTCCGGCTCGATCAATATAGCCATATTTGCCATTTACAAAAACTCTGGCTAATCCTTCGGAAAATTGATTGGTATCGTCAAAATTTGGGGGTATTACCCATTCACCTTTTGTGTTGATGAACCCCATTTTCCATTCGGACATTATCGAGATCTCAGCGGCAGCAATGCCATTGCGAAACTCAGAAACCTCTGAAAACTTTGGTTCAATCACCATCTCGCCTTTTTTATTTATAAAACCCCAGCGATACCATGTATGCGATGCAGAGGTGTAAAAGGTATTATTGCCGATCTTGATTTTTTGCTTGGTTTGATCGTATCCAACAGCCGCAAGGCCTTCTGAGAAATGCGCCGCAACATCCCATTCAGGCCGGATAACGACCTTACCGCTCTCATCAATGAACCCCTGACTAAACCCTTGTGTGATTATGGTGTCTCTGCCCACAGACACGCGAGCTAAGCCTTCTGAAAAATATGAGGCCCCATCGAATTGCGGCTCAATGACGATCTTTCCCGTTCTGTCAATGTAGCCGGCCTTTCCATTTACATAGACCGGGAACCAGTTGTCCGATACATGATCCTGAGCCGCAATTCGTTGAACGCCCGTCAGCACCGCCAAAAAAGCCGCGATCAAAAATGTGTGCAGCAGAAAACGCATCACTTCGTATCTCTGTTTTAGATGCTTTGCATCATAAAGACGCCATTTGGCACTTCAGAGCTTTATCGCTAACTCTAACTCACCGCCGAGGCCGCTTTCGGCAATCTCTTCTCAATGTTGAAGCAGACACATTCAAAATGTCATTTTCGTTACGTTAGATCTGAGCTTTGTTAATGGCCAACTTCGCAGCATCAATCCATTTTGTTGATGAGCGGCCTCGACCTCGATACCAGGCTTGAAAAGCACAAAAGTCTTTTCAGGTCCTTCTCAACGCGCAGTGCCGAACTCTCCGTGAGAGCATCAAACGTGGCCATCAAGTACTATGACCCGCTCATTTCGCATTGCGCTCTCTAATTCAACCTTAATTCCGGCACATGAGCATTTTCGTAATTTTCTATCAGCGCCGAAAGCACATCCATAAGCGACGCCAGCGGATGCACTTCGTCTTCGCCGACCCGATCGATAAGTCCGTCGAGCATTGAAACAAGGCGTTCGTACTCTGCATCATTATGCGGGACGAAAACGGTGTCTGAAATGTTTTTCCAAGACTGGATGTCAATTGTTTGCATCTTTACTCCTTCCACGCACCTGCGTCATATTCCTTGTGTGACAATTCAGCGCGAATGTAAACCTTCTTACGATTGAAGTGGATAGCTGTGATAATTCTCACTTTATTTCCACCTACGTTGAACACCGTCAACTTACCAACTTTGTCCGCCGTTGGAAATGTTCTACGAACTTCTTCGATCGTCGAAAATTCACCGTTTCTCATTTGACGATACCAGTTCGCTAATCAGTTGCTCGTTCGAGGGTATCGTTCGGCGAAATCATTTAAACGTTTTCTCGTGATGACGTGCATTACTTGAAGCTCTCGATATATTTCCTTGTTACCTCCTTCAGCTCCGCATACGATGGGATCACATAGAGAATAGGCTGCATATCGCTGTATGTATATTCGTGGTTGATGACCTGTTCAAGGTCGAACGGGCGGCGATCGACGTTATCGGAGAATGCGTGTTCAAGCTCGCCGAATGAGGACAGCAGGCCGGCGCCGTAGGCCTTGATGGAACCTTCGTGTTCGACGAGGCCGAATTCGACCGTGAACCAATAGAGCCGTCCAAGTTCCTCGAGCTGGCGATCGTTAGCGATGCGTGCACCGTGGCCGATGAACTGGGAAAAGTCGGCAAAATTCGGGTTAGTGAACATCGGTATATGGCCGATCGATTCGTGCACGATGTCAGGCTCAGGCGTGTATGCGGGCTGTGAATGATGGCGTATGTATTGCGTACAGAGCATTACGCGGTACGAGAGCCAGCTTAGGAAGCCGCGTGTCTCGACAAGTCCTTCGATCGGGGCAAGGCGAAAGCCGGTCAGTTCCTTCAGCCTGCGGTTCATTTCCGTAAGCTGCGGTATGCGGTCGGTTCTGATGCCGAGATCGCGTTTTGCTTTAAGATAGAATGGCGACGCGTATGTCTGCTGCAGATCCTCAAGCTCCTCGGCAACATATCGCCACACGCGCTGTTCACGCGGGCTGTAATCGACGTCGGTGATCTCGCCCGTCTCGCGAAAGCGTTTGGCAAGCGATGCGATATAGCCGCGGCGTTTGCGGTATTCAAGATCGTTGGCCCCCGGATGATCGAGATGAAGCTGCTCTATATCCTCAAAAGCCAGGTCTTCGAAAGGCGGCACTTCATCGTCTTTCGGGCGGAAATTCTTCAATGCGAATTCGGTATCGGTCTGTTTTGCGGCTGTGTCATTAGGCATTTGTACAAGGCTCCTGTGCTGATCGCGTTGGTGCAGGCTGTAATTCTTCTATGTCTAATAGTGTAAGCGAAAGCCGCCACCGGTTTGAATGAGTAAAATGAAGAATCCGGCAGCCATTACGGAAAAAGATTAGGTATTTTGTGATCATCACTTTAGAATGTGAACAAGACTAAAGATGAATGATCTTTTTTAGGAAATTCGGCTTATGGATGACATAGACCGCAAGATACTGAGTGAGCTTCAAGCCGACGCGCGTACGAGCTTCGCCGAGCTTGGCCGCCGTGTCGGGCTGACGACGCCCGCAGTGATCGAGCGTGTGCGAAAGCTCGAGGACGCGCGCATCATCGCCGGCTACCACGCCGAGGTCGATGCCGCAAAGATCGGGCTGCCGATAACGGCTTTTATAAGGATGAATATCGCCGGCGTCGATTTCAGCCACATAATCGAGGTCGCGGAGAATTCATTCGAAGTGCTTGAATGTCACAGGGGTACGGGCGGCGACAGCTTTATAATGAAGGTCGCCGTCAGCTCGGTCGAACATCTGCAGGAGGTCATCGACCGGCTGACGCCATACGGCATCACAACCACGACCATCGTCCTCTCATCACCGGTCAAAAGACGCTCGATCGCCCTTTAGCCGGCATTTGAACAAAGACGGCGCATGCCCCCGCACACGCCGTCGTAAGATACGCACTTTGCCGAGCCGCTACTTCTTCTTTTTCAGCTTCTCGGTCGTCTTGCCGTCAAAATCTTCGTCGTTCGCTTCTGCCTCGGCCTTTGTCCTGCGAACGATCTGATCTTTATGATGCGGCGGCGCGTAGATCGTGTAGAGCTTCAGATCCTCGCTCGCCGACATGTTGATGACGTTGTGCTTGGCACCGGCCGGAACGATCACGGCATCGCCGTCCTTTACGGTGTACTTATTACCGTCGATCTCGACACGGCCGCGGCCGCCCTCAAAACGCAGGAACTGATCGTTCTCCCAATGTACCTCAAGCCCTATCTCTTCCTTTGGCTTCAGGCTCATCAGCACAAGCTGAAGATGCGGCCCCGAATATAGAACCTTGCGAAAATTCTTGTTCTTGAGAGTGTCCTTCTCGATATTTGTTTTGTAACCTTTCATAGCGCTCACTTCCTGATACTTCGCAGTCAGTGTAATACCTTAAATGCCGGACTACAACTATCATGCGGGTTTAAGGTAATATCTATTCAACTGCGTTCTTTATGGCAATGAGCGTTCGACCTACTGCGATCGACCTATTTTCGGGCTGCGGAGGGCTGTCTTACGGGATGGGCCGCGCAGGTTTTGATGTCGTTTCGGGCATCGACCACGACAGTGATGCGCTTCGATCATTTATCATAAATCATCCTGATTGTACTCAGAAAGATTGATTCGTCATCGGCATTCGACCTTCTTTCAGGAGCTTTTCGTAAAGTACGAATCGAAAAACATTCATATGCCGAGAAAGATATCAATAGGAACGGATTTTCTGAAATTTCATAACGATAATATCTTTCTTGGCAGTTAGTTTTCGTAAGTCTTGTCCCGAAGGGCAAATAGCCACGTGCTTCAGCACGTGGTTTAATAGCGACAAATTAAAAAGGGCGTTTTAACGTCCTTTGATCAGCTTTAGCAAGAATGTCAGACGCTGTTTACTCCGAGATAAATTTCCATATCACGTGGCATACAAAATCAAGTCTGCCGATGATAGCGGAGCATATAGAAAACAAGCTTTACCAATTTCTGACACACAAAATCCTCGAAACGCCCGAAGCGAGGCTTCACGCGATCGGAGGGATAAACACGCACATTCATATTGGGGTCAGTTTGCAGCCAAATATTCTCGTTTCAGACTGGGTCGGCAAACTCAAAGGATCGAGTGCTTATTACATCAATCACGAAGTCCAGCCAAAAGCTTTGCAATGGCAACGAGGCTACGGCATTGTCACTTTTGGCACAAAGGACCTCAAATGGGTGATCGATTACATAAATGATCAGAAGGAGCATCACCGCGTCGGAACAATTCACGGGAGGCTTGAACGATATTTCGACGATGCAGGCTAAAGCATCGAAAGGACGTTAAAACGCCCTTTCATTGAATTTCCGCACCTTTTCCACGTGCTAAAGCACATGGCTATTTGCCCTTCGGGAAGCAATCAAACATCGCGGGAAATTCGGATAAGGGCATCGATCTTACGCAGCGTTGCTTCGCAGGTCTGTGATCTTACGGACGAGGCTGTGATATTGAGGAACGCGCGTATTGATGAGCTAGTTCTCGCCCCGGATCCTCACTCTGTTTTCATCAACGAGCCAGAGTGTGTGCACCACTTTCTCACGAGCGAAGATCGCGAGCGTTTTTTGAACTGCGGATAGAACGTGAGGCTTATCTTGTCGATCGAGCCGAAAAACAATAAGACCAAAATGGTCTTGCGGAGGATAAGTGCGAATATCAGCGAAATCAATGTCCAGCGTCATCAAGATGCGTTCCTCAGCATCGCAAACATCCAGTATGCGCCGATCTGATCCTCCCGCCAGACCCTGCTCATAGACGGTCATGGCATCGTGGCCATGATCACGGAGCAATTCCGCGACTTCGACGGGCATATTCTCATCGATCTTAAATTTCACGCCGCTATCGGTTCCGAAATATACACGATCCTTTCCCTTGCGAGCTCAGCGGCGTAGGAAACCGCGGCGTGGATATCTTCGGCGGTTATGGATGGATAGCTTTTTAGTATCTGATCAGTAGGCGTATCGACGGCGAGATTATCGAGAATCACTGAAACCGGAACGCGCGTACCCTTGATACACGCTTTTCCGTGGCATACGTTCGGGTCGGTCGTTATACGGTCTCTCCAGTCCATCACTTGCTGATTGTATCACGACTTAGGAATTTACATATTAAGTTCGATCGGGCCACGCGAGGCGGCTTTTGAGGCGGCAGGTTGTTCTTGTCAGCCCGATGGTCTCAAAGACGGCGAGCATTGACGGGCCGACGGAGACGCCGGTTAGCAGGGTGCGGGCGCCGTTCATAATGACACCGAGCTTTGTGCCCTTTTCTTCGGCGAATGTTTTGACGACACACTCGATATTAACTTCGGAGAATGCGTTGACCTTCATGCACGAAATGCCGCCGCCCGCATCGCCGTTTCCGAATACTGAGTCGAAGCGATCTGCCAGCTCGGGCATCCACTCACGAAGCTCGGGAAATTTTTCGAGGTTCTTGGCAACGGCGGCAGGGTCAAAATCGTAATCTTCGCTAAAGTACGCGCGGCCCTGGGCTGAGAAATCTTTTAGTGTGAAGAATCTCGCTCGGATCAGATCGACCGTGTGGACGTACCAATCATATGTGCCGTAAACGGGCAAGCCGATGGTGAGCGACTCAGGGCGGTCGCCGATCTCGGTCGAGCTTTCGAACGATTGAGCTTCGGTCGATGGAATCGCGGCGGTCAACGCCCGGCCGTCCGGCTCGTACTCCTCACGCCAGAGCTTTGCCGCGCGGAGTTCGTCTCTTACGAGCGGCAGCAGATCACTTAGCGGCATCGTGCGTATGTATTCGGCGTTCATCCAGATGGCCTTATCATCGGTCCAACGCTTCGGGTCGCTCTCATTGAAATTAAAGACCGCGTTCGAGCGGTGTATGCCATCGAGCGAGAATTTAGCGATCAGTTCATCCATCGAATAGATGTCGCGTTCTTCGCCGGCCGACCAGCCGAGCAGTGCGAGGAAATTGCGGAATGCGGCGGCGACAAAGCCTCTGTCGCGATACGTGGTCATCGAAACGACCTCGCCGTGCTTGCGTTTTGAGAGCTTGCCTTTGTTCGGCGCCATTATCAGCGGCAAGTGTGCGAATTTTGGCGGTTCGACGCCGAGTGCCTGATAGATAAGAAGCTGCTTATGCGTGTTCGTAAGGTGATCTTGGCCGCGTATGACATCGGTTATGCCCATTTCGATGTCATCGCAAACAACCGCAAGGTTGTAGAGCGGATGGCCGTCGCTGCGAAGAAGAACGAGGTCTTCGGTCTCGGCGTAGTCGCGTTCCTGCAGGCCGTAAACCGCATCCTCGAAAGACGTCGCGCTGACGCCATCGCCGGCGACATCAGGCACCTTCAACCTGATGGCGAACGGTTCGCCCGCCGCCGCACGTGCGTCTGATTCCTCAGGCGCAAGATCGCGATACGGATTGTCGCGGAAGTTCTTTTCGCCGCCCTGTGCGCGGGCGCGTTCCTTTATGGCTTCCTTGACGTTTGCGTCGTTCGGTTCGGCCTTCGGCGTAAAGTCGCGATAAGCCTTGCCGTCGGCAAGCAGTTTCATTGCGGCGGCTCGGTGCTTTTCGACATTGTCGGACTGAAAGACGGTCGTTTCGTCCGGTTTTAGGCCGAGCCATGAGAGGCCCTCGAGGATCGAGCGGGTCGATTCTTCGGTCGATCGTGCGAGGTCGGTGTCCTCGATGCGCAAAAGGAATTTGCCGCCGGTGTGGCGCGCATACAAATAGTTAAAAAGTGCGGTGCGCGCCGAGCCGATGTGGAGGTAGCCGGTCGGCGACGGTGCAAATCTGACACGTACGGACATAAAGAGTAACCTTGCCTGATCCTAATAGCATATTGCTTGCCGGGTCAGGTCTTTTGCAATTGTTTAGTAAGCTCGGCGAGCTGTGTCGAAAGGTCGCCGATCTTCCGGAGCACTTCGCGTTTGAACCGAGCATCGCGGATCTCGTGCTTGGCGTCAACGAGGAAATTCCCGTTAGGGTCGAGCACCAGCTTTTCGATATCAGCAGCGCCCTCGAGGCCGTGCTGATGCGCGATAACCTCGAGATCACGCTGCGAGATCAATTCGCGTTTACGCTCCGGCTCATTTACTTTACCATTTTCGATGATCTTTAGCGGAAGGCCTTCGGTAAGCATTTCAACCTTCTGGAACGAAAAATTCAGGCGCGAGACGACATAATTGGCGACAAGCAGTGCCGCCGCACCGATCAGCCCGCCGATGAGCGAATTATCCGGGCCGATTATCGCGTTCTGCACAGTGTTCGAGAGTGAGAGAATGACGACAAGGTCGAAAGGGTTCAGTTGAGCCAACTCGCGGCGGCCGAAGACACGCAGCATCACGATAAGTGCGGCGTAAACGATCATCGGCCGGACGATCTTCTCGGGCAGATTTACGGTCGGGTCAAGCGTGAAAAGATTCGGCAGCCAACCTGCGGCGTCTATAAAAGCAGGAAAGGTCTCGATGAACATGGTTGGGTCGTTACCTCCGAAAAGCAATAAAAGCGCAGCAAAGAGTGTATGCCCAACAAAGCGAAAGTTAAACCCAAAAAGCAAAAGCTGCCCGCCGCAACCGGCTGACAGCTTTCCCGACAAATGGCGGAGACGACAGGATTCGAACCTGTGAAGGGCGTTTAACCCTTAACGATTTAGCAAACCGCCGCTTTCAGCCGCTCAGCCACGTCTCCGCATGAACGCCAAAAGACAATTCTCAATTCTAGCGGCAAGGCAAACTTTGTCAAGCCATATCTCATCTAATGCCAATACAAAGGTATGCAACATAATGCTTGACACTATTGCATTTTGCGAACAAAATACGTAGTTTGCAGTACCTTGGCTGTTAAATGGCTTCTTTGGGCAACATAAGATACGCAGCGGCCGCCTTTTTTGCGGCAATGCTTATGGCGCTCGGTTTTACACTTCCGGCACATGCGGAAGCATCTGCGGCCGCATCCCCATCGGGCCTCGGTATCATCAAGGGCGTTGTTCGTGATGAGGCGGGCGATCCGATCGCCGGTGCAACGGTCGCGATCTTCAAGCTCGGCACCTCAACGCTGCTCAAGCAGGTCAATTCAGCGGCGAACGGAAGCTTTCTCACGCGCATAGCAGCCGGCAGATATACCGTCTTGGCCGTTGCCGAGGGCTTCAACCCGGAGAGCCTCCGTGAAGTTACCGTAAACAGATCGGCGGAATTGAACTTCGGCTTTAATCTTGTTCGCGCCGGTGCCGGCAACACTTTGCCGGAAAAGCGGGTCGATCGGAACAGCTCTAAATGGCGCGTTCGTGCGGCCCAAGTGCAAAGGGCTATCTACCAAAATCAGCAGGGCAGGCTGCCCATCGACACCGCAGCGCCGAACGATGAGCAAACGGCGGCAGAGCAGGACGACGCCGATGACGATGAAGGTACCGGCCGCAAGCCCGGCGTAAGATCCGTTGTCGAAACAAATTTTACGACCGGCCGCCACGGTGCCTTCCCTACAGTAAATTTTGCCTCGGTCATACCTTTAGCAAAACGTACTGAGGTCGTGTTTCTTGCCCAAACATCGCCGTCAACGCTCAGTTCGCAGCGTTTCGAGACAGTGGTAAACTTCCGGCCGAACGACACGCACCGGATACGCATCTCGGCTGCGGCAACAAAACTAGGTCGAACTCCGCACTCGTCAATTGAAAAAACGCTTGGGCAGGCATCGATTCAGGCACTTGATGAATGGCGTGTCCGTGAAGGCCTCGTTCTCGTTTACGGCGTTGATTATTCGAAATTCTTGGGGGCGGGCAGCGACGCCTCACTAAGCCCGCGGCTTGGTTTGCAGTTCGACATCGATCCGCGAACGAGGTTCACCGCGGCCTACGCCTCGCCGACCGAGCAGCCTACGTGGTCGCAGGTGATCGAGAGCGAGAGCGGAGGCGCACAGTTCCGCGAGCCTTTATTTGTCGAGGACCTTGCCGTAGTCAATTCAAAGCCGCAGATGAACAAGAGCCGCAGGCTCGAGTTCGGTATCGAACGTGTTCTGGACAACAGTTCGTCGATCGAAACCGGCGTATTTTATGATACGACCGCCGGGCGCGGTGTCGGGCTGACAAATCTACCGTTCGATGTGATGGGCGGCGATGAGTTCGGCGAGTTCGTTGCCGAGCAGCACGGCAAGGCACGCGGCGTCCGCGTTTTTTATAATCGCCGTATCAGCGGCGTGTTCAGTGCCGGTGCGGGCTACTCGTTCGGCGAGGGCCAGATGCTTGCTGTCGATCCGGAAGATCCGGCTAACGTATTCGACCGCTCGCTGTTCCAATCCTTCTTTGCAAAATTGAGTGCGGATATGGACAGCGGCACAAGCGTCCAGACAGTATTCCGACTTTCGCCTAAAGCGACCGTTTTCGCCATTGACCCGTTTATGGGACGCCTTGCGATCTACGATCCCGGCCTCAGCGTGATGGTTACGCAGCGTTTGCCGAACTTCGGCCTTCCGTTCCGTGCACAGGCGATGGTCGATGCAAGGAATGTGCTTGGCTTCTCAAGCGGTGTCTCAAGCGAAGAAGGCACGCTCAGGCTCGCCTCGTCAGGCCGTGTACTCCGCGGCGGCATTCTCGTAAGATTCTAATTGGTTGGCCGGGTCAGTGCAGATCGGGACGGTGTTGGCCGCCGAAGCATGCATTTGCGCGTTTGTCCGAAATATTGGATTATCGAGCAAAAAACTGTATTACGGCCGAGCGGCCCTTACACTGAAATGCCCGAAAAACCGCTGTAAATGCGATGGATGCGTGCACAGCGGAGCTGTCTGTGATAACACGAAGGTTGGAACGTATTTTGCGTTGTAAAACAGTTTAGGCCGTGGCGGCCGTGACAGATGAAAGGAAAGCTGTTCACAAGCTGGAGTTTGGGGTGGCTGCTTGCCGCGATCTTGCTCGTCGCAGGCGGCTCGCTGAACATGCTCCAACGGGGCTTTCAAAAGCTTCCTCCGACGGATGGTGTTCTTTGGGTTCAAAGGGCCGACGGCATCTATGCCGAGAAGGTTCTGAAGGGTTTTGCAGGCGACAGAGCGGGCATTTCGGTCGGCGACCGCCTGATCGGTATCGGCATCGGAACGGATACCACGGACGAAATAACCGCACCGTCGGACGTGCAGATGTATCTGGACAGCGCGGGCGTTGACGGCAGCCTCACATACTTCTACCAAAAGACCTCATACAGTTTTACCGACAATTACTATTTCGCTGACCTGCGGCACATCGATCCTGTTCCGCGTTGGACACCGTCGATCATCTTTTTGTCGCTCGTCGGGGTCATCTGGCTTGCGGTCGGTATATTCGTACTTTTCAAGCAGGGCGGCCACTCGCCGTTCGTCATACACTTTGCCGCGATCTGCCTCGCAGCATTCGTCTTTCACGTTTACAAGCCGCTCGGCATCGGCCAGGATTTCGACCTTGCAGTGTCGCTTATCGACGACCTTGCGTTCGCTCTTTTTGTCCCGCTTTTTGTCCACTTCTGCATGCGTTATCCGGTCCGCAGCACGATATTTGACAGAAAGCGTTGGAAGACCGTAGCTCTCTATGTGCCGGCGGCTGTGATATGGCTGTCGATAGCGGGGCTGGTGCTGATACCGCAGATCTCGACCGGCAGCGGGGCTGCCGAGGCGATCGCCCGTTTTGATAATACATATAACGCTCTCGGCATCCTGTACACGGCGCTGCTTTATCACTTCGTTGCAGGCATTTCGGTCGGAGCGGCTTTCTTGATCTGGCGTTTCTTCAAGAATCGGCAGGCGATAGTCCGGCAGCGCCTGAAGTGGGCAATGTGGGGCACGGTCGCGGCGCTCGTGCCGGTCGTTCTGTTCCAGACAGCGAAGCTCGCCGGTATCGACATTCCGAATGACAGTTGGAGCGCGGCTCTTACGACGCTGCCGCTCGCGCTCATACCGCTCAGTTTTGGCCACTCGGTAGTTCGCTACAGGTTGATGGATGTCGATATCGTCGTTCGCCGTGCTCTGGTTTACGCATTGACTACGCTGGCGATCGCGATGATGATCGGTGCCGTTGCATTAGGCCTTGTCTTCATCGTTGTCGGCAAAGACCTCTCATCGACCGAGATCACGCTGCGGGCATTGATCGCCGTAATTGCGATGGCCGCCATCGTGCTTATAAGCGAGCCGCTCAAGAAATTCCTGCAGGAACGTGCCGACCGCTTCTTTTACGGCGAGCGTTACGATCTGCGGCAGGGCCTGCTCGACTTCGGCAAGACGCTGTCAGCAACAACGGCGCTCGACCCGCTGATGAACGCCCTCATCGAGCGTCTGCGGCAGGTGCTTGATGTTGAAAAGGTCGCCATCTTCGTCGAGGACGAGCATGAACGCGAGCACTATCGCCTTGCAAAAGCCGAGGGTTTGGATGAGACGTACCGCATTCCCGCCGATTTCCGGACGATGATCCGTCTGAAGGCAAGGGGCAAGGGCATCGTGCGTGCTGACGAGATCGACTCGGCGGACGACCCGGCGGCCGGCAACGGTTCGCAGGTACGCCAAGAACTGCATTACTTCGTCCCGTGCCTTGCCCGCGGCAAGATGGTAGCCGTCATCGGCCTCGGGCGTGCAAGCGACGGTTCGCTGCTCTCATCCGAGGATCTTGAGATCCTGCGTACGGTCTCGGGCTACGTCGCCGTAGCGATCGAGAACAGCAGGCTTTACCAAGAGCAGCAGCAGCATACCGAACAGCTTGCCGTACTCAAGGAATTCAATGAATCCATAGTCGAATCGGTAAACGTCGGCCTTCTCGCGGTCGATGAAGAAGGGCGTGTAACAAGCTGCAACTCGCCGTTCGAGGTGATAACGGGACGCCTGCGAGAGGATATCGTCGGCCGCCTTGTCGAAGAGATATTTGACGAGAATTTCGCCCTCTCGCTCGATGCTATACTCGGCAAGGGCCGCTGGCACCTGACCGAGATCCGCAATGCCTATAAGCTCCACACGGTCAATGCGTCGGGCAATCCGCTGATATTGAACGTCGCCGTTGCTCCGCTGCGTTCGACCGGAAATCAGCATACAGGTGCGATCATCGTCCTCGAGGACGTGTCAGCCCGCGTCAAGCTCGAAGAGACGCTTCAGCAGAGCGAAAAACTCTCAAGCATCGGCCTGCTTGCCGCCGGTGTCGCACACGAAGTAAATACACCTCTGACGGGCGTTTCATCGTACACGCAAATGCTGATCGGAATGATACCCGAGACCGATCCTAAACATGCGCTTCTGCAAAAGATGCAGCGGCAGACCGACCGCGCCTCGAACATCGTCGGCAACCTGCTCAACTTCTCGCGTACAGGCAACTCCACCGATTTCGAAGAGCTGGACCTTAACAAACTTCTGAACGACACGCTGCAGCTTCTTGAACCGCAGCTTCGAAAGTCAAATGTCTCGATCGTCAAGGAATACGCCGAAGGGCTGCCGGCGGTAAGCGGCAACGCGGGCAAACTGCAGCAGGTTTTCACAAATCTTGTGATGAACGCACGCGATGCGATGTTCAGCGGCGGTACGATCACACTGCGTACACGCCTTGCCGAGAATGATGTGCTTCAGGTTCACGTCATCGACACCGGCGAAGGCATACCTGCCGAGAATCTTACAAAGATCTTCGATCCCTTCTTTACGACAAAGGGTGTCGGCAACGGCACCGGCCTCGGGCTTGCCGTTACATATGGCATTGTGCAGGAACACGGCGGCTCGATCGAGGCGCAGAGCGACGGCACATCCGGCACTACATTCATACTCACCTTCCCGGTGTCGATGCTTTCACGCCGCCGAGCGGTCAGCTAATTACGGCCGCGTTTATCCTCTCTTGATACCCAATAATGAACGGCTATCAACAATGCAGCCAGCATAACTGCCGCCGCCGTCCAGTACGTCCGCCGGATCGTACTGTCATCCACTTGGCCGACCGCGTTATCGAGCAAAAGACCGCAGACGAACGGGCCTATCACACGCGCAAGGCTTGCTCCCGATTGAAGTATCCCGAGCGCCTGGCCTTGCTCGGTTTCGCCGACGACCTTTGACGCAAGGCTTGTTATCGACGGGTTGGCGATCGAGTTGCCGACCGTGATCATTCCCAAGACAACAAGAAGTGCGGTCAGCCCACCCGAGCCTGCACCGACAAACGGTGTCGCGAAAAGGCTTGCGACAAGGATAGCGCTGCCGGCCATGATGAGCCTCGCCTCGCCGAATTTGTTTGCCAGCATCCCGAAGATGCCGCCTTGGATCACTACGCCGAGGACGCCGACGAAACCGAGCAGATAACCTGTCCTTTCGGCATCGTACTCGAACTTGAACAGCGTAAAATAGGCGAACGATGTCGTCATTATCGAGAACGCCGTAACGAGCAGGAAGTATTCGCCCATTATGGTCGCGAACTTCTTGTCGCCGACCGCTCGTAAAATGGCCTTTAGCCGGCCCTTCTTTCGTTCGTGATGCGAGGATGCGTGCTTCGGCTCAGGCAGTATGAAGTAGAGAACAACGGCATTTATAAGGCTTAGAGCGGCTGCAAAATAAAAAGGGAACGCTATGCCGAATTTACTCAGAACGCCTGCAAGAGCAGGCCCGAGAATGAAACCGAGGCCGAACGCCATACCGAATAGGCCCATTCCGCGTGCACGGTTCTCGACGGTCGTAACATCGGCAACATAAGCTTGTGCGGTCGAGAGGTTGCCGCCCATTATACCGGCGAGTATCCGGCCGAGATAGAGCATCCAGAGGCCGCTTGCCAGTCCCAGAATCAAGTAACCGGCGGCCGAGCCTAAGATCGTGATGAAAAGGACGGGGCGGCGGCCAAAGCGATCGCTCAGGTTGCCCCAGATCGGAGCAAAGATGAACTGCATCAGCGAGTACGAAGCCATCAGAATACCGACATCGAACGGTGTTGCACGGAATTCTTCGGCGTAGAACGTCAGCAGCGGGATCACGATGCCAAAGCCGATAAGGTCAATGGTTACCGTGACGAAGATGATAAGCAGCGGCGGGGTCAGGAACCGCTCGTCGGCCCCTTGTCCGCCAATTTTGGGTGAGTCAGTGTCGCTCATAGGGCCAAATCGGGTAAGTGAGGATGACACCGCAAACGTCTCGTTCTATAGTAAGTGTCAAGGAAATTACCTTAACATCTCGCCGGAGAAACCTAAAAGCAATGCATAGAAAAGTAAGTCGGACAGCTATAATATTCATCTTCGCGGCCATAATTTTTGGAATGTATCAGGAAATGCCGGCACAGAAGAAAAAGTCGAAGAAGGCACCTGCCGCAAAGCAGGTGAAGCCCGCGGCGCCCGAGATCTCATATACGGTCTCGATGTCAAAGCCCGCAACGCACCTGCTTGAGGTCGAGATGCACGTCAAGTGGCAGTCGATGCCGGCGCAGATCGAGCTTAAAATGCCTGTTTGGACGCCCGGAAGCTATCTCATACGCGAATACGCACGCCACGTACAGGAATTTGGCGCCGCAGGCGCGAGCGGCTCAAAGCTTAACTGGCGAAAGGTCAACAAGAATACATGGCAGATCGATACCGGCGGGGCGAGCGAGATAACGGCTCGCTACAAGGTTTATGCGAACGAACTGACCGTTCGTACGAACGAACTCAACAGCGACCACGCATTTTGGAACAATGGCGCGACGCTGATGTTCGTCAAGGGCGGTCTGCGTGTGCCGTCAACCGTGGCGGTCAAGCCGTTCGGATCGTGGAAGGTCGCAACGGGACTGCCGCCGGTTGCAGGTGCGGAAAACACGTTCCGCGCCTCGGACTACGACGTGCTTTATGATTCGCCGTTCGAAGTAAGCGACTTTCGCGAGGTGAACTTCACTGTCGAGGGCAAGCCTCACCGCGTCGTCTTCAGCGGCGACGGCAACTACGACATGAAGCAGACGGCTGCCGACATCACAAAGATCGTTGAGCAGGCATACAAGATATTCGGCGAGCTGCCGTACGATGATTACACGTTCATTGTGAACCTTCGCGGCGGCGGCGGCCTCGAACATCTGAACTCGACCGCATTGCAGACAAATCGCTTCGCCTTTAAGCCTGCCGCTCGTTATAAGGGCTTTCTCGGGCTTGTGGCACACGAGTATTTCCATTGCTTTAACGTAAAACGGATACGTCCTGATGTGCTCGGGCCGTTCGATTACGAGAACGAGAATTACACAACGCTGCTCTGGATGGCCGAGGGCGGCACGGAGTATTACTCGAACCTCCTGCTTGTGCGCGCGGGCCTTATCACCGACAAAGAATATCTCGCACAGATAAGCAGTGCCATACAGCAGCTCCAGAATCGGCCGGGCCGCTTTGAGACGAGCCTAGAGCAGGCGAGCTTTGATGCGTGGATAAAATACTATCGGCAGGACGAGAATTCAATTAACAATCAGGTGTCGTACTACGATAAAGGCGAGCTTATTACGATGATGCTCGACCTTGCGATACGCGAAGCCTCAGATGGAGCGAAGTCGCTGGATGATGTAATGCGTTATTTGTACGCCGAATTTTATAAGAAGGGCAAGAACTATTCCCGTGCGGACCTTCAGAAGATCGCCGAGACGATGGCCGGCAAGAGCCTTGATGACTTTTTCACGAAATATGTCGGCGGTACGGAGGATGTCGATTGGCAGTCATTCTTCGGGCCGCTCGGCCTCACGGTCAATGTTACTCTCCCGAATACCGGTAAAGCGTACATCGGTGCCGATATGGCGGAGGAAGGCGGCAGACTGACGATCAGGTCGATACCCGCGGGAACGCCGGCTTATGACCAAGGGCTGAATACCGGCGACCAGATAGTGGCCGTTGACGGTTATCGCGCGAGCCAAGCCTTTCTGCAGAGCTATGTCGCCGAGCGAAAGCCCGGCGATAAGGTGCGGTTCACCATCTTTCGTTTCGACGTTATGCGGGATATGGAGTTCACGCTCGGCAGCAACGATCGCCGCGAATACTCGATCCAGAAGGTTGCGGCGCCGGTCGATGCACAGCGGCGGCTCTATAAACAATACTTGAATGCTGAGTTTTAGTAACACCCGCCGGCGTGCGGCGTCTGCGATCATTGCGGCTTCGTCATTGCTGGCCGCATGCGGCGGCGGCGAGCATAACAGCAACGTCACCGTTGTCGCAAGCCTGGCTGTGCTTCCGTCCGTACGGCTTAACTACCGTTACGAGCCGGACGTTCCGGGGCCGACGCTTCCGGAAGCCGCGGCCGAGGAACGCAATGCCGCAGTGCAGACTGATTTTGACGAGCATCGGCCGCACGAGCAGCTTGACCGCACGATCACATCGCCGGACAAGAAGAATGTGCTTGCCGTTTACCGCAATGTTACCGACCTTTCGTCAGAGTATCGGCTCGACATCTATTCGCCCGACGGTAAGCTGCTTCGGAAAGTTACGCCGGATGCGATGGCGGCACATTTTCCCGATACGATCGTCTGGTCACCGGACTCGTCATCTGTCGCTTTCGTCGCAATGCTGCGTGCACTGACACCGCTGCCCGCAGCGACGCCTTCCCCCGCGGCATCCGTGCCGGCCGGCGAAACTGCGGACCCGAACGCTAACGCCGCACCCGAAACGACGCCCGCAGCAGCAGCGCCGACACCCGCAGCACCTGCGAATGTACTGACATTCCGCACGGAGCAGATCTATATTTGCAATGCCGACGGCAGCGGCCTAAAACCGCTTACGCAGAACGACGGGCTGATCTATTTCTATTATGTTTGGTCGCCAGACAGCGCGATGCTTGCGGCATTGGCACTTACCGCGCGTGAATGGCGTTACCTCGAGGTACTCGCAGACCAAAAGGGAGCGATGATGATACCCGTCGGACGCCCGCGTGTGATCGAAAAGAACGGCCGCGAACGCCGCCTCGATGATAACTTGTCGGCTGTACATCCGGTTTGGTCGCCTGACAGCTCAAAGGTCGCAGAGGCATTCGATACGCAGGTGCGCATATATGATGCGACCGGCACCAATCCTACGCAGGCAGCGATTCCGCTCAAGAATCAGCTTTTGCTCTCATCGCAGGCATACGACCGGCAGCAGCAGCGAATGGCCGCGAACGGTGCTGAGAACACAAATTCCGTTGATGCCGAAACACAGCCGCAGGCAACGCTGCCTGACGAGAAGCTGCTTGTCTCGTACAATCCTATCGTCGAGATCGCGTGGCCGAATGACGATCTTATTTACCTAAAGACCGCATACCTGAAGCGTATGAAGAATGAGGCTGAAAATGTTACGAGCTTTGTCCGCTGGCACCGTCTTGTGCTTTCCGCACAAGCAGAAACGCCTGTAAGATAAGCTAACCGGACGATCGATACGCTGAGGCGGGTAAATTGAGAACCGGACGGAAGGAGGGCTCCGGCCGGTTCTCGAACTTCAGCCAAAATTCACAGCTTCACAGACACTCTTCGGCCGAAGCAATGTTGTGATGGCACCGCTCTTTGCATCGTTGCAAAGAAATTCTTGCCTGTTTACATCGTGCAGTGCCGCCAACCGCTTGCCGAAGTGCGGCTGCGTTATGATAAGATTTCGTTCTCGTATCTATTCGGGCTTCTTATGGACAAGTTTTTGATCAAGGGCGGAAAGCCGCTGCACGGACGTATCGAGATCAGCGGCGCCAAGAACTCGGCTTTGCCCTGCCTTGCCGCAGCTCTGCTGACCGCCGAGACGGTAACTCTGCACAATGTGCCGTATGTAAAGGACCTCATCACGCAGCGCCGTCTGCTCGAGGACCTCGGGGCGACCGTTCTGACGCCGGAACTGCGTACACATAAAGTGAACGCCTCTAATGTACAGGTATTTGAAGCTTCGTACGAGCTTGTAAAGACGATGCGTGCGAGCGTATTGGCTTTGGGGCCGCTGCTTGCGCGCTTCGGGCGAGCAAAGGTGAGCCTGCCCGGCGGCTGTGCCATCGGAACGCGGCCGATCGACCTGCATCTTAGGGCATTTGAGCAGTTGGGAGCAGAGGTCTCGCTCGAGTCAGGCGATGTTGTCGCAACGGCACCCAAAGGCAGGCTTAAAGGCGCCGTTGTCGATTTTGAGAAAGTTACGGTAACCGGCACTGAGAATGTGATGATGGCGGCTTCGCTCGCCGACGGGCGAACGGTTATTAAGAACGCCGCTCAGGAGCCTGAGATAGACGACCTCGCCGAACTTCTGAACAAGATGGGTGCACGCATAAAAGGTGCCGGAACATCGGAGATCGTTATCGAAGGTGTCGAAGCCCTCGGCGGTGCACAGCACACGATCATTCCCGACCGCATCGAGACGGGAACGTTCATCGTCGCGGCGGCGATCACCGGCGGCGAGCTTGAGATAAAAGGCTGCCGTCCGGAGCATTTGACCGCAGTTATCGAAAAGCTGCGTGAGGCCGGCGTCGATATCGACGAGTTGAATCAAAGCACACTTCGCGTAAAATGCGGCACGGGCGGCCTCTCGGCACGCGATGTTACGACAGAGCCGCATCCGCTTTTCCCGACCGATATGCAGGCACAGTATATGGCGTTGATGACGCAGGCCGAAGGCACTTCGCACATTACTGAGACCATATTTGAGAACCGGTTCATGCACGTTTCAGAGCTTGTAAGAATGGGCGCGAATATACACGTGAACGGAAATACAGCGGTCGTAACCGGAAGGACGCCGCTTATGGGCGCAAAGATCATAGCATCCGATCTGCGGGCATCGGCATCCCTCGTGCTGGCGGCGTTGTGTGCCGAGGGCGAGACCCTTATCGACCGCGTTTATCACATCGACCGCGGCTACGAGACGATTGTGCGGAAGCTCCGCTCCTTGGGTGCCGACATCGAGCGATTGGCGTCATCGAGCGCATCTGCGTAGGTATGTGAACGGGCGGCGTTTCACGCGGCTTTCTCAATTTGATATCCTTGGGTGAATGACCGATACGAACTGTATCTTCTGTAAGATCGTCAGCGGCGAGATACCCGGCCCGAGGGTATTTGAGGATGACATATGCGTTGCGTTCAATGATATCGAGCCGCAGGCACCGACGCATATCTTGATCGTGCCGCGCGAGCATCTCGCAAGCCTCGATAAGGCGGCCGAAGAGCACGCATCCGTGCTCGGGCATCTGTTGTTGACCGCTGCTGATATCGCACGGTCAAAGGGCTTTTCTGAGCCGGGCTACCGCATCGTGATAAATACGAATGTCGATGGCGGCCAGACCGTTTTTCATCTCCATATTCACTTGCTCGCAGGGCGGCCGTTCGTCTTCCCTCCGGGCTAAATCGATATGATCCGGACAGCAGCACTCTTACTTTTCATCGTTTCTCTGTGTACCGGCGGCGCGTGCCGCAAGGCTGTTTCGAACAGCGCGTCCGAAGCGAACGCTGACGCCGCCGCGATCTCACCCTTTGCTGACATTACCGACCCGAATGCTGCGTTGGCCGAGGGCGACCGCCTTTTCGATACGAATGAAACGGAGCAGGCGATAGAGGCCTACAAACGTGCGGTCGAGCTTAATCCCGACCTTGCCGATGCCTATTTTAAGCTGGGTGTCGCGTACGGCCTGCTTGAGAAGCAGGCACTGCGCAGCGGTACAAGCGAGGTCGTACCCGGCGAGATGAAAGGCAACAAACTCGTAAAGACAGAGTCGGACAAAATGTTCGAAAAGGCAGCGGCTGCCTATAAAAAGCTCGTTGCCGCCTCGCCCGATGATGCGGCGGCGTACTTCAATCTCGGCCGTGCGTACAACAAACTCAACAAGGATGAAGAGGCTGAGGACGCGCTTGAGAAAGCCGTAAAGCTGAACCCGGAAGATACCGAATATCAGACCGAGCTTGGTGCGATCCGCATCAAGCTGGCAAAATATCATCAGGCGATCGGCCCTTTGAAGAAAGCACTTGAACTTGACGCCGAGAATGTCGAGGCTGAAGAATTGCTTGAGGATGCTGAGGCGGGCGCCCGCCGCATAGATTACTCGCCGCCGGAAGCTAACGCCGCAAAGAAGGCGAACGCGAATGCCAATGTAGCTGATGCGGATCCCGAGTCAGGCCCTGCGACAGCCACGAATACAGCGCCAAAGCCGCCCGCCAATAACAAGAAGCCGGAAACGAGGCCTGAAACCAAACCTCCGACGAAACCGACACCAAAGCCTGTGTCAACACGACATTAGGTGTCCCGAAACAACACATCTGTTTACTGTAATGTGTCAACTTGACATCTTTGCGCCAAAATCGCACATTTCGTGTATAGGGAATTGCGATGACTTCAGAACTGTCGGCATCAAGTGAGCTCTCGCCCGAGAGGCGTGCAAAGATGAATGAGGCACGCGACGGGATCATCTTTCGCCTCGCACGCGACCTGCCGACCGAGATCAATCTTGAACGCTACCTTAATGTCGTCGTATCCGAGATCGGCCGTATGTTCGAGGCCGACAGGTGCGACCTGCTTCAGCTTGTGCCCGACAGCGAACTGTTCATCAGCCATGAGTGGCGCCGCGACGAACGCGTTCCGAAGAGTCAAGGCACCAAAATTCCTTTCGATGCCTCATCGCTGTCAGAACGTTTTGACCTTGCAAAGCCCGTTCGGATAAATGACACATCTGAGCTGAAGGATGCAACGCTCAAGTTCTTTACAAAGGCGCTTGAGACACGGTCGCTGCTGATAATACCGATAATCCTTCGAGGCGAACCGCTCGGCATGCTCGGGCTTCACGACACGCATGGCCCGCGCGTTTGGCTTGATGAAGAAGTTGCTTTCCTCGAGTCTATCGCCCAGCAGCTTGCTATCGGCTATCAGTACACGCGGATATATGTTACGCAGCAGACCGAGACGCGGCGGACTACCGCGCTGCTCGAGATAGCCAATGTTCTGAATTCACACTCAGATGTCAAACAAGCGTCGGCAGGCGTATTGGAGCGGGCCGTTAGCCTTGTCGGTGCTGACTACGGCGCGCTCGGCGTACTTGACCAAACAGGCAGACGCATATCGCTTGCTTCGTTTCGTGCGGCCGAGGGCATAAAGCTGGGCAAACTGCTGAAGATAATCGAGCAGCACAACAGATCGCTGGATATAGACTCGTTCGCGGCTCTCGGCGACTTGCTTCGCGACGGTAAGACGCTGCGGCTGACCGATTCTGAACTGCCGTTCGGGATACGCCTGTTCTTTAACCATCAGCTTAGGGCAAGGGCCGCACTCGTAACGCCTGTTCAGGTTGCGGGGAAAGCATTCGGGCTTTTGGGCTTTGTCTGGAGCAGGCAGAGCGAATTCGCCGACGAAGATCTGGCACTTGTGCAGGGGATCGCCGACCAGATCGGTACCGCACTCGAACGCGACCAACTGTCGGCCGAGGTGATGCGGCTTAAGAGCGAGCTTCACCAGCGAAGCGAGATCATCGGGCAGGCTCCGGCGATTCGGCGTGCGGTCGAGCTTGGGCTTAACGTCGCCGACACCGATACGACCGTGCTCGTAACGGGTGCTTCCGGAACGGGCAAAGAACTGATCGCCAATCTTCTGCATTACAATTCGCCGCGTCGTGACAAACCATTTATCAAGATAAATTGCGGTGCGATACCGGAGACGCTGCTTGAAAGCGAGCTTTTCGGCCACGAGAAAGGGGCGTTCACCGATGCTCATACGCAGCGTATCGGCCGCTTTGAAGAGGCGGACGGCGGCACACTCTTCCTTGATGAGGTCGGCGAGATGTCGCCGCAGGCACAGGTCGGGCTGCTCCGCGTGCTGCAGGACGGTGAATTGACGCGGATCGCGGGCAAGAAAGTGATAAAGACGGATGTTCGCGTTATAGCCGCAACCAATGTCGATCTCGAAGTGGCGATCAACGCGGGCACGTTTCGCAAAGACCTTTATTACAGGCTGTCGGTTTTCCCTATCGCACTGCCGCTGCTTCGCGAAAGGGCTGAGGACATACCTCTGCTTGTTTTCCACTTCCTTGAGAATTACAAGGAGAAAACAGGCCGCTACGTGTCGGGCATTGCGGATGATGCGATGCGTGCACTCGTCAATTACGAATGGCCCGGCAATGTGCGTGAACTCGAGAATGCGATCGAGCGGGCGGTGATCATCGCTTCGGGGCGGCAGATCGAATTGAACGATCTCCCGGATGCGATCGCACGCGAGGCTTGGGGCGGCGACGCCTATGTAACACATGAACGGATACGCGCATTGGGCGAGGGACGCGGCCTCGGGCTTGAGATCGAGCTGCCCGCGACCATTGACGAGATAGAACGCAAGGTGATCGAAGCGACGCTCGAATACACCGACGGCGACAAGTCGCAGGCCGCACGCCTGCTCAACATCGGCCGCAAGACCCTTTACCGCAAGCTCGATCAATACGAGGATACTCAAAAGGCCGCATCGAACGGCTGACAGGCGGCACAGATCAAATGGATCTCATAGTCGGCACCGCCGGCCACATCGATCACGGTAAGACCTCGCTGGTTCGCGCTCTGACTGGCGTTGATGCCGATCGTCTTCCGGACGAGAAGCGGCGCGGCATCACGATCGACCTCGGCTTTGCCGAGACGGAGCTTGGCGGCCTTTCGATAGGTTTCGTTGATGTGCCGGGACACGAGCGTTTTATAAAGAATATGCTCGCCGGTATCGGCGGCATCGGCCATTTGCTGCTCGTGGTCGCCGCTGCGGAAGGCGTTATGCCGCAGACGCGCGAGCATTTTGACATCTGCCGCCTGCTTGATATTCGCGAAGGAACGATAGTTCTTACAAAGTGCGACCTTGTTGATGACGAGACACGGCAGATCGCCGAAATGGAAGTACACGACCTTGCGGCAGGCACCTTTCTCGAAGGCGCTCCTGTTATCGGCGTGAGCAGCGTTACGGGCTTTGGCATCGATGTACTGAAGCAGAGGCTTACCGAGGTAGCCGCTCGCTACCGAAAAGAACCTGACGGCAAAGTAACACGGCTGCCGATCGACCGCAGCTTCACGGTCAAAGGATTCGGCACGGTCGTTACGGGAACACTCGTTTCCGGCAGCATCGCCCGCGAGGACGAAATGGAACTGCTGCCGCAAGGTGTGCGTGTGCGTGTACGAGGTGTTGAGGTTCACGGCCGAAAGGCGGAACGGGCCTCGTTCGGCCATCGCACCGCGGTCAATCTAGCGGGCGTACAGCAATCGGAAGCCTCACGCGGTATGACGCTTGCCGAGCCGGGTGTTCTCAGACCGACGCAGATCGTGAACTGCGAAGCTGAGGTGCTGATGTCGTCGCCCTTGATGCTTCGGTCGCGGCAGCGTGTCCGCGTACATATCGGCACCGCAGAGGTGCTTGCCCGCGTGAATGTCCTCGACGCGGCCGGTGAGATCGCTGCGGGCGGCAAAGGTTTTGTCCAGCTGCGCTTTGAATCGCCGATCGTGTGTGTTCCCGGCGAGCGATTCGTGATACGCCGCTACTCGCCGCCGGCAACGATCGGCGGTGGATCTGTGATCGAAAATGACGCGGAGCGTCTGCGGCAAAAGCTGGCACCGAGTACACGCGAACGGCTCTCCGCCATCGCCTCCGCCGCAGATCGCAACACAGCGCTGATCGAGGCCGCGGTGAATTCAGCCGGCAGAAAAGGCGTAACATTCGGCGGCCTTGCGGCTCGTACGGCGGCTGTAAACAGCGTGCTTTATGCCGCTATCGACGGTACCATCGCAAGCGGCAATGCGGTCAAGGCCGGCGGGCGTTTGGTTGCGGCAGCCGTTTATCAGGGCCTGAAAAAAGAGGCCGCAGCTGCGGTCGAGAACTTCCAAAAGCGCGAGCCGCTTGCCAAGGGAATGCCGGTCGAGGCACTGCGCGAACAGGCATTTCGCGGCGTGGTTGAGGCCGTTTCAGATGCAGTTCTGCGGGAATTGGAAGCCGACGGCACGGTCAGGGTTACGGCCGGTTTTGCTGCGGCGGGAAGCGGCGGAATGCAGCTTCCCGCAGCAGATAAAGTATTGTTAGATAAGATCTTAGACATTTACACGGTATCACGGCTCAGCGTGCCGCGTCTCGATGAATTGATCGCCGACATTGGCGTTTCAAAGGACAAATGCTTAAAATTGCTAACCTTGCTGGTCGATAGAGGCGAACTGATAAGGGCCGCGGCGGAGTTCTATTTTTCAAGGGCCGAGATCGATGCTTTGATCTCAAAACTGCGTGCCCCGGGCCGCGGGCAATTTGATGTTGCCGAGTTCAAGGCGGCGGCGGGCGTTTCACGAAAATACGCGATACCTCTGCTCGAATATCTCGACCACGAGCGCATTACCGTGCGTGTCGGCGATAAGCGGCAGTTGATAGGATGAAAAAGTTTCTTACAGCCCGATGGGAGGACCTTATAATGGCGAATTACGAGGTCGATCCGGCATTACTCGCCGCCCGTGTGCCCGAGCGAACGACACTCGATCTCTTCGAAGGCCGCTGCTTCGTAAGCCTTGTCGCCTTTATGTTCCGCGACACGCGCGTCCTGGGTGTTCAGGTGCCTTGGCATGTGAATTTCGAAGAGGTGAACCTGCGCTTTTATGTAACCTACGACGCCGGCAATGAGCTGCGCCGCGGTGTTGCTTTTTTGAAAGAGATCGTGCCGAGGGCGATGATCGCACTCGTCGCACGTAATTTGTACGGCGAGCCTTACGAAGCTTGGAAGATGAGCCACGAGGCCGATAGCGGCCGGATCGCCTACACGTGGAGCCGCGATGATCTGCGTAACGCGATTTCCGTAAAGAAGGGCGAGCTGCTGGGTGTGCCGGCAGCAGGTTCGCACGAAGAGTTCATCATTGAGCACTATTGGGGCTATACCGCTCGGGGCGGCGGCCGTGTCGATCAGTACAAGGTCGAGCATCCGAAATGGGAGTTGTTCGAGGCCGGCGATGTTACGATTGATGTCGATATGGGAGGCACTTACGGTGATGCGTTCGCGTTCCTGAGTTCCGCAAAACCTTTCTCGGTCGTGCTTGCGGCGGGTTCGGAAGTGAGTGTTTATAAGGGCAAACGTATATCATAGTAAGGGTATGCGGGGCGTTAGAATATGGCTATTATCGGTATCATAGCAATATCAAAGAATTTTGCGATAGGCCGCGGTGGCAAGCTGCCGTGGCATTACAGCGAGGACCTTAAGTTCTTCAAACGCACGACGATGGATAACGCCATCGTAATGGGTTCGAGAACGTGGCTTTCGCTGAACGGGCCGCTGCCGGGACGCGAAAATATCGTCCTGACCCGCTCGGCAACACTTACGCTGCCCGACGGCGTGCGGCAAATGTCGGGCGTTGACGAAGTTCTGGATTTCGACAAGGACTATCCGCACGACGTTTTTGTTATCGGCGGTGCGAGCATCTTCAAGTCGTTCGCTGAGGTGATCGACCGCTGGATCGTTACCGATATCCCCGAGACGATCGAGGATGCCGATACCTTTATGCCGACCGATTTTCTTTTTGACTTTGACCTCGAAGAGACCATCGACCTCGACGGCGGCCTTCGCGTGCGTATCCTGCATCGGCACCGCGATTGAAATGTTATGATGCAGGAAATGGAGAATGTATTATGATGGGCGGACGCAGCTGGGACGATTGGATCGAAGAGTATTCACGGGCACACAGTCATCCGGTGAACAAGCTGACGCACAGCTTCGGCATCCCGATGATAATCCTCTCGATCCTGCTGATCATTCCTTCGTTCTTTTTCCCGCGTCTTTGGCCGGCGGTGGCCGTGCTGTTCGTCGTCGGCTGGATCCTGCAGTTCATCGGCCATTACTTTGAGGGCAAGCCGCCCGAGTTCTTTCACGACTATCGCTTCCTTTTTGTCGGTGCGCGTTGGTGGCTGAAGAAAACCTTCGGCTAAATTGCGGGCCAAAAGCGGCTTTCGAACATTATGCCGGCGCGGTGCAGTGTATCTCGTCGCAGTAAACGTCTTCCGGCATCGGGTCGGGCTTTGCCTTGCTTCCGGTGATCAGCACGACCGAGCCGACGATAGCAGCGGCACCGATCAGCATCTGCCCCGTGAGCGATTCACCCGCGATCAGCCATCCCAAGATCACGGCGATCGCAGGATTTACATACGCGTAGGTCGAAACGGCGGCCGGCGACGCATTCTGCATAAGCCAGCTGTATGCAGTGTAGGCGACGATCGCGCCGATGACGATAAGGTACGCGAGAGCGATCAACGAGCTGCGCGACACTGCTGAGATATCAAAAGTTGCCCATTCACCTGCGAGCAAGCTTATAGCAAAAAGGATCGATCCGCCCGCAAGCATCTGCATCCCGGCGGCGGTCATCAGGCCTTTTGGTATCGGTGCCTTAGCACCGTACAGCGAGCCGATCGCCCAACCGAGCGTCGAGAGCATTACAAGACCGACGCCGAGCCATTGGCCTTCATGAGCTTCCTCGCTGCGGCCGACTATCAGCATCATTACGCCCGCAAAACCAACCAACAGCCCAAGGACAACCTTGCTGTTCGGCCGCCCCTTGCCCATAAAGAGCCATGTTATCAGCACGATCCAAAAGGGGTTTGTTGCGATAAGCAATGCCGTCAAACCCGAAGAAAGATAATGCTCGGCAACGACCACGCCGCCATTGCCGATGCCTAAAAGAAATGCTCCGAGGATAAAACTCGCTTTCCAATTCTCGCGTGTCGGCCGCTGATAGCCCTTTGAGAATCTGCCGACAGTGAACAGCACGGCCCCGGCGACAAGGAACCGTACCGAGGCCATGATAAAGCTCGGGATCGTCTGGATCGCGTACTTGATGCCGAGATAGGTCGAACCCCAGATCAAATATACGGCCGCAAATGCGATGACAAGATAAACCATCTCGCGCGTCGAAAATATCCTCTTGAGCTTCTCTGTCATTTCTTCACCTTTTTCTTCTTGCCGCCCGCGGACGGCTCATTCTCGCATGCAACAGGCACTGACGACGTTTCTTTGATCGTCTCGAGCACGACCGTTGTGCGGGTCGAAAGCACGGTCGGCACCGCTTTTATCTTTTCTCGGAGTAGTTTTGCCAAACCTTCGGGCGATCCGGCACGAACTTTCAGAAGGAACGAGTCTTCGCCGGCGACATCGTGTATCTCCAGAACCTCCGGGATCTTTGCCAACGCCTCATCCGTGCCGTCGCCCCATTCGCGGCTTTTCACAAAAACAAATGCCAGCATTCCGAGGCCGAATTGCCTATGATCGATGCGGGCCTCATAGCCGCAGATAACGCCGCGTTCCTCGAGTTTTCGCACGCGCTCATGTACCGCCGAAGGAGCAAGCCCGACCTTGCGGGCGATGTCCGCATTCGAAATGCGTGCATCGTACTGAACAATACGCAGTATTTGGTGATCTGTATCGTCAATCATTCAGCATTACCTCACTATTAGAGAATAATCTACGGCAACAGATAAGTCAACAAGAATATTCAGCGTCCGTACCGCTTATTCCGTTGATCGTCGCCAAATGCTGTACAATGTTAGTTGATCATTACAGTTCGATGCCGGCACGAGGCTCCTCAGCACGAGATAAAGCAGGCAGATACAATTAGTTGCAAGGATCGATCATTTGGCAGACAGACCACAGAAGATGATATTGGCACTCGACGTCGGTTCGTCGAGTGTACGTGCGGGGCTTTACGATATGAACGCGCAGATGTTGCCGCGGATGTCCGCTGCCCTAGCTCACGAATTTGAGCGAACGGCCGACGGCGGTTCGCAAATGGATGCCGAGGAATGTTTCCGCCGTGTGGCCGATGCAATAGATGTTTTGCTAGAGAAGAGTGAACGTGTCGGAGGCGAGATCGCTGCGGTAGCGGCGTGCACCTTTTGGCACAGCCTTATGGGTATCGACGCAAAAGGGCGGCCGACGACAAAGCTGCTCGGCTGGGCCGATACGCGAAGCCGTACGCACACGCCGCTGCTAAAAGAGGCATTCGACGACAGAGCAGTACACGACCGCACGGGAGCTCATTTTCACTCAAGCTTTTGGCCGGCAAAGCTGCTTTGGCTGCGGAATGAGAACCCGGATGCGTGGAAGCGGACCGAGTGTTGGGCCTCGTTCGCAGACTTCCTCGCTATGAAGCTTTCCGGCGAGGCTGCGACAAGCGTTTCAATGGCATCCGGCACAGGCGTCTTCGATCAGCGATCCTGCGAATGGGATCGGCCGCTGCTCAAATACCTAAAAGTGCCGCTCCGGCGTTTACCGCGGATCGCGGCGGATGACGGCGTATTTCGCTTAACGCCGAAATTCGCACGCCGCTGGCCGCGTTTGGCGAACGCGGTGTGGCTGCCCGCGATCGGCGACGGCGCGGCGAACAGCGTCGGCGCGGGCTGCACAGAAAAAGGACGCGCCGCCCTGATGGTCGGAACTTCGGCGGCGATGCGCATCGCTTTTAGAGGCAAGCCGCCGAAACGAATTCCGCAAGGCCTTTGGTGCTACCGGATCGACCGTGAACGCGTGGTCATCGGCGGCGCACTGTCGGACGGCGGAAATCTGTACGCTTTGATCAAGAAGCGGTTCGGTCTTGGCAGCGATGCGGAAGAGCTCTTGGCAGCGCGTGAGGCGGCTGACGGCCTTGTTGTAGTACCGTTCTTTTACGGCGAACGCAGCACCGGCTACGATGAGGCTGCCGGCGGCGCAATTATCGGTATGACGGCCGAACACGACGGCATCGATGTGCTTCGTGCCGCGATGGAGGGCGTAGCGTTCCGGCTCGCGGATATTTTTGAGCGTTTACAGAGCGTCGGGAAAATGAACGAGATCATTGCATCGGGCGGCGCGCTTCGTGCATCGCGAACGTGGACGCAGATCATCGCCGATACTCTCGGCCGCGATATCAAGCTTGCCGAGGCTGATGAGGCATCGTCAAAAGGCGCCGTCATGCTCGCGATCGAGCGGCTCAAGGCCGCAGATTTTCGGTCGCCATAAGCGCGGTGTTATGATGTTATCAACGAGGCATTTTGTCGATAAAGGCGAGGTCAGCGAACCGGACGCCGATCTGAAAGAAATACTATGGCACTAAGAACGAACGAACTCGATCAGCTCTGCATCAACACCATCCGTACGCTTTCACTGGATGCGATCCAAAAGGCGAATTCAGGCCATCCGGGGCTTCCGCTCGGAATGGCCTCAGCCGCGTATGTGCTTTGGACGAAGTTCCTTCGCCACGACCCGAAAAACCCGAAATGGTTCGGCCGCGACCGCTTTATTCTCAGCGGCGGGCACGGCTCGATGCTGATATACTCGCTGCTTCATCTTACCGGCTACGGCCTTTCGATGGCTGAGATAAAACGTTTTCGCCAGCTTCATTCAAAGACGCCCGGCCATCCCGAGAACATCACCACTGCGGGCGTTGAGGTTACGACCGGCCCGCTCGGCCAGGGATTTGCGAACGGTGTCGGCATGGGCATTGCACAGGCTCACCTGGCCGCAACGTTCAACCGCCCCGGCCACAAACTGCTCGACAACTACATCTACGTCATCTGCACGGATGGCGACCTGATGGAGGGCGTCAGTTCCGAGGCAGCATCGCTTGCCGGCCACCTGAAACTCGGCAACCTGATCTATCTGTACGACGACAATCAGGTAACGATCGACGGTTCGACCGACCTTGCGTTCACCGAGGACAGATCAAAGCGGTTCGAGGCTGCGGGCTGGCACGTGCAGGAACTTGCCGACGGCAACGACCTCAAAGCCATCGAACACGCGATCAGAGAAGCAAGGCGTGTCAAAGATAAGCCGTCATTCATCCGCTTGCATACGATCATCGGCTTCGGAATGCCGAAACAGGGCACGAACAAAGCACACTCCGACGCACCCGGCGAAGAGGCCGTACGCGAGACGAAACGTAACCTCGGCTGGCCTGAGAATAAGCATTTTTTTGTACCGAAGGAGGCAGCGGCACATTTTGGAAAGGCGGTCGCCGCCGGTGCAAAGCATCGAAAGGAATGGAACGCGCTCCTTAAGAGCTATGCAAAGAAATACCCTGATCTTGCCGAAGCATTTCAGCGAACGATCAACGGCGAGTACCTTCCGGGCTGGGAAAAGTCCTTGCCGTCATTCGAGAATGTCGAGGCAAAGGCGACGCGTGCTTATTCGGGCGAGGTGATAAACGCCGTCGCTCCGTTCATACCGCAGATGATCGGCGGCTCGGCCGACCTTACGCCGTCGAACAACACTTTTATCAAGTCGTCATCGGATTTTCAGCCCGGCCGCTTCGGCCAGCGGAATCTGCATTTTGGTATCCGCGAACACGGTATGGGAGCGGCGCTCAACGGCATCGCACTTTTCGGCGGAACGATCCCGTTCGGCGGTACATTCCTTACGTTCTCTGATTATATGCGGCCGGCGGTGCGTATCGCCGCTCTATCCCACGCACGGTCGATCTTCGTCTTTACACACGATTCGATCGGGCTTGGCGAGGACGGCCCGACACATCAATCGGTCGAGCACCTTGCCGCATTGCGTGCGATACCAAATCTTGCCCTCATTCGCCCGTGCGATGCCCACGAGGTGCGCGAGGCATGGCGGGCAGCATTGCTCCGCAGCGATGCACCGACCGCTCTTGCACTTTCGAGACAGAAGGCCGCACTCGTTGATCGTAAGAAGTTCGCGGATGCGAAAGGCCTTCACAAAGGCGGCTACGTGCTTGCAGAGGCAGAGAATATGACAGGCAAAGCCGCAGCTCCGAAGCTGATCTTGATCGCGACGGGAACTGAGGTTGGCCTTGCCCTCGATGCCCGCGAGCAGCTTAACGCGGCGGGCGTGGCGACACGCGTCGTCTCGATGCCGTGCTGGGAATTCTTTGACGAACAGCCGCAGAAGTATCGCGATGAGGTTCTGCCGCCGCGTGTTACGGCCAGGCTCGCCGTCGAGGCAGGCGTGCCGCTCGGTTGGCATAAATACGTCGGCGATAAGGGCGATATCCTCGGTGTTACGCGATTCGGCGAGAGTGCGCCTGCGGCCGAAGTGTTTCGCGACTTCGGGTTTACGGTCGAGAATGTAGTGGCAAAAGCAAAGAAGCTGTTATAGCAGCGGCCTAGAGGGTATCGATCTTCTTTGCCAACGCTACATCAATATCCGTTACGCCGCCGCGGTCGTGTGTTGTCAATGCGACCTCGGCATAACCCCAGCCGAACGTGATGTCCGGGTGATGGTCTGCGGCTTCCGCAAGGTCGCCGACCGTATTCACAAAAGCGAGTGCCTCGGCAAAGTTTGCGAATTCGCGCCGCATCTTTATCTCGGCGCCGTCACGCCGCCAGCCGTTCAGTTCCGCAAGCGCCTTGCTAAGTTCATTTTCTTCCAGTAATTCGCGTTCCATTCGTTCGGCTCCGTCGTTTTAAGCTATAATCAACATTTTGGGCTATATTACACAGTATCCGTATGATGCGTTCTTGGTCAATATTCCTATTATTCATTGCAGCGGCGGGCATTACGGCATGCAGCGGGCCGCAGGCGGCGACACCGCTCGAAACCTTTAAGACATACACGAAAGCGATCAAGCAGAAGGATGTCGCTACGATGAAGCTGCTGCTCTCGGACGCGACCATAAAGATGCACGAAAAGGAAGCAAAGTCGCTCAACATACCGCTTGACGAAGTGATAAAGCGGCAAACGCTCTTTGGCGAAGACCAGACGAGTGTCGAGTTTCGCAATGAGAAGATCGACGGCCAAAAGGCGACGCTCGAGGTCAAGAACCGTATGGGCAATTGGGAGACGGTGCCGTTCGTTTTTGAGGGCGGAGCATGGAAGATCGATACCGCAGGTGCGGCCGAGCAGATGATGCGCGAGATCGAGGAGCAGCAGAATAGAACTTTCGGCGACCCGACGACCGCGGCGCCGATGACCGAGCCGATGACGCCGGTGCCCTGATCGGTACGCAGATATGTCGATAATAAAACCTTTCAAAGCGATACGGCCTCCTGCCGGTAGAGCGGCAGACGTTGCGTGCGTTCCGTATGACGTGATCTATGATGACGAGGTGCGTGCGGCCATTGCCGCAAATTCCTCAACGTTTCTCCGTATAACGCGCGCCGAGGGCGAATTTCAGCCGGGCGAGAATGTATCGCATGAAGCTGCGAATGAGCGAGCGCGTGCGAATTTTGATGCGTTCGTTGCTGACGGCATTCTTGCCGAGGATGCCGAAGCCGGCATCTTTATTTATCGATTGACCGAGGGCCATCATGTTCAGACGGGCATTGTCGCGTGCTGTTCGGTCGATGAGTACGATCGCGGGCTTATACGCAAACACGAAAAGACGCGGCCGGACAAGGTAAAGGACCGCACCGACCATATGCTTGCCGTCGGGGCGCAGACGGGGCTGATCTTTCTGGCATTTCGCAATACGGACAAGATCCGTTCGATCATCGCACAAACTGCCACCGCCGAACCGCTGTACGACTTTACGGCAAGCGACGGCGTACGGCAGACCGTTTGGCGCGTTGCGCGGACCGATGATCTTGAAGCCGCGTTTGCCGAACTGCCCGAGCTGTACATCGCTGACGGGCATCACCGTGCCGAAAGTGCCAAGCTTGCCCGCGATATCAAACGTGATGCGAACGCATCGCATACGGGCAGCGAGGAATATAACTTCGTAATGGCGGGCATTTTCCCTGCCGAGGACCTGAACATACTCGCCTACAACCGCGTCGTCCACGACCTTAACGGCCTTTCCGAGGCCGAGCTGATCGAACGTCTCGGAGAGAGTTTCATCGTTACGCCCGACGCCGAAAAGATGCCGTCCGAACACGGCAGCATCAGTATGTATCTCGGCGGCAAATGGTACGGCCTTCGGTTCAATGTGCAGTTCTTTCGCGAGCCTGACGCGATCGAGCGGCTTGATGTAAGCGTACTTCAGCAGTATGTGCTTGCGCCGCTGCTCGGCATAGGCGATCCGCGCACCGACACGAGGATAACTTTTGTCGGAGGCCGCCGCGGCACCGAGGAGCTTGAACGCCTTGTCAACGAACGCGGCAGCGGCGTCGCGTTCTCAATGTTCCCGACAACGATGGATGAACTTTTTGCGGTTGCTGATATGAACGAGATAATGCCGCCGAAATCAACGTGGTTCGAGCCGAAATTGAAGGACGGCCTCTTTGTCCACAGGATCTGAGACGATGACACATCACGATATTGCTGACATCAGACGCGATTTTTCGGCGGGCGAGCTGATCGAGGAGAATTTGACGGCAAGCCCTTTCGAATTATTCGGTAAGTGGCTTGACGATGCACTTGATGCGGGCCTGATCGATGCCAACGCGATGACGCTTGCCACCGCAGGCCTCGACGCACGGCCGTCCGTGAGGATCGTCCTGTTGAAGAGCTTTGACGAACGCGGCTTTGCGTTCTTTACGAATTACGAAAGCAAAAAGGGCCGCGACCTTGCCGAAAATCCCTTCGCGTCCATCCACTTCTTTTGGGCGAAGCTGGACCGCCAAGTTCGCATCTACGGAAGCGTGGCAAAGGTTACGCGTGAGGAATCGCAGGCGTATTTTGATTCGCGTCCGCTTGAGAGCCGCATCGGAGCATGGGCTTCGGCACAGAGCCGGACGGTAGCTTCGCGTGAGGTGCTTGATGAACGCTTTGCCGAGATAAGGGCAAAGTACGGTGATAATGTGCCGCTGCCGCCGTTCTGGGGCGGCTTTCGACTGACGCCCGATAAATTCGAGTTCTGGCAGGGGCGTGAGAACCGTTTGCACGACCGTATCTGTTACGAACTGAGCGGAAGCGAGTGGGCGATATCACGCCTGTCGCCGTAGCGAGCGGGCGACAAAGGCGAAAGTCCGCTGTACCGAGCCAGACCTTTGATGAAGCCGAACATTCCAAAGCTGATCTTTGCGAGCCTTGCGAGCTTGTATTTTCTTTGGATCGCGTACGATCCGATGCAGGGCAGCTTTCTCGACCTCGTCGATCTGCCGATACATGAGGCCGGGCATTTGTTCTTCCGCATTCTGGGCGAATTTATGGGCATTGCGGGTGGCTCGCTCTTCCAAGTTATTGTTCCGCTTGTGTTTGCGGGATATTTTGTGTGGAGGCAGCGATATTATTCGGCTGCGATAGTGATGCTTTGGGTTGGGCAGAGCATTCTGAATGTGTGGGTCTATGCAGCGGATGCGCAGGTGATGCAGCTTGTTCTGCTGAGCGGTTTTACGGGCAGCGAAGGCAGCTTTCATGATTGGAATTGGATGCTGACCGAGCTTGGCCTGATCGACGCGACAAAGACGGTGGCAAAGGTGATCCGGTTCATTGGCACAATTACCATCATCATCGGAGCGGCAGCGGCTGTGATCTACTCATTCATCCCGCCGCCGCCGGAACAGGAATTATGAAAGCAGCGTTGATCACCGGTGCATCCGGCGGGATAGGCGAAGAGTTCGCGAGGCGTCTTGCCGCCGAAGGGCGTGACCTTGTGCTTGTTGCGCGTTCAGAAAAGCTCCTGCACGAGCTTTGCGACGAATTGATGCTCAAGCATAAGACCACCGCGCATTACGTAACGCTCGACCTGACGAAACCTGAGGCCGCCGACGAACTCTTTGCTGAGACACAGCGGCACGGATTCGAGATCGACCTGTTGATAAACAACGCGGGCTTTGGCTCGGCGGGCGACTTCATAAAACTCGATCGCGGCCGCGAGCTTGAGATGATCGATCTCAACATCCGCGCGCTTGTTTCGCTTACGCATCTTTATCTCGCCGAAATGCGCGGGCGCGGCTCGGGTGCGGTGATAAACGTATCATCGGCCGCGGCATTCCAGCCGCTGCCTTTCATGGCGACCTACGCGGCGACAAAGGCTTTTGTGTCTTCATTTACGGAAGCGATCGCCGAAGAGAACCGGCCGTTCGGTATAAAGGTATTGGCACTTTGCCCCGGCTCGACAAAGACCAATTTCTTCGCCGCTTCTAACATAGACCGTGCAATACAGGTCAAAGGCCAACAGACGGTCGAGGAGGTCGTAGAGACCGCATTGAGGGCGCTGAAGAGCGGCAAGGCACGCGTCGTTTCGGGATTTTCAAACAAGGTCGGAGCGATGCTCGGGACACATGCGCCGCATTGGCTGATCACACGAATGGTCGCAAAGGCACTGAGAAAAAGGTATCAGAACGGATGATAAGGTTCACCGTACTCGGCAGCGGTTCGACCGGCAACGCTGTGCTCATATCGAGCGAGCGTACGCACGTGCTTGTGGATGCGGGCATGAGCGCAAAGGAGATAACGCGGAGGCTCGGCGAAGCCGGAGTTAGGCGTGAAGATCTTTCAGCCGTCCTGCTCACGCACGAGCATGGTGATCATGCAGGCGGGCTTCGTGTATTTATGTCAGGGGTCAAGTGTCCGGTTTTTATATCGGACGCGACCGAGGATGCATACTTTGCGACACGTGCCGGTGCTAACGGCGACGGCGAATCGCAAAAGCGTAAGGCGGCGCTCGCGGGCCGCACGGTTTCGATCGTCTCGTCCGAGGAGTTCCGCATCGGCGATATCGACTTCGAACCTTTCAGCGTTCCGCATGATGCGGCCGATAATTTCGGATTTGTCGCAAAACGTGACGGCGTTCGCGTGGCGACGCTGATGGACTTCGGCCATATAACGGATGCGATCTGCGACCGGCTCAACGGCTGCGACGCCGTCATCATCGAATCAAACCACAGCCGCGATATGCTGCGTGCCTGCTCGGTTTACAGTTGGGATCTCAAGCAGCGGATAATGTCGCGTACGGGGCATCTGTCGAATGAGGACCTTGCGGAGTGGTTGCAGTTCCGGTTCGACGGCAAGGCACGCCTTATCGTTTTGGCACACCTTTCACAGCGTGCCAACGACCCGCACCTTGCACGCATTACCGCAGAAACCGCTCTGAAGATGCGTTCGCCGCTCGCGCGTGCCGAGACACACATAACCGTCTCACACCCGAAGCAGCCGACCGATTGGTTCGAGTTTTAGAAGTTTCTTTTGATCGAACGTCGCTTAAACGTAACAACCGATCTTAGTTCAAGCGTTGGAAAAGCTCTATGTGTTCTATGTTTCTATGTGGTTTAAAAAAGCAGAATTAACCACATAGAAACATAGGGCACATAGGATCGATCTTAATCTGATGATCTAACCACGCCGGATGCGTCGGGTGGGGCAATGGATGTTTCGGCTTCTGGGACAACGCCGCGAAAGCTTGTTCGGTGCAGTTTGCAATGGCCGTATTCGCGAAGTGCGGCAAGGTGAGCGGCGGAACCGTAGCCTTTGTGCCCCGCAAAGCCGTATTGCGGGAACTCGATGTCGTGGGCTGTCATCAGCTCGTCGCGAAAGGTCTTTGCGATGATCGAAGCGGCGGCGATCGAAGCCGAGATCGAATCGCCCTTTATAATGGCCTTTTGAGCGATACCGATGCCCTTTAGGTGAAGGGCGTCGATCAGCAGATAGTCGGCCTGCGGAGAGAGCTTTTCGAGCGCACGGCGCATCGCGAGTTTTGTCGCTTCGAGAATATTTATTTGGTCGATCTCTTCTGCCGAAGCCTCGCCGACGGCCCACGCGGCGGCTGTTTCGCGCAGCTCGGCGGCGATCTTTTCACGCCGAGCGGGCGAGAGCTTTTTCGAATCGTTAAGGCCGTCGGGGAGCGGACGCGAGAGATCGAGAATGCAGGCGGCGGCAACGACCGGCCCCGCAAGGCAGCCGCGGCCGACCTCATCAAGGCCGGCGATAAAGCGAAAGCCTTCTGCAGCGGCCTGCTGCTCGAACGCCGTGTCGATGCCGTTTTTGCTGATGTCGTCAAACAACAGAACGCGGCCAGCCGATCCGTCAATAGTTTCCGGATCTGCCGAAGCCGCATTCGTCATAATTCAAATTCTGCCGCGGGCTAGTTCGCCTGCTTCTTTGTGCGTGTGTCGCGTTCCTTGATGCGGGCCGCTTTGCCGCGGAGGTTTCGCAGATAATAGAGCTTTGCACGCCGCACCTTACCGCGCCGCACAACGTCAATATGATCGATCACGGTCGCATGCAGCGGGAAGATGCGTTCGACGCCGATGCCGAAGCTCACCTTACGCACCGTTACGGTCTCGCGGACGCCGCCGTGTTTACGTGCGATGCAAACGCCCTCAAATGCCTGGAGACGCTCTTTGTTGCCTTCTTTGATCCGCACATGAACGCGGAGCGTATCGCCCGGCTGAAACGCCGGGATGTTTTCCTTCAACTGTGTCTTTTCGACGAAATCAAGTCTATTCATTTTCTTTTCGGCCAGAGGTCAGCATATCACTATGCCCACATTCACCATTTTCTCCTGTCAAAAGATCGCTTCTGACGATCTTGGTTTTTTCAAGCGCCTTTTTGCGGCGCCATTTTTCGATCTCGGCATGATTTCCGTTTAGAAGAACCTCGGGAACCTTCATGCCTCTGAATTCCGCCGGCCGCGTATAATGCGGGCAGTCGAGCGTGCCGGCCGAGAATGAATCATTCTCAGCGGACGTCTCGCTCCCGAGTGCGTCCGGCAAAAGCCTTACAATACTGTCAACCAAAACGACCGCTGCCGGCTCACCGCCCGACAGCACATAATCTCCGATCGAGATCTCGTCCGTTACAAGTCCCTCATTGACACGCTCATCAACGCCCTCATAACGCCCGCAGATGATGATCAAATGATCGGCCTCATCTGCAAATTCACGCGAAACGGCCTGTTTGAGAGGCCTGCCCTGTGGCGAAAGCAGCACGACGCGCGTACGTGCCGGATATGCTTCACGCGTTGCTGCGCCTGTCAGGTCTTCGACTGCGGCAAAGATCGGCTCGGGCTTTAGTACCATTCCGTCGCCGCCGCCGAACGGCCGGTCATCGACCATTTTGTGCTTATCCGTCGCGTATGAGCGGATATCGTGCACCGCGACACGGACGATATCCGCAAGCTTTGCCCTGCGGATTATCCCGAGATCGAAGACCGTGTCAAAGAACTCCGGAAAAATTGTCAAGACCTCGATCTTCATGGCCTTTGACCTTTCACACTCATCTCCGGCATTTGCCGAAGGTTAAAACTCAAGCAGCCCATCCGGCGGATCGATGACGATGAGTTTGCGTTCGACATCGACCGCGGTGCAGATGGCTTCGGCAAAAGGTATAAGATGCTCGCGTTCGCCGATCACGACCAAAAGGTCGGTTCCGCCAGTCCGCATAAGCTCCTTTACGATGCCGATCTCGACGCCCGCGGTATCTTCTACGCGGCAGCCCTCGAGCTGCCAATCAAAGAATTCGCCTTCATCAAGCTCGACCGCTTCGTCCGCGCCGACACAGATGTCGGCTCCGCGAAGCTCTTCTGCCGAATCGACGTTGTCAACACCCGCAAATTTCAGCACGATGCGGCCCGCTTGGAACCAATGGCTCTCGATCGTAAGCGGCCGTTCGCCTGCCGGCAAAACCGCCGTAACATTATCGAGGCCCTCGAAGCGTTCGGGAAAATCGGTAAGCAGGTCGCAGACCAACTCGCCCTTCAGCCCGCGTGGCCGCACGGCCTTTGCAACCGCGACCAGATCGCTCACCGGTCTTCGACCAGATCGAGATGATAGCGGCGGCCGTCCTTCTGGCCGGCGATGAAAAGGATGCTGCGTATCGCCTTGATAGTACGGCCTTCGCGCCCGATGATGCGGCCCATGTCATGTTCAGCGACGCGGACCTCGATGCGGACGTTCTTGCCTTCCGCGGTCTCGCTGACCTCGACCGCATCCGGCTCGCCGACCAGCGAAGCGACGATCTTTTTAACAGCTTCCTTCATTACGTCTCACGCGGCTATTCGCCCGCTGCCTCGCTTTCCTCTGCCGCAGGTGCTTCTTCAGCAGCAGGAGCCTCTTCGGCAGGCGTTTCGGCTGCGGCTTCTGCCTCAGCAGCGGCAGCAGCTTCGGCCTCAGCGGCCGCTTTTTCGGCAGCTTCCCTTTCGGCGGCTTCGGCGGCAAGGCGTTCCTCTTCGGCCTTTTTAGCAGCAAGGCGTTCTGCCTCGGCGGCGGCCTTTTTATCGGCGCGCGCCTTGAGCATCGCTTCGCGTTCCTCGTCGGACATAGCCGGATTATGCTTGATCAGGCTCCTGACCGTATCGGTAGGCTGTGCGCCGACGCCGATCCAATAATTTATCCGCTCGTGGTTGAGCAGCACTTCGGCAGGGTCGAGCATCGGATTGTAGGTGCCGAGGTTCTCGAGGTATTTGCCGTCACGCTTTGAGCGTTTCTCCTTAACTACGACGCGGTAAAAGGGCTTGCCCTTTGCGCCGATCCTCATAAGACTGATTGCTAACATAAATTTAGTGATGAGTGACGAGCGAAGAGCGATGAGTGAGGATCGGGAACTCGCCACTCACAACTCATATCTCATCACTTTCTCTTCTTGTGTCGTTTCTTCTTCCTTAAACTTCTCGACGACGTATCATTGTCGTCGTCAGAATGATCTATCGCAGAGCCGCCCGCAAGCATACCAAGCGGATTTCCGCCGCCGAGCATACCGCCGAGGCCGCCTGCAAGGCCGCCCGCCATCTTTCGTGCCATGCCCGAAAAAAGGCCGCCGCGGTTCATTTGAGCCATCATCTTCCGCATCTGTTCGTACTGACGCAGGAGCTGATTTACTTCGCCGATGGTCGAGCCGCTGCCGCCGGCGATACGCGTTTTGCGGCTGGCATCGATCACCTTGTGGTTATTGCGTTCGAGGCGTGTCATCGAGTCGATGATGGCCTCGGTCCGCTTCATATGCTGATCCAGCTCGCCTTGCTGCTCATCAGAAAGCTGCATTCCGCCGGTGAGTTGGTCCGGCAGCATCTTCATAAGCTTTGACATCGAGCCGAGCTTTTTGAACTGCCCCAACTGGCTGCGGAAATCCTCGAGCGTGAACTGATCGCTCGACATCTTACGCAGCTGTTCCTGTGCCTCTGTCTCATCGATCTTGCTCTGGACCTCTTCGATAAGCGAGAGGACGTCGCCCATGCCGAGAATGCGCTGGGCGATGCGGTCGGGATAAAAAGGCTCGATCGCATCATATTTTTCGCCGACGCCGACGAACTTTACGGGCCGGCCCGTTACCTGCTTGATCGACAGAGCCGCGCCGCCGCGTGCGTCGCCGTCCATTTTGGTAAGGACGACGCCGGTGATGCCGACACGCTCATGAAAGACCTCGGCCGAGCGGACGGCGTCCTGGCCGGTCATCGCATCTGCGACAAAGAGCACCTCGATCGGCTTTGTCTCGGTCTTGATGGCTTCAAGCTCGGCCATCAGCTCATCGTCAATGTGCAGGCGGCCCGCCGTGTCGATCAGCAGCGTGTCAAAGCCAGTGTCCTGTGCGTGCTTTACGGCACCGCGGACAAGCGTCATCGGGTCATCGGTTTCGTGAGCCTCGTAAACCGGCACGCCGACGGCATCGCCTACGACCTTTAGCTGTGCGCGTGCCGCCGGCCGATATACGTCAACCGAGACGAGCAGCGGCATCCGCTCTTGATTATCACGCAGCCAACGCGAGATCTTGCCGGTGGATGTCGTTTTGCCAGAGCCTTGCAGCCCGACGATCATCACGACGTTCGGTATCTGCTTTGTAAAGACCAGCCGCGACGAAGTGCCACCCATAAGCGCCGCCAGCTCGTCATAGACGATCTTTACGACCTGCTCATGCGGCTTTAGGCCGTTCCAGACCTCTTCGCCCTCGGCCTTTGCCCGCACGGCCTCGATAAAATCCTTTGCGACCTTGTAATTGACGTCCGCCTCGAGCAGTGCCATCCGTATCTCGCGCAGAGCGGCATCCACGTGCGCGGGCGTCAGCTTGCCCTGACCGCGAAGATCACGCAGCGTCAGCTTTAGTTTTTCGGACAGCGATTCGAACATCAAGACACACTTCGGCCACAAGAGTCGAAACTATAAATACTAGTGTTTTAACCCGCAAGAGTCAAGAAAACGGCGGAAAAATGACGGTGAGGCAGCGTCCGAGTTCACTTGATCGCGTTAAAGTGAACTAACGGGCCGCGTAAGGATACTTTATCGGCGGAAAGGGGCGACGGCGGGCGGGCCGCGGGCGGTTGATACGCATTGTATGTTGATCGCTGCATACAATGCGTATAGCTTTGATCCCGATGCCAAACAACGCCCTCATCAAGGCCTTCGGCAAACGTATCCGCAGCCTACGCACCGAACGCCGCCTCTCACAAGAGAAACTCGCCGAACTCACCGGCTTTCACCGCACATATATCGGTATGGTCGAACGAGCCTGTTGTAACATTCTTTACGCTTAATGATTTAATATTGCATAAATGAAAGTCGAAGCCAGTAAGGGCGCAAAATGTCGATCAAATATTCCTAGGTTTAAGCCTTTCTTGAAATGGGCAGGTGGAAAATCGCAATTGTTGGGTGAAATACTACCGCTCATCCCAAGTTCATTCAATAAGTATGTTGAGCCGTTTCTTGGAGGAGGCGCGCTATTCTTTGCTCTTGCCCACAACCCATCGATCATTTCGGATGCTAATGAAGAACTAATCATTACATATATCGCGATTCGTGATGAAGTGTCGGCAGTAATCGAAGAACTCAAAAGATTTAGAAACACCAAAGAGTTGTTTTATGAAGTTCGAGCGTGGGATCCATCGTCGTTGCCGTCGGCCAAACGTGCAGCGCGTCTGATTTTCTTGAATAAGACCTGTTTCAACGGATTGTATAGGGTTAATAAGAACGGTGTGTTCAACACACCCTATGGTGGAAATCAAAGCACCAAGTTTCTTGAAGGTGAATTGCTTTTAGAAGCTCATCTCGCATTGCAAAACGCAAGAATAATCTCGGGAGACTACAAGTGTATTCTTCAGAAATATGCGAAGGCTGGAGACCTCATTTTTCTGGATCCACCGTACAAACCGGTCGGTAGATTTTCAGATTTCAAACGATACACGAAAGAGAGATTTCATGATAACGATCACGTCGAACTTGCGCGTACTTTCAACGACCTTGTCGACCGTGGATGCAAGGTTATTCTGACGAACTCTGCCCATGAGTCGATTTTTGAACTTTATATGGGGTATGATTGCAGGGTAGTAAATTCTAAAAGGTTAATTAGCAGCAAAGTAACAACGCGAAATGGAAAGGATCTCATTGTACTCGGAGGATTTTGAGGCAGACGCTATTAACAATTCCTCGCGAGTCGATCGATTCGACAGATTTCCCGGAACTCGGTACATGGGAAGTAAGAATCGAATCCTTAATGAGATTTGGGGACATCTCAAGAGTCTGAAATTTGAATCCGTATTGGACGCTTTTGCCGGGAGTAATGTGCTTTCCTATTTCCTTAAGTGTCGTGAAAAACGTGTCATCACAAATGATTTCCTGCGTTTCAGCCACTTAACGTCTAAAGCGCTGATAGAAAACTCAACAGATATTCTAGATCTCGCGGATATTCAATTTCTGATTTCAAAAAATACGAAAAGTAGTTTCATACAAGATACTTTTCGCAATATTTTTTTCAGCGATGAGGAAAATGCATTCCTGGATCGTGTACGAGCAAACATTAGCTCACTTGACAGTGAATATACGAAAGCACTCGCATTAGCCGCCCTAACGCGGGCCTGCATCAAAAAGCGTTCTCGTGGGATATTTACATTCGTTGGCGAGCGATATGATGACGGACGCAAGGATATGCAGAAGTCTATCGAAACTCACTTTCTCGAGAGTATTGCTATGTTCAATGATGCCGTTTTTGATAATGGAAAGGATAATCGCTCACTTCACGGGCGAACCGAAGAACTGGATATCAAAGCCGATCTCGTTTATCTAGATCCGCCGTACTACTCTCGAAAATCAGATAACGATTATGTGCGACGTTATCACTTTGTAGAAGGACTTTCACGAAATTGGGAGGATCTGGAAATTCAAGAACAGTCAGCGGTGAAAAAATTTAAGAGCTATTATTCGCCGTTCTCGAAGAAAGAATCGGCGTATTCAGCGTTCGACAACCTCTTTGATCGTTTCAAGGAGTCTATAATTGTCGTTTCATATTCTTCGAATTGCCTTCCGACAAAGGCGGAAATAGAAGAAATGTTAAGAAACTACAAAGAGTCCGTTATCTGTCACGAGATCGATCTAACGTATTCAATAGGAAATCAGGGTCATAAAATTGGTAATAAAAGTAATCGAGTGAAAGAGTATCTATTTATCGCACAATAGCACGTATGAATCTTACTAGCCTCGACGTCCCCCAGGCCGACCGTCTTGAGACGGTAATACAGGTAATAATTAATATTGCAAATGGTGCTCGGTCTGATGTCGAAATAATAAGAGGAATTCAAGGGTTATCGGCAGCAAGACAAGGTCGTTATTATCGAAACGCCGCGGAACTATTAGGCTTTGTTGAAAACCATGCGAACAATGCAACTCTAACTGCAGACGGTCAAAAATTCGTTCAGAATCCGTCGCTGAATAATCCGGCCTTTATTGCAGCAGTTCTCAGATTGGAAGTTGTACAACGGCTAATTCCGTATCTAGAATTAGCCGGGAAGGGTGGAGCGATGAGGAGCGACATTGTTACATACCTAAGTTCGCTCGTAGTAAAAAAGATTGGGGCGGTTACTCTGAATCGCCGCGTCTCCACCATCTTGTCATGGCTTCAGGCAATCAATGTTGTAAATACTCTGAACAATCGATATTACATAACCACGGCGTTTACAGCGAATTTACCGGTTGTGGAGATTACGGATGAGGAGCAACGCATATTACCCAAATCTGGAACACTTGAGGAATACAAAGTGGTTCAGGAACGAATTCGTAATGCAAAAGAATCTGTTGAAGTATTTCGAAACGAGGCCTTAATGGACCGGGCCAGAGTCTCACATCGCCGTTTGGTAAATATTACCTCTGAACGTATCAGAAAGCACGGCGCAATTCCCAAATCCAATTCGTTTATTGATTTAGCGGTGTCTTTCAACAAGGACTTTATTTTTGAAATGAAGTCCACGACCGAAACAAATATCCGATCGCAAGTTAGAAAAGGTATCAGTCAGCTTTACGAATATAGGTACCTAGAAGATAGTAAAGATGCGACTCTAGTTTTAGTGCTAGAGAACCCATTACAGAACGCAGACCTTTGGATGCATGATTATCTCGAAACTGATCGCAATGTTCTTTTGGTTTGGGACGGTAACAATAGACTGTTCGGCTCGGATCGTGCCGTCAAGGAACTCTCATTTTTGAGTCTGAATTCCTAAATACAATTCTTAAATTTCAGTCGTGGCTGACGCGACGTCTTCGTTGTTTGATCGAACGTCCGTGGCGTGAACGCCACGGCTACATTCGACGAGCCGCTACGCGGCCATGTGCGCTGACGGGGCAGGAAAACCGGCCGCTATCGCTCACGATTCTGACAAGGCAAAATGCGGTCGATGGCGGCGTTGACGGCTGCCGGTGAGACGGTGAGGATGCAGGGTGCGTCGCCGAATTCTTCGCACACGTAGCCGGGGCACGGCTGGCAGCTAAAGGGCACGAAGACGGTTTCACTCGGGGCATCGGTCCACGGCCGCCAGTGTTCGCGGTTCGAAGAGCCGAACGCGACGACCGTCCGGCAGCGTACGGCGGCGGAGATGTGTGCGATGCCCGAATCGTTCCCGACGAATATCTCGGCCCGCGAAAGGAGCGCGGTGATCTCGGGCAGCGAAAGATCGTCAAATGTCGTGATGTCGGCGTGTACCGCAGCTTTGAGCTGTGCGAGGATGTCAGCCTCGCCGGCAGATGCAAGGGCGATCACGTCGAGGCCCTTTTCGGCAAGGTGCTCCGCAGTGCGTGCAAAGTTCTCAACGGGCCACTGCTTTGTAAAGAATGCCGTCGCGGGGTGCAGCACGGCGTAGCTGCCGCGTTCGTGCCATTGCCGCACACGATCCGAAAGGCCCGCTTCGGTTATCGGCAGGCTGCTCGGCGGCAGGTCATCCATGGGTACGCCGACAAAGCCGAGAAGCGCGAGCTGCCGCTCTACCGAATGAAGCCCGCCGCGCCGCCAGAAGTCCTCCGCCGACGCCAGAAGCCGATCATAGAGGAATGAGTAGCGGTACGAGCGGTATCCGACGCGATGGCGGGCACCGCTCGCACGCACAAAGAATGTCGCGGTCGCGCCGCCGTGCAGGTTGAATGCGACATCGTAACGGCGGCGGCGAAGCTCGCGTGCAACGGCAAGCCGGTCGCCGAGGTCGCGGCCGACGCTTATCACCTCATCGACCGAAGGATGGCCTTCGAGCAGCGGAGCGACCCAGTCTTCGAGCAGAATGTCGATCTTTGCCTCGGGCAGGAAACGCCGAAAGGCATCGAGCGAAGGCGTGGCCAGCACGGTGTCGCCGATCGAACGCAGCTTGACGATCAGCACACGGCCGACGCGGCCCCAATCGATACGGGCGCTCTCGTGCGGAGCCGGCGTGCTGGCTTCGGCCGTCATCGGCTATGCCTTCTCGGCAACGGCCTCTTCGACCACCATTACGGGAATGTCATCGCGGATCGGATATACGAGGGCACATTCGGGGTTCACACACTTCAGTCGTGTCTGTGCCTCGTCGATCTCGACCTTTGAATGGCACTGCGGGCAGCGGAGGATCTCAAGCAGTTCGGAGTTAACTGGCATATCTTATGTAACGCCCTTGCCGACGAAAAATACTCACGCCGAAGCGGGCTTTGAATGTAGAATTATATGCGAGAGGTACATAAATGATGAAACGAACTCTCTTGCTCGTGCTGCCGATCTTGTTGTTGACCGTGCTCTCGTGCCGGCTGGCCGAAAAAGTTACGTCATTGGGCGGCGATCTCAACCGCGTCGGCGATATGTGGAGTGACGTTCCGAAAATGGACGGCTTTACGAACTCGGAAGCCGATATGCCTTTCGCCTTCAAGCTGATCTTGCGAACGGCACTCAATAATCTCTGGCGCGTCAACGATGAACGTGAGGACCGAACTCCGGCAACCGGCGATTGGCTGGTCTATTCGACTACGGCAAAGCCTGCGGATGTGGCCGCATTCTATACGAGCGCGAAGATGACGGCCTATGGCAAATGGGATGCGTCGGATAAACCGAGCTGCATCGACGGCCGGAAGGACGGCATTCCCGGCGAGCTGTGCGTTTTTAAGAAGACGGAAGGCGATAAGGAGACCGGACTCGCCGTTGTTGCAGTAGCCGATGAGAAAGGCGATGCGACCAACGTCTTTTTCCTTCGTATCGAAACGCCAAGGGCCGCCTCGAATACGAAGAGATGAGGCCAAGCGAAAAGGCGTCGGGGCCGAAGCCGCGACGCCAATGATCCCGCGTAAAGAACGCTTTGGTTATGCCTGCGGTGCTGCGACCGGCGTTCCGCATTCGGGGCAGAACTTTGCCTCTGCGGCCAACTCGAATTGGCAGTTCGAGCACTTCTGCTTCTCCTGCGATGTGCCGCACTCCGAGCAGAATTTCGCACCCTCGCGAAGCTGTGCACCGCACTTGATGCACGGCACCTTTACGACCTCCATCGTTCCGCCGCAGTCAGAGCAGAACTTGGAACCGGCGTTATTCTGCTTGCCGCACGAAGGGCATGCGACGGTCGCCGCTGCGGCACCGCCGCCGGCGGCCGCTTGGCCTGCGCCGCCGCCCTGCTGGCCGAAAGCGTTCACCATCTGATTGCCGACGGCAAAGCCCGCACCAAGGCCCGCACCAAGGCCCGCACCGCCGCCTTCGTTCTGCGCCGCATCGCGAAGCGCGTCGGCCGCCTGGAACTTCATATACTGATCGACGTTACCGATGGCACCCATCTGAGCACGCTTGTCCATCGCCTCTTCGACCTCGGGAGGCAGGCTGACATTCTCGACATAGAACTTGGTAACCTCAAGGCCGTAGGTCTTGAAATCCTCATTGATCTTGCCGCGGATACCCTCGCCGATCTCCTTGTACTGTGCCGCAAGGTCAAGCGCCGGTATCTTCAGCTCGCCGAGGGCGTCGGAGAATTCGGTGACGATGGCACGCTTGAGCTGGCCGTCGATATCCTCGGTCTGGAATGTGGCGTTGGTACCGGCGATCTGCTTTATGAACTCGCTCGGATCGGCAACGCGGAGGCTGTAAGCACCGAATGCCCGCAACCGCACGATGCCGAAGTCGGCGTCGCGCATCATAATGGGATTTGACGTGCCCCACTTCATATCAGTGAACTGCTTGGTGTTGACGAAGTAAACCTCTGACTTGAAGGGCGAGTTGAAGCCGTACTTCCACGCGCCGAGCTTTGTAAGGATCGGCGTGTTGCCGCCCTCGATCTCGTACTTGCCCGGCTCGAAGACATCGGCGACTTGGCCTTCGTGGACAAAGACCGCCGCCTGCGATTCGCGAACGATCAACTGGGCACCGTTCTTGATCTCCTGGCCGGCGACCGGGAACCGATAAACTATTGTGTCGCCGGTATTATCAAGCCATTCTATGACTTCGATGAATTGATTCAGCGCTTCACTCTTGATCCTGTCTAAAATGCTCATAACGTCTCCTCTATTATAAAGTCGTAAACGATAGAATATCGCATAAAGTTCGTTGAAAAGGAAATTTTGCAAACCGGCAAGGCCGATCAAAAACGCGGCAGCGACGAAAACCGATCCGGCGTCAAAAAAAGATGCTGCGCATTGCGAAGGTTGGGATATACTGGTAGCCATGTGCGCAAGAACGTGTCTTAAGGGCTCCGGATCACTCAAATGCTGCGCGATCAGATCGGCAGTGACCTTGCGATCATTCGGCATTCGGAGATCTGCCAGATCGCAGATCCCGGAATGAGCGTTGGTCTTGTCATCCCGGATGGTGCGTTGACGCGGCAAATGCACGGCTGTGCAACAAGTTAATAAGATAGTGGCGTCCAACGATCCTAAAAATTCGAAAGAAGTGCGGGATATCTTCGTCGCGGCCTCGAAACTTCCGCCCGGCGAACGCCCATCGTTTCTCGGTTCCGTATGCGCTGACGACACAAAGCTCCGCCGCGAGGTCGAAGAGATGCTTGCCTCATCGGACGCCGATACGAACCCAATGAAAGTTCCGGCGATCGAAGCACCTGCGGGCCGCTTTACGGGCGGCGGCCAAAGGCTCACGATCGGGCAGGAATTCGGTCAATACAGGATACTCGCCCCGATCGGCAAAGGCGGAATGGGCGAAGTTTACCTTGCCGAGGACTCGCGTCTCGGACGAAAAGTCGCTCTTAAGATATTGTCGCAAGTATTTGACCTCGATCCCGACGGGCTGCGGCGTTTTATCCGTGAGGCAAAGATCGTTTCTAAACTCAATCATCCCAACATCCTCACTATTTACGAAAGCGGCGAGGAAAAGTCGATCAAGTTCATCGCATCGGAATACGTCGAGGGTGAGACGTTGACCGAGCGCCTTCAAAAAGGGCCGCTCGGTGTTGAAGCCGCGTTGGACATCGCTGTTCAGGTCGTAAGCGCATTGCTCGCGGCACACGGGGCTGCGATCATTCACCGCGACGTAAAGCCGGACAACATAATGATACGGCCCGATGGCGTCGTTAAGCTGCTCGATTTCGGCATCGCAAAACTATCCGAGCCGCTGCGGACGACAGGCCCGCGCACCGCTCCGGGTATGATCGTCGGCACGCCGAACTACCTCTCACCCGAACAGGCTCGCGGCAAAGAAGTCGATCCACGCTCGGATATATTCAGTTTCGGCCTGGTACTCTACGAAATGCTTTCGGGTGCGAAGGCGTTCGAGGCAGACAGCGCTATCGACGTGATCAGCGCGATCCTGCAGAAAGAACCGGTACCTTTATGCTCCGTTGCCCCGGAGATACCTTCCGAAATATCTGATGTGATCTCTAAAACGCTGCGAAAACATCCGGAGGAACGCTACACATCTACGGCCGACCTTCTCGTTGAGCTTAAAAGTGTGCGTTCCGATCTCGCCCTTCAAAGTAAGGGGGACAGCGGATCGGCCGACGTTTCTGTCGCCGCACCTGTTGATAATGTTCAGCCTGACGACCTTGAGATCGAATCGGACGGCGGGCACGGGGCCGTAGCCGTAAAATACTCGCTGCGGGAATACCTTAGCCAACATCGGCGAACGGCGACGCTTGCCGTAGCGATCGTTCCGGTGCTGTTCGGTTCGATACTCCTTTATTTCTATTGGACGGGTTCTACTTCGCGATCGCAGATAGCTTCGATCGCAGTGCTGCCTTTCGTAAATGAGTCGGGCAGTGCCGATGCCGAATACCTATCGGACGGGATCGCAGAATCGCTGATCGGCAGCCTCTCTCAAGTATCGGGACTGGATGTAAGGTCGCGCAATTCTGCCTTTGCATACAAGGGAAAGGACGTAGGACTAAGGCAGATCGCCAAAGAGTTGAAAGTACAAGGGATCTTGAGCGGGCGTGTTGCAGTTCGCGGTGACGACCTGACATTCTATGTAGAGTTGGTCGATATGGCAACTGATAAGGTGATCTGGAGCCAAACGTATAATAAGCCGTTATCGAGCCTCCTTGCACTCCAAACCGAGATCGCCCGTGACGTCTCGGGAAATCTCAGAGCCAAATTATCCGGCGCCGACGAGCAGCGGCTTACAAAGAACGCTGCGGCGAATTCAGAAGCATACCGCCTATATCTAAAGGGCAATTTCGAATGGAATAGGCACACCGAAGAGTCCTTGCAGAAGGCGATAGACTTTTACGACCAAGCTCTCGAAAAAGACCCGAACTATGCGTTGGCATATACCGGATTGGCCAAAACATACGGCGTCCTCAGCAACAATTATCGTTCACCGAACGAGACCTTCCCAAAGGCATTGGAGTTTGCCCAAAAGGCGTTGATGATCGATGGGTCGCTGGCCGAAGCCCATGCCGTAAAAGCGGCGGTCCATCTCTACTATCAATGGGACCTTGATGCGGCGGCAAAAGAGACCGCACGTGCGTTCGAGCTTGACCAGAATAACGGACTTGCACATCAGATCGAGGCCGGACGGCTGGAGTCCATCAGTCGGTTCGAAGATGCGTTGGCTGAACGAAAACGAGCTGTAGAGATCGACCCGCTCTCGTCAATGGACAATTATTCGCTCGGAGCCACGTATTATCTGAAGGGCGACCTTGATCGAGCCGTAGAACAACTTCGCCAGACGATCGATATGGAGCCGCGTTTCGGCCCGGCATACGAATTTCTGGGCCAAACTCTCGAGGAAAAGAAGATGTATTCCGATGCGATCAGGACATATCAGAGCGGCCTTTCAAATACAGAGCAAAATCCGAGACTCTTTGCATTCCTGGCCCACGCCTATGCAATGTCGGGCGATCGTGAACAAGCAAATGCTACGCTCCGCACGCTTAACGAATGGTCCCGGCGAGGCTATGTAAGCCCGTATCTTTTCGCCGTCGCACATGCCGGGCTTGGCGATAAGCAGGAAATGTTCGAAGCCCTCGAGAGTGCATACAAAGAACGATCCGTTTATCTCCTCTGGTTGAGGATCGACCCCATATTCACGCCATTCCGAGCCGATCCGCAATTTCAGGAGCTGTTAAAGCGTATAGGCGTGTGACGCTAAGCACCGTTCCGGGCGTCTAGTTCACGACGCGAGAAGTTGCGACTCGCAAGGGTCAGCCATAACAGACAGCACGCGAACGCTGCGCCAAAGCCGTCCAAGAGAACATCGTAAAGCGACGATGTGCGAGCAGAGTTGAAGCTCTGAACGAACTCGTCGATAAATGCGACTGCGAAAGTCAGCAGGAAGGCATTCAGAACCGGACGTGAAAAAAATCGAAAGGCGTTCCATGCAAGGAACGCGAGTACGGAATATTCGGCAAAGTGCGCGAATTTGCGAATCGCGGCGTGGATGAACCGGTGCGTTTCGGCCGAAGCGTCGGGAAGCAGCCATCTGAGCAGCGGGCCGATGAACCACGCGGTTTCATCCATAGCCCCGAGGCTCGTGCCGAGGGCGAGAACGACAACCGTCCAAACGATCAACGGCGCATAAGCCGTAAGCCATCGATGCCTTCGAAAACTCTTCTCCATTACGAGCAATTTTGATTCCCTCGGATCCAATCGGAAAATTACGGGACTACGGCGTAACGCCATATTTAAGCAGATCCTGCTTCGCCTTTGGATGCTTCGGATTCAAGCGAAGTGTAGAGCGGAAATCGCTGATCGCGGCGTCGCGGTTGCCGAGCCGTCGATAGATCTGTCCGCGCAGGTGATAATATTCGGCGATATCCTTACCGCCTAGAGAGACGGCCTTCGCCGCATCGCTCAAAGCCTTTTGAAGGTCGCCCAACGCGGCGTACGTCACCGCCCGATTGTAATAGGCGGTCGCGAATCTGTTATCAATAATGACGGCACGGTCGAGGTCCGCGATGGCATCGTTGGGACGTCCGAGCTCGTATCGTACCCGTGCGCGCTTCGCGTAAAGCTGAGCCATTCCTCGCGCCGCGATCGCTCGGTCGAAATATTGTTCCGCGAGTTCGAGATTCTTTCCCTCCTTCGCGGCATCCCCCCAACGCTCATAGTCAAGTTCCGGCGCTTTTTGTGCTGAGACGCTTATTCCGACTCTGCTTGATCCCTTTATGCTGCCTACAAGCTGAAGTCCGCTCAATGTTAGATCGACGCGTCCGCCGGCGTAGTCAAAAAGCACCCTGTAAGGTCCTGACATCCAATATCTCAGCGTTTCCGGCGATGATGTCCGTGCATCGACGCGAACACTTGCAACACCGTCAATATCGAAGATCCACGTGGTCTCCCTCACCGGCTGGTTTCCCGGATATCTAAGCCTCACGTTCCAACTGCCCCTTATGTAGCCCGGACTGCGAGGGTTCATATCGACAACATTTCCGTAGAACGGCGTTTCGGGAGTGCCAGGGGTTTTTCCGCCCGCAACTGGTGGCTTTGCAGCACCCGAACCCAATACGATCTGACGCCAACCGACGCCCGGTGGAATTCGTTGCTCCAATGTTGGCACTGTCTGGCCATTTTGCCGTGACTGAAAATCTGCGATCACCTGCCGCGAACTGCGTTTTACTAACTCGTTGACCTCCTTCGGCAGCGCGTTCGCCGTCGGGAGTGTCAGCGGAGCTTTGATATCGCTCAAGAAGTACTTGAGAGCGGCATAAAAGTCCGTTTCCGCGACAAGAGTGCATTTTGCGGCAAGAAGCTTTGCCTTTTGCTCAATTGTGAACGCGGTCGCCGCGACCTCCTTCTCATACGTGCGGAGAGCCTCTCTGCGTGCCGAGGAAGGGTTTGTTGCGTTGACCGCAGCGGCAAACGATCGCTGAAACGCAGCTTCAGCCGAGGCCGAAAGAGCCGGCTCTTGGGCAAAAACCGTCAGCGAGAAAATGAGGTGGACAAAGAGGAGCGGAACGCGAAGTCTCATAGAGCAAATTGATTCCCGCAAAAAACAGGTGCGGCGAGCAGGCAACCTAGTCTACGCGTCGAAGGCCTATCGGTCATTAGGGAAAATAATGGGCCACCCGGAGACAGATCTGAGAACACTGAAAGGCCGCCGGAAACCATCATTATCAGCCAACCCGCGATTGCAAGAAGCAGCGGCACCATGCCCTGATTCCTCATTGCGTAAAAACGATTCCGCCTACTGGCCGGCAGAAGAAATTAACAAGCCCCCGGACGACTTGATCGTTGGTATCTGCACCGGATCGAATGCCGTAGCAACCAACCGAATCATGCCAACCGGCAACAGGATATAGCCGACGATCATTAACATCGCGTTCTTCCAAAGGTAGTTTTAGTTAATTGGAAAAGCACGGTAAATAACATACTGACTCAGCGAAAATCGCCAAGCCAAATATTTCACCGGCCGCCTATAACGGCTCAATTACGCGGCGGCTGCACCGCTGACGACCTCGATGATCTCCTTTGTGATCGCGGCCTGTCGGATGCGGTTCATATTGAGCGTGAGCGTATCGATCAGTTCGCCGGCGTTCTTAGATGCCGAGTCCATCGCCGTCATTCGTGAGCCTTGCTCGCTGGCGACCGATTCGAGCATACCCTTATAGATCTGCGTCTCGACCTGTTTCGGCAGCAATTTACCAAAGATCTCGGCGGCGGGCTGCTCATAGATGTACTCGGCAGCCGCGGTGTGTTCGTCCGTCGCGGCAGTTTCTGCCTTTGGGATCGGAAGGAGCTGCTCGATCACAGGCCGCTGCGAGAGCACCGTCTTAAATTCGGTGAACGCGATGAATACCTTATCGATCGATGTGTCTTCGGTAAAGAGCTTTATGACGCGTGTCGCAATGTCGAGAGCGTCCTGATGCCGAACCTGCCCCGAGCCTGTCAGGCCGACGTACTCTTCGACAAAATTGACCGAGCGGCGTTTGAAGAAGTCGCGCCCTTTTCGGCCGACGGGCATCATCTCGATCTCCTTGCCCGAATCGGCAATGAACGCTTGAACGGCCTTGATGATGTTCGCGTTGAAAGCGCCGGCGAGGCCTTTATCAGCGCTCACCAGCACGACCAAATACTTGTCATCGCCGCGTGTATCGAGCAGCGGATGCGAGAATTCGTCGGTAACCTTTGAGCTGAGGCCGCCGAGAACCTCACTCATTTTTCCCGCAAAGGGACGCGAGGCAGTTACACGATCCTGTGCGCGTTTGAGCTTTGCGGCGGCGACCATCTTCATCGCCTTCGTTATCTGCTGCGTGTTCTTAACCGACTTGATGCGTCGGCGCATGTCCAAAAGACTTGCCATAAAGTTGCATCACACACCGCACCGCAAGTTATCTTCGGTGCGGCAGCTAAACCTCTAAGCCGCGGCCGCCTCTGCCTTGCCCCAACGTGTTGCCTTGAAGTCCTCGACAGCTTCTTTCATTGCCGCCTTGAGGTCGTCGTCAAGAATCTTTTTCTCGCGTATCGTATTGAGCACGGCCGGGCGCGAACTCTTTGCAAAACCGAGCAGTTCGCTTTCAAAGCGGCTGAGGTCCTCGACCGCGATGTCATCCGCGAAACCATTCGTTACCGTCCAGATGCTGAATACCTGCTCTTCGACAGGCATCGGCACATATTGCGGCTGCTTCAAAACCTCGGTCAGGCGGCGGCCGCGTTCAAGCTGAGCCTGCGTTGCCTTGTCGAGATCGGAGCCGAACTGAGCGAATGCCGCAAGCTCGCGAAACTGTGCGAGGTCGATGCGGAGTGTTCCGGCTACGGCACGCATCGCCTTGATCTGTGCACTGCCGCCCACACGTGAAACCGAGTTGCCGACGTTGATCGCGGGACGCACGCCTGAGTTGAACAGGTCGGATTCGAGAAAGATCTGGCCGTCGGTGATCGAGATCACGTTGGTCGGGATGTATGCCGAGATGTCGCCTGCCTGCGTTTCGATGATCGGGAGCGAGGTAAGCGAGCCGCCGCCGCGCGCATCCGACATCTTTGCCGCCCTTTCAAGCAAGCGTGAGTGCAAATAGAAGACATCGCCCGGATACGCTTCGCGGCCCGGCGGACGCCGGAGCAAAAGCGAAATCTCACGATAAGCGGCAGCTTGCTTCGAGAGGTCGTCATAGACCGTCAGGGCGTGGCGGCCGTTATCGCGGAAGTACTCGCCCATTGCGCAGCCCGAATACGGAGCAAGGAACTGCATAGCCGCCGGGTCTGATGCCGAAGCATTTACGATGATGGTGTAGTCCATCGCACCGAATTCTTCGAGCCGCTGGCGAACCTGTGCTACGGTCGAGGCCTTCTGGCCGATAGCGACATAAACACAGATCACGTCCTTGCCCTTTTGATTGATGATCGCATCGATGGCAAGTGCCGTTTTGCCGGTCTGGCGGTCGCCGATGATCAGCTCGCGTTGGCCGCGGCCGATCGGAACCATCGAATCGATCGCCTTGAGGCCGGTCTGGAGCGGCTCCTTCACCGGCTGCCGGTCGATGATGCCGGGTGCGATAGCTTCGACAGGCATATACGTGTCGGTTATGATCTCGCCGCTGCCGTCGATCGGGTTGCCGAGAGCATCGACAACACGGCCGATCAGAGCATCGCCCACAGGGACACTCATGATGCGTTTTGTACGGCGTGCCTCGTCGCCCTCTTTGATCTTCTGGAAATCGCCGAACAGCACGCAGCCGACCTTGTCTTCCTCGAGGTTGAGGGCAAGGCCGCGGACGCCGTGGTCAAATTCGAGCAGCTCGCCCGCCATTACCTTTTCGAGGCCGTAAACCTCGGCGATGCCGTCGCCGACCTTAATGACGGTGCCGACCTCGGCGACCGTCATTGTCGCATCGAAATTTTCGATCTGTGCACGAATGATCTCATTGATCTCGTTGGCTTTGATTGGTTCCATATTCATTTGCGGTTCGCTCGTGCCGCTGCCGAAAGACAGCCGTTTCGGCAGGGCGAACTACCCATTGATAAGTTGTTCTCTAAGGTTCTGTAATTTCGTTCTTACGGAGCTGTCGTACACGGTCGAGCCGATGCGCGTAACGACACCGCCGATGATATTCTTGTCTATCGAATAACTGACATTCACCTGTTTTCCGGTCAGCTTTTCAAGGTTCGTTTGAAACTTTGCCCTTTCGTCAGGTGCGATCTCGGTCGCTGAAACGATCTCGGCCATGACAACGCCGCTGCGTTCGTCAAGGATCGAATCAAAGCGCTCGTTTATCTCGCCGAGTTCGGTGATGCGGCCGTTCTTGACCAGCACGCGGAGGAAGTTGGCCGTGGTCTTTGACGGCTTCGTCCTTTCGAGCAGTGCGTTCAGCACTTTTTCCTTACTTAGGTGCGGGATCGCAGGATTGGCAAAGACGGCGTGCAGGTCGCGGCTTTCGGCAAAGATGCCGCTGAACTGTTCAAGTTCAGATTTAACATCGCGGGCAGTGCCTGCGTTAATGACAATGTCGGCGAGTGCGCCGCCGTAGCGGCGTGCGATGGTTTCGACGCTCATATCAGTTCAGCCCTCCGATCTCGGCGATAGCCGTGCTGATAAGCTGCGCGTCGCTCTTGCCGTCGAGGCGGGCCCGGATCTTTCCTTCAGCAAGCCGAAGGCTCTCCTCCGCAGAAAATCGGCGAAGCCCTGCCTGCGTCTGATCGGACAGACGCGAAAGGATCATATCAGCCTGCTGCTTGAGACGTTCGGCATCGCCTTCGGTCTGCTCGGCAAGACGTTTCCTCTCATCCGCGGCCTCGGCAGCCGCCTTCTGCATAATTGAGGCCTTTTCAGCTTCGAGGCCAGCGATCTTGGCATCGGCGGCGGCCAATTTGTCGAGTGCGGCCTGCTTTTCTTCCTCGGCTTTGATCAATTCCGCCCTTATCTCATCGCGCTTTGCCTTGAACGCATCGCCGAGCGGCTTCTTGAGCAGATGGATCATCACGGCGACGAAGATGGCGAGATTGAGGAACTTCCACGCTTCAAACCCCGGAATGTTGAACCATTCGTTATACCAATGCTTGAATGACTCCCAGGAACTCGGTTCCGCTGCCAATGCGAGCAGTATCGCTGATTTGCCTATGAACGCGAACATATTTGCTATGAACCCAATATTGCGGCCGCGATCTTATCGGCCATTATTTCGGCATTTGTTTCGATCGAGCTGCGTGCATCGCTGCGTTGACGCTCGATCTCGCCCTTGCCTGATGCGACCGTGTCGGCGACAGATGCTTTGACCTGTGCGATCCTCTCATCGCGTGCCGCGATCGCCTCTTTTTGTTCTTTTTCGATCAGTTGATAGCCTTGATCCCGCGCGGCGAGTATATCCGCTGAGTAGCGTGCTTCTTTCTCACCGGCTTCGGCCAAGATCGAGTCAGCAGCACCGCCGTGATGGCCCTTGGACCGCTCGCGGCCTTCCATGATCTTATTGATCGGCCGGAAAAGCGTGCGGTTCAAGATCCATATCATTACAAGGATCAACACGATGTGTATAAAAAAGGTGCCGTCCGGAACAAGCTGGACCGATTCGGCAAATGCCAGCATATGCATATCTTAAACTGAACGATCCGCACAGGCCGCACGGCGTTTTCCGACGGCCGATGCCAAAAGATACAAGGTTATCACGCGTCTGATGTAAGGGCAAGGACGCGCTAAGGGCGCTCGGCACAATATTTTATGGCGTTTCCGACAGCATCGGCTGCAACAGCCGGAGCATTCGGTTCTTTGGCAATTTTGCTCTGCGGCGAAGTAAACTATTGCAATGAAGATCGCTACATGGAACGTCAACTCGATAAACGCCCGGCTGCCGCATCTGCTCGAATGGCTCGCGGCCGCAAAGCCCGATGTGGTGTGCGTGCAGGAAACAAAGACGATCGACGAGAAGTTCCCGCGATCTGAACTGGAGGCGGCGGGCTATGACGCCGCGTTCATGGGCCAAAAGTCATATAACGGTGTCGCCATCATATCAAAGTTGCCGATCACGGACGTTCAACGCAATTTCCCCGATGATGACGACGATGCACAAAAACGCCTGATCGCGGCGACGATCGGCGGCATACGCATCGTCAATACATACATTCCGAACGGCAGTGAGATCGGTTCGGAAAAATTCGCGTTCAAGCTCGATTGGCTTATGCGGCTGCGGCGCTTCTTTGAAGAAACGTGCGAGAGCAAGGCCGACGTGCTGCTGTGCGGCGATTTTAATGTCGCGCTCGAAGCGGAGGATGTTTGGGATCCGGAAGGCTACGAGGGCAAGCTGCACTTTTCACGCCCTGAGCGTGCCGCCATCACTTATGTAAAGCAGTGGGGCTTCACGGATGTATTCCGCAAGATGAACGGCGATGTCAAGGCCTTCTCATGGTGGGATTATCGTGCCGGCTCATGGCAGCGCGACCGCGGAATGCGGATCGACCATATTTGGACATCAGAGCCGCTTGCAGCACGGTGCACCGGCTGCGTGATCGATAAATGGCCGCGCGGCCTCGAACTGCCGAGCGACCACACGCCTGTCATTGCCGACTTCAGTTAAGCGTTAGCCTTGAAATCGCTTGGCCCGGACGATCAATGCCTCGACCGCCCGCTTTAGATGTTCACGAGTTTTCTCGTCCTTGAGTTCGCCGTTCTCATCGAACTTGTCGGCGGCGTTGTTTATCATCACTTCCGGTTTATTGAGCGGGTGCATATTCAGAAAGACCATGGACTGCCGCAGGTGATATTGCATGCGGGCCGTGCCTATGGCTCCGATCGAAGCGCCTACGATCAATGCCGGCTTGTCTTCCCAAACATTGTCGCCGTACGGGCGTGATGCCCAGTCGATCGCATTTTTCAAATGGCCCGGGATCGAGTAGTTGTATTCCGGAGATGAGAATATGACGGCATCAGCCGATCGCACCGCAGCTTTCAGATCTTTGACCTTCTGCGGCGGGTCGGCAGCCATGTCGTCATTGAAAGGCTCAATGCCCGATAGATCAAAGATCTCAAAGTCAACGCCTTCCGGTACGATCTCTCCTACCGCATGCAGAACGGCCGTATTATAAGCACCCTTTCGCAAACTTCCTGAAATTCCAAGTATTTTCATAAAACACGACTCACGCCTCTGAGAACTTCGGGCGTGTTATAAAACTAACACCTTCGACGGCTGCAGCACCTCACGCGATAGTACCGGATGCGGCTACCCTAAACGGATGAAGGCTGATAAACTTGAAACTAAGGGCAATGGATATCAGAAAGGCGATACTTATCTTTTTGGGCACCGTTTGTGTCGGACTCGGCGTAATGGGTATGTTCCTGCCGCTGATGCCGACGACGGTCTTCCTGCTGCTTGCGGCGTATTGCTACTCAAAAAGCTCCGAAAAATTCCACACATGGCTGCTGACCAACAGGCTCTGCGGCAAATACATCACTAATTACAAGTCGGGCCGCGGCATCACCGTACGGCAAAAGGTGAGCACATGCTTGACCTTGTGGGCATCGATCGGTCTGAGCATCTGGCTGATCGACGGCAAGCTTTGGGTCTCACTTCTGCTTGCCGCGATCGCTATCGGCGTAACGGCACACATCCTCTGGCTCAAGACCTACCGCCCCGAAGCGAAAGAGGTAGCGGCACTCGACACTGCAGAAGAAACGGCATAAAGAGGCCGCGGATGGTTCCCTGTTAAAGCTGTCAGCGGCCCTTGTTGAACCGCATAAGTTCGCGGATACGCTTCCATAGACGCGGCATCAGCGCCATTGCCTTTAACGGCGAACCTTCGGCAAAGTGCGTCGCAAACCCGCGAAACGCGTCGGCCGCGGTGCTTGAATACGGCATCCACCACGCATCCGGCAGTACGGCAAGGCGGTTCGTGTGGATGTGCTGTGGCTGAACGAGTTCTAAAAGGCCTTCGCGGCCATGCGTACGCCCGCGGCCGCTGTTCTTAAAGCCGCCCCAAGGCGTCTGTGCGATACCGTGCGTGTAGAGAACCTCGTTGATGCAAACCGTGCCCGCCTCTATGCGTTCGGCGACGCGGCGTCCGCGTGCACCATCGCGTGTCCAAACGCTTGCCGTCAGTCCGAATTCGCTGTCGTTCGCAAGGCGTATCGCCTCCTCTTCCGTCTCAAAGGTCGCGATCGGCAGCGTCGGGCCAAAGGTCTCGGCCTGCATCGGCAGCATATCGTTCGTCGCTCCGGTAATAACGGTCGGCATATAGAACAGGCCGCCCGCGGTCTCGACACGTTCGGTCGGCTCGTTAAAGCCCGGTACGAGCATCTCGCCGCCCGTCTCGATCTTTGCGCCGGCGGCACGAAATTCCTCGACGTGGTCGAAAACGGTCTTCAACTGTCGCTCTGATGACATCGCCCCGACCGATACATCATCGGCATCGCCCGCACCGACCTTTAGGAGCTTCGTCTTTGCGACGATCATTCGCGTCAGCTCCTCGGCAACCGAGCTTTGCACATACAGACGCTCGACCGATGAACACGACTGGCCCGCGTTGCAGAACGCACCCCAAACGGCCGCACTCGATGCAAGGTCGAGGTTGGCGTCTTCAAAGACGATCATCGGGTCTTTGCCGCCGAGTTCGAGCACGACGGATGTGAGGTTTGCCGCCGCGGCCTCGGCGATCTTGCGGCCCGTTGCGACCGAGCCTGTGAACATTATTTTGTCGGGAGCCGCCGCGACCAACGCCGCACCGGTCTCGCCCGCACCCGTTACGACCTGCACTGCGTTTTCCGGAAAGCCCGCCTTTGTAAAGATCTCGCCGATACGCAGCCCGACGAACGGCGTCAATTCCGACGGCTTAATTATGACCGTGTTGCCGGCAAGCAGTGCCATTACCGCCTCGCCAAGCGGTATCGAAAAAGGATAATTCCATGCGGGGATGATGCCCACCACGCCCAGTGGCCGATATACGACCTGCGAAGCACGGCCAAGCAAGCCATAAAGCCCGATGCCGATCTTTTGCGGCCGCAGGAGCTTTTCGGCACTGTTTGCTAAGTACCGCATAAGGTCAAGCACCGGCGCGATCTCCATCGAAATGGCCTCGGCAACCGGCTTGCCTGATTCGCGGGAGATGAGCAGGGCAATGTCGTCCATTTCGGCAAGGATGACCTCGCGTGCCGCCAATACAAGACGCCGCCGCTCGGCAAATGACGTAAGCCGCCAGCCGTCAAAAGCCTTGCGTGCATCGCGCACCGCCGCCGCAACGTCATCCGCCGAACCGATCGGCACGCGTCCGATCTCCTCGCCGGTGGCGGGGTTTGTCGAGATCAGATCCTCAGCCGTAATGCCCGATGTGCGCTTTGGGTGCATTCGATGCAACGATGATATGCCCCTTGGCCGCTTCGGGCAAGGGTGCGTGCCGCCTGAGCGCCTTACGCAGCGATACCTTTGATAAATGCGAATGCCGCGTCTAGTGCTTCTTGAAGCTTGGCGGAATCGGGGCCGCCGCCTTCGGCCATATCGGGTTTGCCGCCGCCTTTGCCGCCTACGACCGGCGCGATCTCGCGAATGATATCGCCCGCTTTTATGCGGCCTGTGAGGTCGGCGGAGACGCGGACGATCAAGCCCGCTTTTGAATCGTCGCGGCGGCCGATGATCACGACACCGGACCTCAGCCGAGCGAGCAGCGTATCCGAGAGCTGCCGCATACCGTTCGCGTCGATACCGTCAACGATCTTGGCGACGACCTTCACGCCGGCGACATCGCGGACATCATCCGAATCGCCTCCCGCACCGCCGCCGGTCGCGATCTTCAGCCGAAGTTCATCTACCTCTTTGCGTGAGCGCTTCAGATCTTCCTGAAGGCGTTCGATCGCGTTCGGGAGGTTGTCACGCTGCGTCTTCAGCACACCGAGCGACGCATCAATGAGCCGCTCGTCCTCGCGAAAACGGGCAAAAGCGTCAATGCCGGTGATCGCCCTTATGCGGCGAACACCGGAGGCGATGGCCTCGTCCGATGTGATCTTGAACGAACCGATATCGCCCGTCGCACGCACGTGTGTGCCGCCGCAAAGTTCTCGCGAGAATTCGCCGTTTCCGACACTCAGAACGCGAACCTCGGCCCCGTATTTCTCTCCGAACATCGCGACCGCACCCGAACGCATCGCGTCCTCAAGAGCCATCATATCGGTCGTAACCGGTTCATTCTGAAGGATATGGCGGTTCACGAGGTCCTCGACCTCGGCGATCTCGGCCGCTGACATCGGCTGATAATGCGTAAAATCAAAACGCAGATAATTTGGTGCGACGACCGAGCCTGCCTGCTTGACGTGCGTGCCCAAAACCTCTTTCAACGCCGCGTGAAGAAGGTGCGTAGCAGTATGATTTCTCCGCGCCGCATCGCGTTTTTCGACATTGACGCGGGCCGAAACTGAGTCGCCGATCTTGACGGTGCCTTTCTCTACCTTGATCTTGTGAATGATCAACCCGGCGGCCGGCGAGTATGTATCGGTAACGACCGCTTTCATCAGGCTCCCCTCCTTACTAAGGATGGCTTTCGTCCGGCTCCCCTCCTTACTAAGGAGGGGTGTCAGCGTTTCGCTGACGGAGTGGTTCTCTCTTTCGCCGACAAACACACCGGTATCGCCTACCTGGCCGCCCGATTCCGCATAGAACGGAGTGTTGTCCAGCACTACGCCGCCTTGCTCGCCTTCGCTTAGTGCATCGACACGCTTTTCGCCGTCGAGTATCGCGACGACAGTAGCATCTTCGACCTCGGTCGTCTCATAGCCGCGAAAGACGTTCTTGCCGACCGCATCAAGCACTTCGGCATAGATCGGCGAGGCCTCGCTCTTGCGTTCGGTCTTTCCGATGCCCGACTGCTTTTGCAGTTCGGCGAGAGCGGCGTCAAAACGGCGGTTAAAATCGTCCTCTTCGAACTCGATGCCTTTCTGTTCGAGAAAGACGCGGATCAGATCGCGCGGCGTCCCGAACGTGTCGTAGAGCTTTGCGACGGAGATGAAAAGAGCGTCGTCCTTCGCCGTGTCGGCAGTAACGTCCAGCTCACCGAGCTTTGCAAGGCCGACCGTTACCGTCGCACCGAACCGTTCTTCCTCGAGCTTGACCATCTTTGCGATAAAGTCACGCTGCGTTTCAAGCTCGGGGTATGCACCGCGCATCTTATCAACCACGGCGTCGCAAACCTTGTAGAAAAACGCGTCATTTTGCCCAAGATGTTCGCGGCCGTGATAGATCGCGCGGCGCATTATCTTACGCAGTACATAATTGCGCCCCTCATTGCCCGGCAGAATGCCGTCCGCGATCGCGAACGCCGTCGCCCGCGCGTGATCCGCAATGACGCGGCACGCGAACTGTTGTGTTTCCGAAAGTTCTTCGTAAGCGGCCATAAAGCCAATATTGTATTACAGCCGCAAAATGTTGTGTAATCCACCAGCCCGTTGTGATAGCCCTAACAAAGATCTTAGGTCGTAGGCTTTACCTGTCGATGTGCAGCGACGCCCTGCTTCGCAGGTGAGCCCCTTCCAGAATCCTTCGGTGGTGATGCAATCGCGGACTTTCTGAAGGCAAAGGGCGCGACAGTGATGCGCGTCCTGAGCGAGACGAACGTCAATCAGCATCCTCTTTGAGCGGCGGCGATACTGAACATAATATTCCGACATTTGGCCGAAAATTGCGACGCGAGACGAGGGGACGTAACCGCCTATGACGCAGCTTTTGCGGGTATCGGCGCGATCACTACACCTATTCAGGAGATGCCTTCGACGAATGGTTTCAGCAAAACATGCTATGGATCGAGGGCAAAAAACGCGGTGAATTAACTACATTTCCGGCCCCGAGCAAGACTTGCGCGATGGTCTATTATTCCGGTCAGCTTTACAAACAGTCCGCCTTAAAGGAATATGCTGAATCAGGCTTTGCTTTGCGGAATACGGAAGATCTCCAGTGAAATCGTCCTGTCGCTACTGATCCATATCGAAATGGCGGCGGCGAAACAGGCCGTAATGACCGCCGCGTTGCTCAAGAATTTTTGTTGACAATAGACGCGGCGGCGGCGTAAATTCTATGTACGAAAATGACCACAATCCGTTAGCGTGGATCCGCGGACTTGAAACGGGGAACGTTACCATCGAAGATGACGTTTGGATCGGACCTTTCTGTGTGATCGACGGGCAATACGATAAGCTTTTTATTGGCCGCGGCGTGAATGTCTCTTCGGGGTGCCAGATAACGACTCACGATACGGTGAAGCGATGTGTAACGGGCCGTCGTTACAGCAATATCGATCATGCTCCGATACGGATCGAGGAATACGTATATATCGGCAGCAACGCGGTCGTGTTAAAAGGAGCTATCATCGGGCACCATTCGGTAATAGCCGCCGGTGCGGTTGTAATGGAGAATGCAGTGATACCGCCGTACAGTCTTGTTGCAGGCGTGCCGGGCGTGGTCAAAAAGAACATTTCTGAAAGTGTTAAGAGTTGGTCAGACGATGAAGATCCCATTCAATAAGCCCTACTTAACTGGTAACGAGACAAAATATATTAGCGATTCGGTCGCCTCGGGCAAGATCTCGGGGGACGGCGGCTTCACGAAAAAGTGTCACGAGTATTTTGAGAAAAGGTACAGATTTAAGAAGTGCCTTCTGACGACAAGCTGTACCGATGCTCTTGAGATGGCGGCGATATTGCTCGACATTCGCGAGGGCGACGAGGTGATCTGTCCCTCATACACATTCGTTTCGACGTCGAATGCGTTCGTGCTTCGCGGAGCTAAGATCATATTTGCGGACAGCGAAGCGGACAGTCCAAATATTGACGCAGAAAAGATCGAGAGCCTTATCACGCCAAAAACCAAGGCGATCGTCGTGGTGCATTACGCCGGCATCGCCTGCAACATGGACAAGGTGATGGAGATCGCGGCGGCCAATGATCTATTTGTTGTCGAAGATGCGGCTCAGGCCGTGGACAGCTTTTTTCGGGACAGGCCGCTCGGGAGCATCGGGCATCTGGCGGCGTTCAGCTTTCACGAGACCAAAAACATTATCAGCGGCGAGGGTGGGATGCTGGTCATCAACGACGATCGGTTTGCGGCGCGGGCGGAGATCATTCGAGAAAAAGGCACCAACCGCAGCCAGTTCTTTCGCGGCGAGGTCGATAAATATGGTTGGGTCGATATCGGTTCGTCGTTTTTGCCTTCCGATATCGTCGCGGCATTTTTGTATGCGCAACTTGAGAATCTGGACAAGATCCAGGACAAGCGAAAGGCTTTGTGGAACCGCTACAACGAACATCTCAAACCGCTCGAAGAAGCCCGATCGCTGACACTGCCGCGAGTTCCCGAAAATGCGACAAATAACGCCCACATGTTCTATATCGTCTGCAATACGCCCGACGAACGCGCGGAACTGATCGCAATGCTCAAGGAAAACGATGTTCAGGCCGTGTTTCACTATCTGTCGCTGCACAAGAGCGAATATTATCGGAGCAAATATGAAGGCGAGGAATTGCCGAACTCGGACAAGTACAGTGATTGTTTGGTCAGATTACCGTTATTCTACGAACTTCAAGAAGAACAAGTCGATATGATCGCCGGGCTGATCACCGACTTTTACGAAGATCGGCGGCGCGACTAATTTATGAAGGTACACGTATATGGAAACACGCTGAACAGCGCGTTCCATCTGACAAAGGCCCTGCGGGACAAGGGCATCGACGCCGAGATGTTCCTCGATAATTCGTCGCCGTTCGACCAGGATTTTCCGTGGTGGGACGACGCTTCGCTGACCGCCGACAATCTGCCGCCCTGGATACGTTATTACAAATTGTTTCCGAATTTCGTTCTGCCGACCGGCGAAACGAAGAGGATGATAGATGATTTTGCGAAATGCGATGTTGCGCTCGTTAGCTGTTACGGGCCGATGCTGGCGATGCGCGCCAAAGTTCGATTTGTCTTTTACAGCCTCGGTAATGACCTGAACACGATCGACTATAAGGACGAGATCAGCGCGCTGTTCTTCAGCAGCATTACATTCAAGAACCGGCTGCGAAAACTCGTAAAGCTCTTGGGGTTTGTGAGGTTGCAATCGCGGGCATTAAAGCGGCATGCAGCGAGAATCATCATCTATATGGGCTATCAATACGGGCCCTATATCGTCAAACACGGATTACAGGACAAGACTGTTAAATTAACCTATCCAAAGGACGTGATCAACTACGCGGTACCGGTCGATAAAGAGCTATACGAAGAATACAGGCAATTTGACTCGGTCTTCTTTATGCTTTCGCGTCACTCGTGGAAATCGGTCTGGAATGACATTAAAGGGAACGACAAATTCATTCGCGCGTTCGCGAGATATGTGAGATCAAGAAAACCCAATGTCATTTTGATAATGGCTAATAAAGGTATCGATGTAGATGCGAGCAAGGCTCTTGTAAATGAGTTGGGCATTGGCGAATTCATACAATGGGTCGATGATATGCCCAAGCATAGGCTCAAAAAATACCAGTCGCTGCCGAATGCGGTGACGGTAGATAATTTTTGGCATGACAAATGGTACGAGCGGTATCCGGAAGACAAAGACGCTCCAAAGGTTGGTTTTGGGTTTGGATGTATCGAGGCTTTGGCGTCAAAGAGTCTTTTGATCACGGCCTTTAAGGACCACGAATTTTACGGCGGCGAGTCGCCACCGATACTCGACGCATTTACCGAAGACGAGATCTACGACCGGCTTGTCGAACTCGATGAAATGCCGCCGAATGAGCGCGAAGAGATGCGACAGGCAGGCTATGATTTCGTGTTAAAGTGGCATGAGCAGACCACTGCTGTTGATACTCACATAAACATATTAAGAGACGTGTATTCCGCGGGCAAGAGATGACATTTAGCATCGAAAAGCGGCGGACTTTATCTGCGCTATGAATTTTATTAAGGATATTATAAAGAACAGACTTTACGATTCGTATCTCAGCCGTTTTGATTTTGGTGCGGAGTCACGAAAGGCGATGAAGCTGGTAAAAGGCCATACAATGTCAACACCGATCGATATGGCGACCCTTTACGAACTGGTAATACACCTCGATCGCTACAATGTCGAAGGCGACCTTGTCGAGTGCGGCGTTTGGAAAGGCGGCAGTGCCGGGATCATGGCCGCTGCGAGTTTACGGGGAGCGAAAGAGGCAAAACGGGTCCTCCATCTATTTGATCTGTTTGATGATATTGTCGCCCCCGATCCGGAAAAGGATGCCGGGCGGGGCGTTGATGAAATAAATGAATTTCTGAAGAAAAAGGGAAAGACGCTCTCGGATATTAGCGCAAACGAGACATTGACCGGTATCTATGACGGTCATGGCGGCCATGGCAAGGTTGAGATCGTTCGGGAATTACTTGTGAATAAGATAAGATACCCGGAATCGAAATTGTGTTTCCATGTCGGGTTGTTTCAGGATACGGTTCCGGCAGCCGATGATATAGGCAAGATCGCCATGCTGCGACTTGATGGTGATTGGTACGACTCGATCAAGATCCCGCTTGACCATTTGTATGATCGTGTTGTCAAAGGCGGCGTTGTGATCGTCGATGACTATTGGACCTACGAAGGATGTCGTCGCGCCGTCGATGAGTTTATGGAGGAAAACGAGCTGACCTATTTCAAATGCTATTCCCGGCCTCAAACCAGGTTCTTTTTTAAGACCTAGTGCGCGCTTGGCGGCGCCATACCGACGATCGAACATCCCTTGCTGAAAATTCTTAAAAAAACCTATAAGCAGTTTGCATACCGCGGGATCCTATTGGAAGGAATGGTCGTGAGCGTGACCGAGTATTTGATGCTCGGCGGTTTTGTGCTGGTTAATTTCCTGATCAACCATTATTACGGAACCGAGGTAGTCGGTGTGTATGCCCTTTCTTTTGCAATAGCGCAAATTGGCATCCTGGGTATCGGCAGTGTGTTTTCGCTGCTGATGAGGCGTGATCTGAGCATTGGGGAATACTCCGCAAACTCCTATCTTGCGAAAGTACAGATCCTCAGGTCAGGCAACATGGCGATCGTCTTGGTCTTCGCTGCCGCCGTTATTCTTGGTTTTTATTCTTCGTTGCGGGTAAACCTGATATTCATATTGTTGATGATCTGTATTAAGGGCGTCGATGCCTTGAATGAAACCTACTATACGGCGCATCAAACCTTACAAGACCTTCGTGAGTACGGTGTCTTTAAGTGTTCAAATGCGATCATTTTTGTGGGTATCTCAGCATTCGTCTGTATCAGCCGATTTGACATCGTTTACCTTTATCTTGCCCAGCTTGTATGTGCCGCGTTAATGTTAGCCGTCAACGTTTTTCGGTGGCAAAAAATACGCGCTAAACAGGTCGAAGAAAAAGGCCTTCGGTGTGTGGACTTTCGCTTCCTTTTGATCGAATCATACCCGCTGATCGTCAGTGCGATGGTATTTCAGTTAGGTTTGCGGGCAAATAACGTATTGATATTCGATGTCCTCGGGGAAAAAGATCTTGGGATTTTTTCCTTGATCGTCATCACGGTAGGTGTTTTTGCCGGTGTGGCAAACACACTTGCCATTGTCTTTTTCGGCCGGCTGAGCAGGGTGTTTGTAGAGGAACCGCGGGCCTTTTCGAGAAGATTACATCAGACGATCGGACTGTTTCTGGGCCTCGGGATTATGCTGATGGCGGCGTGCCTTGTAATTACGCCTCTGAGCGAGTTTGCATTTGGCCTCGCTTTCGATCGGACATTGTACACCGTGATGGCGGCCGCAATTCCTTTCATGTTCATGGTAAGTTGTTTAGGAACAATGTTCACGGTAATACGCAAACAAAAGGTCGGTATGTACCTAACAGTGGTCGTGATGGTTTTCAATCTATTGGCATATTTTTATTTGCCGCAGCGTTATGGTTTGATCGGGGCGGGATATGCCTTTTTGATCACGGCGATCATCCAGAGCATGCTTATCTACCTTGGCACAATAGTATCCTTAAGGCTCATCGATCGCGATGGGCGATTTGATCAAAGTCCGAGCCGACAATGAATGCGGCAAAGGCATAACTCTCAATCGGTTAACAAGAGTTCCGCTGGAAAAACCCGACTTTCCGCGATCTGTCGGCGTCTTAGACGTGCGCCAATTGATAAGACGCTGTTTTGGCGCAGGGCTTTACGGTACGGGCAAATCTCTCATAGCCGCTCGCGATTTTGATGCCGATCGCGGCGGCGCCGCCAATTGGCGTTTTTGCAGGACTCGTTAGCATTTTGTATAATCGTTTTGGAAACACCAGCGGGTTTAGGTGAACGTACACAGTGAACGTGCACTTACAATAGGTTTGGCTGCTGAGCTGCCTCAGCTTAGAACCGGGCCTCTCACAAATATGAAAAAAAAGAGTGTAGATCGAAGGAGTTTCTTGCGGCGAACGGCTGCGGGAGTTGCGGGCCTGGGATTAGCGGCATCAGTCGATGCCGGTACCGCAACAGCAAGCGGCCGAAGTGACAAAACGGATGCCCCCCAAGCAACGCTCGAACATTCCGAGTTAGGAGGACTCGGAGCGGACGACCATCTACAGTATTTGACCGATCTACGCGGTGATGACCGCTATTATCGAAAAGAAGAAGTGTCAACTGCACTTGACACCAAGATCGATACATCGCAAATAGATCAGCCGAACGGAGTGGCGGGCCTCGACAGTAACGGCAAGGTCGATCCCGGAAGGATAGCTACCCTGACATCTCCAAAGAATGGAGATTCCCTTCGATACCGCGACGGCGCAATAGTGAACGTCTCCGAGACCTACCGCAGACTTGATATTGAGTTTGGCGTAGTTCCGGACGGCGTTACCGACAATACACCGGCTATCCAAAACGCTCTCAACGCTCTTAGGGAATCGAGCGGCGGAACCCTTGTCTTCCCGAACGGGATCACTAAGATCATGGGATCTACCGCGCTCAATCTGCACGGAAGCCGAGGGGCGGTCAGGATGTTAGGGTCAGGCGGCGATTCGGTCGTTCACATTGCCGGAGCAACGCCTGAGCAGCTTCCGGAAACGGTTTTTTATATTATAAACGGGCCAAGTCTAAGGGTTGAAGGATTGACATTTATCGGAACTCCCGGTGCTAATGTTTACGATTTTAAGAAGGCGGTGTTTTTCTGCAATGAGATCGATCGCGCAGTGTTTAAGGACTGCAATTTCATCGGCCTTTCCGTGCGTGCTTCAGAGGCGACGAGCTTGAACAAGTTTTGCGGGATCATTGTGGGCCGCCGGACAAATCTTTTTGTCGATGGCTGTCTGTTTGGCGGATGTGCAACTTATCAATGTCCAAATGTAGGTGCTTGGGAGTGGTTCGGCTTAACTGTGCAGGATTCACAGTTCATCGATTTCGGTTACTTTAGGGATCAAACTATCATAAAGACCGGCGGCACGATCAACACCAGTTGGATCAGGGCTTTCATGCCGCTACCGGCCAATCAAGCTTTTCACCGAAACAAGATCCATATTACACGGTCGAGCTTTGACGAGGGTTGTTATAATGCTATCTATCTTAACGGTGCTCAATGGGTAGAGTTGAATAACATTGCGATCAACGGCGGCGTGGAGGCTGCAGTGCTGCTGCGAAATATTACGAATGCGACCATTAAGGACTCGCTGATCGGGCATATTAATACTCAGTACGGGGTTTCCGCTATTGACTGCAATGTCGTCCAATTGGATAATCTTTTGCTAACCGGCAATGTGAAATATGTTCTTGTTAGAGGCACGACCCGGAGGCTGATCTCGAACTTTTCGAATCTGCCGGGAGGCGCGGAGTCGGAAACAGGAATTATTAACGGTTCGGGTGCTACCGTGGACATAATAACCTAGACAACTCAAACCACTCCGGCGTTCTTCGCCAAAACTGCGGAGCCGCTAGTTTTAGAATTCAAACTCACCGGAAAGGCAGAGCCTTTGCTCACATCGAGATTTACAGCCGCCGAAAAATACCAAACGGGCAGTGCAGCCGGCAAGCGGCTTTGATCGAACGGTCGGGGCGTTCGGGTCGGAGCGGGCCGATAGTTTTCGCGGGCTCGGCCCATCGGTGCTACTTAGGGCAGCTGAGGGTGGCGTTGGCACCGAGCGAGTTGGCCGTCTTCAGGTCGGCGATGGCCTCCTGCGGCAAACCTTGCTTGCAGTACGCCAAGGCCCGCATCAAATACGCCCGGAGATACTTCGGCGAGAGTGAGATCACCTTGGTCATATCTTCGATGGTGCGGTCGTATTGCATAAGTGAGTTGTACGTCCAGCCGCGGTTGAAGTATGTGTCAGCGTTCGAAGGGTCGAGCCGGAGCGCGGCACTGAAGTCTTCGATGGCGCTGCGTGGAAACTCGCGCATACTCAGCGTGCCGCGGTTGAAGTAAGCGACCGACGTGTTGTATTTTAGCTCGATCGCGTTTGTAAAATCGGCCCGGGCGGGCGCTGTCATCTCTGCTTTATCATATGCGAGTGCTCGTTTGAAGTACGCCTCACCGCTGCTTGGCGCCAGCGTTACCGCGGCATCGTACTCCTTTATGGCTTCAAGATACTTGCCCTGTTCACCCAGGTCGTCGCCGCGCTTTATATGATCGGCCGCGGTCGAGAGCAATGCGCGGGCGGGCGGCTTCACGGCAGGTTTTTGAACGGCCGGTTTTGCGGGCTGTGAGACAGTCGCCGGCGCCGCCGCATCGCCGACGAACGAAAGCAGCGTGGTGCGGAGCATTGCCGCAAGAGCTTGCTTTTCATTATCAGTGTAGCTTGTGCGGCCGCCTAGAGCCTGCAGGTTTTTAATATTGTCGAGGAATGCCGCGGGAACGTCCGCGGGCCTCTTTTGCGGATCAAAACCTTCTGTGAGCGACGCGAGCTTCTTGTTTATATCTGCGACATATTTGTCGTTGTTCGGGAGCTTGTACCAGTTGATCAAAGAGGCGCCGAACTCGCCAAGAGCCATACCCGCTTTGAATTTCCACTGCTCGGCCGGGTCGTTCTTCGGCTCCTCGGGGCGTCCCGATTTGAGCGATTCGAGCATCGAGCTGATGCCTGTGTACTTGCCGGTCCACTTCTGCACGACGAATTCCTGTATCGCCTTGCTTTCCGCCTCGGTCGGGTCGCCCCAGTCCGTGGCCGAATTCTGATTGCGGGCGACTATCGCCTTAAGTACGGGGTCGAGTTCCGGATCGTAAAGATTCAGCACCAGGCGGTCGATGTTGATGCGTATCGTTTCGAGCTTTGCGATGCCGAGCTGCGTAATACCCTTCAAATTCCAGCCGTAATATCCCATAACGAAAGGCTTTACGGCCTCGCTGCGTCGGCGCCCGCCGGGCGAGGTGTCCCCGGTGATATCCGCGACCTTCTGTCCCAGTGCGCCGCCGCCGTCATCGAGCGGCTTCCCGAGTGTGACCTTGCCCTGTGCGGCTGCACTAAACGGCATAAGTACCAAAGACAAAGCAGCAACGACGACAGCGACGGATATTCTTACGTTACGGTTCCTCATTTTAATCTTTGATGTCCTCATCCGCGGATGCGGGCGTGAAAAACGATCCTATAAGGACTGTCAATATCGTACAACACTTCGATAGTCTGCGGCAGTATTTATGCCCGCAGCTTGGCACACGGCAACGTGCAGCGTAGTGTTAGAAATGCGATGGCACACAAGGCTCTCAACGGCATCACAGTATGGACGATCGGACACTCGACCCGCACGATAGGCGAGTTCGTCGCGCTATTGGCGGCGAATAAGATCGAGCTGCTAGCTGATATCCGCCGTCACGCAGGCTCGCGGAAATTCCCGCAGTTCAACCCCGAAGCCCTTGCCGCATCACTTGCCGATGCAGCCATCGGTTACGCGCGGATAGAAGAGCTTGGCGGCCGCCGTAAGTTCCACGCCGATTCGCACAACACGGCTTGGCGAAACGCGTCGTTCAGAGCGTACGCCGACCACACTGAAACGGAAGAATTCCGCATTGGCATCGCAAAGCTTGCCGACCTTGCCGCACAGCAGCCTACCGCGATAATGTGCGCCGAGGCCGTTTGGTGGCGTTGCCATCGCTCGCTAGTCGCCGACCTTTTGAAGGCAAAAGGAGCGAGAGTGTTGCATATTTTGAGCGAAACGAATGTGCGTGAGCACCCTTTTACATCGGCCGCAACGGTCGTCGGCGATACGGTCAGTTATCGCGGGAATATGAACAATATGTCAGAAAAAGATAAGAGCTTTGCGATCGGCGACCACGTTGCGTGGAACTCAGAGGCGGGGCAGGTCTCCGGCACGATCATAAAGATCCACAATGCGGACTTCGACTACAAAGGCCACACGCATCGCGCAAGCCCCGACAGCCCGCAGTACGAGATCAAAAGCGACAAGACCGACCACATCGCGGCCCATCGCGGCGATGTTTTGACCAAGATCGAGGACTGACGGCCCGCTTTACGGAAGCTTCATTCCGTCAATGATGGAATTCAAGGCTGCGGAAGGCCGCATCGCTGCATATGTCCGCTCGGCGTCAGGATGGTAATAGCCGCCGATGTCCTGCGGTTTGCCTTGTGCCGCGATCAGTTCGCCGCCGATCTTGGCCTCATTCTCCTTCATCGCTGCAGCGACCGGGGCGAACTGTGCCGCAAGCTCGGTGTCGGCGGTCTGTTCCGCAAGGCTTTCGGCCCAATACATCGCGAGATAGAAATGTGAGCCGCGATTGTCGATCCCGCCGACCTTTCGCGCCGGCGAACGGTCGTTCTCGAGGAATTTTGCATTTGCCGCATCCAAGGCGTCAGCCAATACTTGTGCCTTCGCATTGCCTTGCGTTTGGGCGAGGTGTTCGAGGCTCGCCTGAAGGGCAAGAAATTCGCCCAGAGAATCCCAACGCAGGTAGCCTTCATCCAAAAACTGCTCGATGTGCTTCGGCGCCGAACCTCCCGCACCCGTCTCAAAAAGTCCGCCGCCATTCATCAGCGGCACGATCGAGAGCATCTTTGCGGATGTGCCCAACTCAAGGATCGGGAAAAGGTCTGTCAGGTAGTCGCGCAGCACATTACCCGAGACCGAGATCGTGTCCTTGCCTTCGCGGGCGCGTTTCAGCGTTTCAAGCATCGCATCGCGGACATCCATGATGCGGATATCGAGCCCGTCAGTATCGTGTTCCTTGAGGTGTTCCTCGACCTTTTTTATTATCTGCGCGTCGTGTGCACGGCCCTTATCGAGCCAAAATATCGCGGCCGTATCTGAGAGCCTCGCCCGATTTACGGCGAGCTTTACCCAATCGCGTATCGGCGCATCCTTGGTCTGGCACATCCTGAAGATATCGCCGGCGTTCACTTTTTGTTCGAGCAGAGTGTTCCCATTCTCGTCCTCGACCTTTACCGTGCCGGCGCCCGAAAGCTGAAAGGTCTTGTCATGCGAGCCGTATTCTTCGGCCTTTTGTGCCATGAGGCCGACATTCGGGACAGAGCCGAAAGTGCGCGGGTCGATCGCTCCGTTCTGTTTCATATCCTGAATGACCGCATCGTAAAAGCCGGCATATGTGCGGTCGGGAATGATGCAGACCGTATCTTCCTCTATGCCGTCCTTATTCCACATCTTGCCGCCGCCGCGAATAAGGGCTGCCATCGAGGCGTCGATGATCACGTCCGACGAGACGTGAAAATTTGTAATGCCGTTGTCGGAATTGACCATCGCAAGCCGCGGCCCTTGCTCGATCGTGCGGGCGATGTCGGCCCTGATCTCGGCCTCTTGTGCATGGCCCGAGATCTTTTCGAACAGAGTGGCGAGGCCGAATTTCGGATCGATCTCAAGCTCGGCGAAGGTCTCTTTGTATTTGTCGAAAACGTCTTTGAAGTATGTCTCAACGATGGCACCGAAGATGATCGGGTCCGAGACCTTCATCATCGTCGCCTTCAAGTGTGCGGAAAGCAGTACGTCCTTTGCTTTTGCCTCGGCCATCGCCGTTTTGACAAAAGACCTGAGTGCGGCGATATCCATTACCGATGTGTCGATGACCTCGCCGGCCTTCAGCGGTGCAAGATCTTTCAGCACTTTTTCAGTACCATCGGCCCCGTAGAATACGATCCTGAAATTTCCTTCGGCCGCGGCCGTCGTCGAATTCTCAGATCCGTAGAAATCGCCGGAGGTCATATGCGCGACCGAGGTCTTCGATTCAGAACTCCACGCACCCATTCGATGCGGATGAGCTTTCGCGTAATTCTTTACCGCCTTTGGCGCTCGCCTGTCGGAATTGCCTTCTCTGAGAACCGGATTAACGGCGCTGCCGAGGACGCGAGCGTACTTTTTGTTGACGGCGATCTCTTCGTCGGTTTTAGGTTCGGCGGGATAATTCGGTACGGCGAAACCCTGCTTTTGAAGCTCGGCGATGGCCTCTTCCAATTGCGGTACTGACGCAGAGATATTAGGCAGTTTTATGATGTTCGCTTCCGGCTTGGTCGCAAGTACGCCCAATTCGCTCAAAGCATCGCTTGTTCGTTGGCCGTCCTTCAGGCACTCGGGGAAATTAGCGAGAATTCGCCCTGCCAGCGAAATATCGGGCACCTCGACCTCAATATCGGCCCTCTGCGTGAATGCCTTAAGGATCGGCAGGAACGAATGTGTGGCGAGCATCGGTGCCTCGTCGGTCAGCGTGTAATAGATCTTTGATTTGTCAGTCATTTATGTGTGTTGTGCCTGCGAATGTATGGATCCGAACTCGGCATTTACATTATTTTAGGTTGCCAAGGCCAAAACGTGAAATTTGCAAACCGATATATGCCGAAGCGGACGAAAAGCCGCTTTCTGCCCGCGAACGGCCAAGGGTACGACCCGGAACGCCAACGACATTTCGATTCTCAACATAATGCAACGCCAGACCGCCATTTTTGAGCGGAAAGCGTTCTAATAACGTGTACCGCTCGATATGCCAAAGCAAAGCCGACTTTTGCTGTAAGGCGTACTCTGATAAATTTAATCGCATATGGCGGCGAAAAAAGCAGCAAAAACACTTGTTTCGATCATAATGGGCAGCAAGAGCGACTGGCCGACGATGGAGCAGGCAGCGCTTATGCTCGATGAATTCGGCGTTGCGTACGAGACGAAGATAGTATCGGCGCATCGGACGCCGGACCTGCTGTTCGACTTCGCAAAGGCGGCGGAAGGCCGCGGCATCGAGGTGATCATTGCCGGTGCCGGCGGTGCGGCACATCTGCCGGGAATGTGTGCTTCGCAAACGGTAGTGCCTGTGCTCGGCGTTCCCGTCGAAAGCCGTGCGCTCAAGGGCCTCGACTCCCTTCTCTCGATCGCACAAATGCCCGCCGGCGTTCCCGTAGGTACGCTCGCGATCGGTCAGGCAGGCGCGAAGAACGCCGCACTTCTTGCCGTCGCTATACTCGCAAATTCACGCCCGGACCTTCGCAAGAAACTACATAGTTTTCGCTCAAAGCAGACAAGAGCCGTACTTAAGACAAAGCCGGCCAAATAATGCTATCGAAACCGCCAAATTCGACGATCGGCATCTTCGGCAGCGGCCAACTCGGCCGTATGTTCGCTATTGAGGCTGCAAAATTGGGCTATCGCGTGCATACGTTCTCACCGGGCCGCGACACCTCAACAGGGCAGGTGTGCGGGCTTGAGACCGCGGCATCGTACGACGATCTTTTCGAAGTACGGACCTTTGCTCAGAGCGTGGATGTCGTTACGTTCGAGTTCGAGAATGTGCCGTCGGCAACGATCGAGGCGGCGGCGGAGTTCGTACCGGTGCATCCGCGCGGCGAGATACTGCACACCACGCAGAACCGCCTTCGCGAGAAGACGTTCCTTGCGGAGAACGGCTTTCCGCTTGCGGAATTTCGACCGATACGCACGGCTGAGGATCTTTACAAAGCCTGCGAAGAATTGGGCTTTCCGGCGGTGCTCAAGACGGCGGGTTTCGGCTATGACGGCAAAGGCCAGGCACGGATCAATGCCCGCAGTGAGATCGAGGCCGCATTTGACGCACTAGACGGCCGCGATTCTGTGCTTGAGCAGTTCATCACGTTCGAAAAGGAAGTCTCGGTTGTTTGTGTACGCGCTCAGGCGGGCGAATTCGCTCACTACGGCGTTATCGAGAACGACCATTCGAACCACATCCTCGATGTATCGCAAGCTCCCGCAAATGTCGATCCTGAGGTCTCAAAACAAGCGATCGAGATCGCGCAGGCGATCGGCGAGGCATTCGATTACGTTGGCACTTATTGTGTCGAATTCTTTCTCGCGCCGGACGGGCGATTGCTTGTCAACGAGATCGCACCGAGGCCGCATAATTCCGGGCATCTGACGTTCGACGCGTGCGTAACTTCGCAATTCGAGCAGCAGGTGCGCGCGGTGTGCGGCCTGCCGCTCGGATCGACCGAATATTTCCGGCCGGCGGCGATGGCAAATCTGCTTGGCGGCCTTTGGGCGAACGGCGAGCCGAATTGGACGGCAGCTCTCAAAGATCCTGCGGTCAAACTCCACCTATACGGCAAATCCGATCCTCGACCCGGCAGAAAAATGGGACATTTGACAGCTCTCGGCAACACCGCCGGCGAAGCCCGCCAAAAGGTGCTTGCCGCCAGAGAGCGTCTAACGGCCGGCGAATGATCTACTTATCCGCACGGCTTTTCTGCTAAACTCAAAAGCTGTGGCCGAATCACTCGTTTTCACAGAAGGTGCGGGCCGCGACGTCATATACGACGAGATAATGCCGCAGATCGAAGCGTTGGTTGAAGGTGAGGCCGACCTGACGGCAAACTTGGCGAATATTGCGGCCGCTTTGAAGCTGGCGTTCGAATTTTTTTGGGTCGGCTTCTATTTCGCAAAGGGCGACACGCTTGTGCTCGGGCCGTTCCAAGGGCCGCCGGCGTGTACGCGTATCGGCATTGGCAAGGGCGTTTGCGGCTATGCATTCTCAATGCGCGAAACAACGATCGTCGCTGATGTCGATGCGTTCCCGGGCCATATTGCGTGTGCGTCGGAGTCGCGTTCCGAGATCGTGGTGCCGATATTTCGTACCGGCGAGGCGGCAGGTGTGCTTGATGTTGACAGTGCTCGGCTTGATGATTTTACGAATGTTGACGCCGAGGGCCTCGAGCGTGTCGCGCAAATAGTTGAGCGGCTCCTTGCCTTGCAGGCTGTTTAAGATGAATCCTATCGAATATCCGTTTTGGGTCTGGGCAGTGTTCTTCGGCGTTGTTCTGTTCGCCCTTTTTGTTGATATCGGCATCGTCAACCGCCGGCCGCATGCGCCGAGCCAAAAGGAAACGATCGTTTGGAGCATCATTTGGGTCTCACTCGCGTCTCTGTTCGGGCTGTTCGTCCTTTACCAATTCGGCAATTTTAAGGCGAAGGAATACTTTACCGGCTATCTGATCGAATTATCGCTTTCGATCGACAATTTGTTCGTCTTCCTGCTCATCTTCCGGTACTTTGACGTGCCGAAAAAATATCAGCATCGCGTGCTCTTTTGGGGTATTTTCATGGCCCTTGTGCTGCGCCTTGTGATGATATTTGCCGGTGCGGGGCTTGTCGAGAGTTTTCATTGGCTGCTGTACGTATTCGGTGCTTTCCTTGTTTACACGGGCATCAAGATGTTCGGGGAGGATGATGTTTTCGAGCCGCACGAAAGCGCCCTCGTGAGGCTGACCACAAAGTTCGTGCGCATCTCGCATGACTATGACGGCGAGGCCTTTTTAATAACACTTGACGGCAAACGGACGGGTACGCTGCTGCTGCTTGTGCTTGTGGTGATAAACGTAGCGGACATCGTTTTTGCGATCGACTCGATCCCTGCCATATTCGGCATCACAACCGACCGTTTCATCATTTATACATCCAATATTTTTGCCATTCTCGGACTGCGGACGTTCTTTTTCCTGCTGGCGGATATGGCGGACCGCTTTCATTTCCTGAAGTACGGACTCGCTTTTGTACTTTCATTCATCGGTATTAAGATGCTTTTGCCGCTTGTCGGCGACGTCCTGGTGATCCTTTCCGGCGGCAGCAGCAATTCACCGATAGGAAGGTTTATCGAACGCTATGCCAATGGCGAGTTCGATCATGCGATGATCAATATCTCACTGGCTGTCGTCGGCGGTGTGATCGCATTATCGGTGATACTGTCGCTTTTGTTTCCGCGAAAGGATGATGCGGACGCTGAAGAGGCCGAGTGATCTTGTAGATGGACGATAATAAGTATCGCAAGTTTTATCTTGAGTGGTGGAACATCCGCAGGAGCACGATCTATGCGGGCATCGCTCTGGTGATACTTGTTGTCGTCATAGTCATCGGGCTTCGGTACGCTCAGAATCACAACTGGTTCCGTGCCGTTCAGGACACCGAGGCACCGGCGGACTCGGCCCGCATCATCTCATTCGAAGGCGAGGTCAGGATAACGCGTGCAGCGACGCGGGAGACGATACTCGTCACGCGGGAGACGTATGTTACCGCGGGCGATACTGTGCAGACCCAAGCGGACGGCCGTGCGAAGATACAAATGATCGACGGCTCGATCTATACGGTCAGGCCTAACAGCACTGTCGTTGTACGAGATACTACAACGCTTTTTGGCGGCAGGAATGTCCGTGTGCGGGTTGACGGCGGCCAACTTAATGTTCGAACCGAAGAGCAGCCGGAAGACACGAGCAATATTGTCGAACTTGGCGAGAGCGAGAACCGCCTCGGTCCGAAAACGGATGCGAGCTTCAGTGCCGACGGAACTGACGGCGGCGAGATCCGTGTAAGCCGCGGCGGCATCGAGACAACCGTGGGCGGCGAGACGACAAAGATCGACGAGAACACATACGCGACGGTCAACGGCGGCAAATTGTCGGGCCGTGAAAAGCTTCTTGCACCGCCGCGTCCAATTTCGCCGGCAAATTCCATGCAGATCGTCGATAGCGGCGGCGGCGTGAGTGCGGCTTTCGCATGGCAGGACCCGGACGGCTCGAAGGCGATCGACTTCTACCTTCAGGTAGCGCGTTCTCCGACGTTCGCAGCGGACTCACTTCTGGTAGATCGCAGCGGAATGACCTCGCGCGACTTTCGGCTCTCGGGTTTGGCTCCGGGCACGTATTATTGGCGGCTGAAAGCAACGGGCAGGTCGGGCCAGATGACGAATTGGAATGATGCGTGGCGATTCACCGTGGTTCGCGGCGGCAGCGGAGGCTCGGCGATCGAGGCCTCTGATTGGGCAGCCGAATCGCTCGGCGGCGGCGTCTATATGATAAGCGGCCGCACGCTGCCCGGAATGGCGGTTCGGAGCGTCGGCCGCGAGACATTTTCGGCGGCGGACGGCACCTTCCGCATACAGGTCTCATCGCGATCTACGGAAGCCGTTGTTGAGATAGGCGATGATCGCGGCAACCGCGGCTCATTCGTCATCTCGCTTAGAAGCGGCAAAATGCTGCGGCGCTATTAACGCGGAGGTTCGGCAATCGTACACGTTCATCAGGCAAAAGGCAACGAAAACAGCACGCGGAAGAAGCGGCTTACTGCCGCGCTCGCGCTGACGGCGCTTTATATGTTGATCGAGGCGGTCGGCGGCTGGCTCGTCAATTCGCTGGCGCTCATCGCCGATGCGGGCCACATGCTTACGGATGTTGCGGCGATGTCGCTTACCCTTGTCTCATTCTGGTTCGCAGCACGTCCTGCTACCGCACAAAAGACCTTCGGCTATTACCGTTCCGAGATACTTGCCGCGTTCATAAACGGCATCGCGCTCGTGCTCATCTCGATCTGGGTGATATATGAAGCGGTACTGCGTTGGCGCTCACCGCAGGATGTGCAGGGACGCGAGATGACCTACATTGCCATCGGCGGGCTTGTGATAAATATCATCTCCGCGCGGCTTTTGCACGGCGACCACGAGAATGACCTCAACATCCGCGGCGCATACCTTCATGTCATCGGCGATCTGCTCGGCTCGGTCGCGGCTATCGTTGCCGGCGTTTTTGTTTATTACATGGGTTGGGCCTGGGCGGATGCGGCCGCAAGTATCGCCATCAGCATTATCATAATCCGGGGTGCGTGGCGGCTTGTGGCCGACTCGGTCAACATACTGCTCGAGGGGACGCCGCGCGGCCTCGACCTTTCGCTTGTTGAATCGACGATACGATCCGTCGATGGCGTTACGGGCGTACACGACCTTCACGTGTGGACTATCTCATCGGGCATCGACGCTCTCTCAGCACATATCAGCCACGACCGCTCCGCCGAACAAACCGCTCTGCTCGGCATCGTCCGCTCGCGGCTGCATGACGCCTTTGACATCGATCATCTCACGATACAAATGGAGGCCGAGGGCCTAGAGACCGAGGCGATCTACGTTTGCGGCACGGGGACGAAATGCTTCAAGGCAGCCGAGTGTAAATAATGGTGGAGCAGATCAAGCTCAAGTACGGGCACGCCTCCGTCGATCTTCAATACGAGGCGGGTCAATTCGAGGTACTAAGCATCCCCGCCGAAACACTTCCGCTGACGGATGCCGAGATAAATGCCGCATACGATGCCCCGACAGCGGCTCCTGAGATCGAGGATATCGCACACGGTGATGAGACCGTGCTTCTCGTTGTTCCGGATGCGACACGGCAAAGCGGCAGTGCCCAGACCGTAACGCTTCTCGTTCAGCGTCTCATCGCAGGCGGCACGGCACCCGGCAACATCCGCATAATATTCGCGACCGGGATCCATCGCAAAGTAACTCAGCAGGAAAAGAATGAGCTGCTGACGCCTTTTATCGCGCAGCGTATAAGGCTTCTCGATCACGATGCGTTCGATGCGGCAAAAGTGATCTCATTCGGCAAGGTTGACGGCATCGCGGTCGAGCTTTCGCGTGCCCTGCTCGATGCCGACAAAGTTATTTTGGTCGGCGGTGTTACATTCCACTATTTTGCTGGCTTTACAGGCGGCCGCAAGCTGATCTGCCCCGGACTTGCGTCAGCCGAGACGATTCGAGCAACGCACGCACTCGCGTTTGACTGTGTAACGCATTCACGGCGCGAAGGCGTCGGCACCGCGATGCTTGCGGGCAATGCCGTTCACCGGGCGTTCGTCGAAGCCGCGTCGCTGGCTGAGCCTGCGTTCGGCGTAAATGCGATCGTTGACGGTGCGGGTTATGTAACCGGCGTATTTTGCGGAGATTGGTATCTGTCGCATGAGGCGGCGTGCAAAGCGTACGAGCGCTCGCGCACCGTTGAGATAAGCGAGAAGCGGCCGCTGGTCATTGCAAGCTGCGGCGGATATCCGTACGACGTGAACCTGATACAGGCGCACAAGGCTCTCGATGCAGCGTCGCACGCTTGCGTGGACGGCGGCCAGATCATATTACTTGCCGAGTGTGCCGACGGGCTTGGCCGTTCCGACTTCTTAAAGTGGTTCGAGCAGCCGCATGCGGACCGCATTGCAGATCGGCTTTGCCGCGAATACGAGGTCAACGGCCAGACGGCGTGGAGCCTTCTGAAAAAAGCAGAGCGGTTCAATGTGCGGCTGATGAGCGGCCTTGATGACGCGAACGTGCGTAAAATGCGTATGTCGCCGATAAAAAGCCTCGCTCACTTTGGCAGTGAACGAGGCTTCATCATTCCGTCGGGAGCGTCGGTACGTGTCCGGGTTACTTGAGTGCAAAAGTTCGTGCGATCGAATCGGTCTGGTTCTGTATCGACAGCAAGGATGCCTTTTGGCCCGTGAACCGCAGCGAATAGACGGCAGTGTCGCCTGATCGCAGATAATAGAAGCGGCCGCTCATCGCGCGTCCGTCCTTCAGGAATTCGAAATTATAGACCATGCCGCGGAGCTTGCCGGCAAAATTCTCCTCTTTACCTGCTACATAGCCGCGCATGAACTGGAGTTTTGATTCTTCCGAGCCGTGGATAAGCTCGCCGATCAGCTCATTCTTGCCGATATCGAGCTTGCGTATCTCAAGGTGGCCTTTTGTACGGTCGCCGTAAACGTATTCGACGTTGGGGCTTGTTGGCGACGGCTTGATGGTCATTCGCCATTTATCGTCAGGCAAAGTGAACGTATAGTCGGCGTTCGCGTCGCTGAAGACCTCCTGTGCCGATGCCGCAACGGCGCCGAGCAGTACGAACGCACAAATACTCAACAGTAAAAGGGTCTTTCGATCAGATATCGTCATCGTTTTAACCGTAACAGTGATTTTAGCCCAATTCGGCGGTCCATTGCCAGACCTTTGATGATAATGCGGCACAAGCTGTTGTCCCAATAGGGCGTGCGGCCTTTTATGTTGTTTCGTCCAATCGTCCGCGCAGTGCGTCTAATGTTCGGTAAGAAAGAAACCTGCGTGCATCTTTGAGGTTTGAGATATGAGATATAGCAACATTTTTAAGCAGACGGCAGTACATTTGCTGATAACCGCACTGTTGGTGCCGATATTCGTTATCGGCGGAAGGGCCGAAACGCCAAAAAGCCTGACCGAAGATCAGAAGATACTTCACGTGCTGAACAGACTCGGCTTCGGGCCGCGGCCGGGCGACCTTGAAAAGGTGCGGGCTATGGGCTTGCAGAAGTACATCGACCGGCAGCTTGATCCGTCATCGATCGACGACAGCACCGCCGAAAATAAGGTCAAAGGGCTTGATATATTCTCGATGACCACCGCACAGCTCTTCGCCAAATATCCAAGCCCGGCAGCTCTGCTGCGTGCTTTGGGTGTGGAAGCCCAACCGCAGCAGCAGGCTCCGCCGCCCGCGAACGCCGCCGCGCCGCAAACCGATGCCCCTGCTGCACCGCCTGCGGATGTACAGGCTTCTGACAATGAAAGGAAGATGCGGCAGGATAGGCTCAAAGAGGTCTATGCTAAATACGATCTCGAACCTGCAGCGCGTTTAATGCCCGAGATCGTCGCCAACCGTGTACTTCAAGCGGCCTATTCGGAACGCCAGCTTCAGGAGGTGATGGTCGATTTTTGGGCCAATCATTTCAACGTATTTTCGGGCAAAGGACCGCTGCGCTGGTACATACCGAGTTTTGAACGCGATGTGATACGCAAGAATGCCCTCGGCAATTTTCGTGATCTTCTTGTCGGCACGGCGATGCACCCTGCGATGCTGTTCTATCTTGATAATTTCCAATCCGTTTCACCGAATGATCAGAAGCCGAAGAATAATGAGCCGCGCCGCATCATGATGCGGACGATGCGCGACCCGGCGATGCGGCCGATGACACCGAACGGCCGCGTAAGACGCGACCTCGGCATCAATGATCCTCTGCTCAACCGAAGAGCGATGCAGGACCTGCCAAAGCAGAACTTGCCGACGGCACCCAAGAAGCAGCAGAATCGCCGCGGCATTAATGAGAACTACGCACGCGAGTTAATGGAGCTGCATACGCTCGGGGTTGACGGCGGATACACGCAGCAGGACATTATCGAGGTGGCAAAGTGCTTTACCGGCTGGACGATCGCTGACCCCAGAGGCGACCGCAAACTTGCGGCACTTGCGATAAAGGGAATGGACAACGAGCAGTTGGAGAAGCTTCGACGCCGCGCAGGCGTGCCGGATGATATCGACAGCGGCGAGTTCTACTTCAATTCGCGTGCACACGAAGGCGGAACAAAGACCGTGCTTGGCCAAAAGATCGATGAAGGCGGAATGAAGGACGGCTTAAAGGTCATCGACATACTTGTCAGCAGCCCTGCTACGGCACGCTTTATTGCCCGTAAACTCGCTGTCCGGTTTGTGAGCGACAACCCGAGCGATGCGCTCGTTCAGCGTGTGGCGGATGCTTTCCATAACTCAAAGGGCGATATCAAAACAACTCTTCGAGCGATCTTCAGCGATAAGGAATTCTTCGCACCTGAGAACTACCGGGCAAAGATCAAGACGCCGTTCGAACTTGCCGTAAGCTCGATCCGTGCGATCGGCGCCGATACGGACGGCGGCCCACAGATGTTCGCAATGCTAAGAAAACTCGGCGAAGTGCCTTACGGCTATCAGGCTCCGACCGGTTATCCCGACACGGCGGAGGAATGGGTCAATACCGGTGCACTGCTCGAACGGCTCAACTATGCGATCGCCCTTTCCGGAGGCCAGATCCGCGGTACACGCGTCGATCTGAGTCACTTTGAGGGTAAGACGCCCGAAGCAACGCTTACAAATGTGATCGACGGCGTTCTCAACGGCGAGATCTCCGCTGCGACGCGGGCATCGTTAGAGAAGCAGCTTAAAGAGCCGATAAGCCCCGCAAATGTTCCCGTTTCAGGGCAGAAGCCGGCGACGCGCCCGCTCGCGCCAAAAGGCGACCCCGATGTCTTTCGAGCTGTCAGCCTAGTGCTCGGGTCGCCCGAGTTCCAACGGCAGTAGCTTGTTGAAACCTTCAGCGTAAGGTTTGCCGCCGCGCGTTTATGTGCGGCGGCGTTTTTTGTACACTATTCAGCTTGAACGCCGCTAAAGAAAATCGAATAAGCATCGTCGGGGCAACATCTCCGCTCGGCATTGATCTAATGCGTGTTCTTGCCGACGGCGGCAATGAGATCGTTGCGCTGCACCGAGACCCGGCGAGGCTTCCGGGCCTTTTTCGAGGACGCCCGAACATCGAACTTCTCCGGCACGATCTGGCGCACGATGTGCCTGCTGCTGTCGAAGGAACGGTCATCTGGCTCGCTCATCTCGACCAAGGCAGGTTCAACGAACGGGAAACCGAGGTGAACCTCGCCGCGATCGAACGCTTTTTCGAACACAGCCGAAATGTTCTGCGCGTTATCTTCGTCTCAAGCGGCGGCTCGGTTTACGGGCCGGCGGAGAGTTTCCCTATCGACGAGGATGCGAGGCTAATGCCTCTTTCGTCGTACGGCAAAGCAAAGGCGGCGATCGAACGGCGCCTTGCCGAATTGGCCGCCGAACGAGGCTTCGGCCTCGCGATCCTGCGGCCGGGCAATATCTACGGCTTTTCAGACCCGAATCATGACGTAAAGGGCGTAGTTGCTGCCGCGGTCGATTCGCTAGCGAACGCCGCGCCTTTTACGCTTATCGGTGAAGGCCGAACCATTCGCGACCTGATCCACATTGATGATGTTGTGAGGGCCGTTGCCGCCGCTATCGAGAGCGAGCGGCAGAACATCATCTGGAATATCGCTACCGGAAAAGGCACGGCCGTTTCCGATGTGATAACGAAAGTTGAGGCGGCTGCAGGCCGGAAGATAACAAACATCCGGCACATCGAGAATTTCTCATCCGATGTCGATGCGAACATCCTTTCGATCCGCCGCGCGGCCACGCAGTCGGGGTGGCGGCCGCTCATTGCGCTTGATGACGGCATTGAGCGCACAGTTTCCGAACATCTTGTATAATCACGAACTATGTCCGAACGAATGACAGGGCCGACCTTTGTAAAGATCGGGGCACGCCGCGCGCTGCTCGGCGCCGAGCTGTCAGAGCTTTGGCGGTATCGCGAGCTGCTCTATTTCCTCGCGTGGCGTGACGTAAAGATCCGCTACAAGCAGACGCTGATCGGCGTCGCGTGGGTCGTGCTCCAGCCGATCATCACCGTCGCGATATTCACCGTCTTGTTCGCCCGTGTCGGCGCGATCGATACGGGAGTAATCGCATATCCGGTCTTTGCATTTGCAGGTCTGCTCGTATGGCTCTTTACGCATACTGCTGTAACGGCCGCGGGTGCGGGCTTTCTGACGAATACAAATCTCGTTACGAAGGTATATTTCCCGCGGGTTATCGTGCCGCTTGCGGCAACGCTTGCCGCGCTTTTCGACGTGCTGTTCATCGCGGTGCTGTTCGCGGGTTTTATGGTGTATTACGGCGTCATTCCCACGGCGGCGATCGTTCTTGCACCTGTTTTCTTTCTGCTTGCATTCATTCTGGCCGCCGCCGCCGGCATTCTTCTGTCGGCACTGACGGTGAAATACCGCGATGTGAAATTCGCACTTCCTTTTGCGCTTCAGGTCTGGATGATAGCTTCGCCGGTCTTTTACCCCGCAGCTATCGTTTCGGAAAAATGGAGGCTTTGGTTCGGCATAAATCCGCTGACGGGCATCATCGAAGGTTTTCGCAGCTCGCTCTTCGGCACGCCGTTCGACTGGCCTCTGATAGCCGTCTCGTGCATTTCGCTGCTCGTTATCTGCAGCGTTTCGCTGCTCGTGTTCACAAATATGGAGGATGAACTCGCCGACGTCATCTGACCTCGGCTGAACTGCCCGTGACCGCGATACGTGTGAACAATCTTTCAAAGCGCTACACGCTCGGCGGCGTGCGGCACAACTCGCTCCGTGATGCTTTGATGGGGATCTTTTCGCGCAAGGGTGCGGGCGGCGAGACGATACTTGCGCTTGACGATGTGAGCTTCGAGCTTGCCGAGGGCGAAACGCTCGGCGTTATCGGCCGCAACGGTGCGGGCAAATCAACGCTGTTGAAGATACTCTCGCGAATTACGCGGCCGACATCGGGAACCGCCGAGATACGCGGCCGCGTAGGCTCGCTGCTCGAGGTCGGCACGGGCTTTCATAATGAGCTTTCGGGCCGCGAGAACATCTATCTGAACGGCGTCATACTCGGTATGCGGCGCAGCGAGATCGACCGCAAATTTGACGAGATCGTTGAGTTCTCGGGCGTCGAACGCTTTCTCGACACACCCGTAAAGCATTACTCGAGCGGTATGTATATGCGGCTCGCGTTCTCGGTGGCGGCTCATCTTGAGCCCGAAGTGCTGATCGTTGATGAGGTCCTTGCGGTCGGCGACATCGAGTTTCAGGCAAAGTGCCTCGGCAAGATGGATGAGGTCAGCCGCTCGGGCCGAACGGTGCTTTTTGTCAGCCACAACCTCGGCAGCCTTGCTCAGATATGCCGCCGCGGGCTTGTGCTTGAAAAAGGCCGCATCGTTACGCTCACCGATATTCACGATGCGACGGCCGAGTACCTGAAGCTCGCACGCTCGGCAAAGCAGTTCGCGCTTGAGGCCGCGACCGACGCCCCGATGCAGATCTACGAGGCCGCTATCGTCAACTCCGAAGGCCTTGTTACATCCGAGATCGGGCACGAGAGCGAATTCTTTCTCGAATTCTCGGTGCGTGTCGCCGAGATCGAACGCGGTGCGATGTTCTGCATCGCGGTGCTGAATAAGTACCGCCGCCGTGTTTTCACGGTGCATCAGCAGCTTGCCGAACTTCTGCCGCGTGAGAAGGGCGACTTCGGCCTGCGCTTCCGTATTCCGGGCGAATTTCTCGCGCCGAACGACTATTCGTTCTTGATTCAGATCTTTTTACCGAGCGGCGAAGTGCGGCAGGAACTTTTTGACATCTGTCCGTTCGTTATCATAGACACGGGCTCGGAGCTTGCGGCCTACCGCGACTTCGGATATGTGCAGTTCAAGGCCGATTGGCAGGTCGAGGAGCATTGAACCGGCGGCTGAATATGAGCATCGAACGCATCCTATTGATAGGCCATAACGGAACGCGTACCGGCGCTCCGGCGGTGCTGCTGAACCTCGCAAAGTGGCTTGCCCGCAGCCATCCGGAAATATCGATCGACATCCTGCTGATGACGGGCGGGCCGCTCGCGGACGAGTACCGGAAATACGGCGATGTTCACGCGATGTACGATGCGGGCGAAGGCATCGGTGCAAAGATCAAGCGGCGTTTGACCTCAAGCTTGCCGCACTTCAAGCGGCGATACGACATCGTGCTGGGAAATACGATCGTCACGCTTGCTTTGCTCGACCGGTTCAAGGAGCGCGGGTTTACGACCGCCGCATGGCTTCACGAACTCGACAGCATCATCCGCTCGTGCTGCGCGCCCGAGGAATTCAAGAGGCTTATCGAGCGGCAGGATGCAGTGATCGTGCCGTCGGCGGTTTTTAGCGATATGTTCCGGCGTTTCGACATAGATGTTGAGCCGGCGATAGCGCACGACTTCATCGTTAATGACGGAGCGCCGGATACGGTGCCGTTCACGCATACTGAGCTGGGCGTACCCGAGGGAAGCTTTATCGCGGCAGCGGCAGGTACGGTCGAGTGGCGAAAGGGCACCGACCTTTTCCTGCAGATCGCAAAGATCGTTCTTGAGCGCCGCAAAGACGTGCGGTTCATTTGGGTCGGTGCGGATACGGGCGATGAGAAAGACCGTGAGCGGATAGAATATGACGCGGCAAGAATGGGCTTCGGCGACAGTGTGAAGTTCATACCCGCAACGCCCGAATATCGGCGGATAGTAGCCGCCGCGGATGTCTTCACGCTCACTTCGCGTGAGGATCCCTGCCCGCTTGTCGCGCTTGATGCCGCCGATCTGGCAAAGCCGGTGATCTGTTTTGAAGGTGCCGGAGCCGCCGCCGAGCTTGTCGCGGACGGTGCCGGTACTGCGGTACCGTACGGTTCGGCAGAACGCTTTGCCGAGGCGATCCTGAGCTACCGTGAAGACCGCGGCAAGCTGCGTGCGGCTGGTATTGCCGCAAAGGCGAAGGTAACCGATGTCTTCACCGCCGATGCGTCGTGCAGCATCATCTTTGATACGATCTCGAACGCCGCCCGAGGGCGAATATCTTGACTAGCAAAAGCCCTGCGACAAAGCCGCCGATGTGTGCCGCATACGCGACTCCGCCCGAGTCTGACGGTGTAAAATAGCCGAGCACGACCTGATACAGTATCCAGATGCCGATCGCGACGAACGCCGGGACGTTCATGATCACATTGAAAACGAGCGCTTTGACCGAGCGTTTCGGGAACATAAGCAAATAGCCGGCGAGCACACCTGAGATCGCACCTGAAGCGCCAAGCATCGGGATGACCGAGTTCGGGTCGAGTGCCATTTGAGCACCTGCGGCCGCAAATCCGCACACGAGATAAAAGAACAGATAGCGAAAATGGCCGAGCAGGTCTTCGAGATTGTCGCCGAAAATGAACAGGAACAGCATATTACCCGCAAGGTGCATGATGCTGCCATGCATGAACATTGACGAAAGAAAGTTGAAATAGACCGGCAGCGGTGTCGGATACTGAGGTATCTCGCCGAGCATACGGCCGGTGGCATCCGTAATACGAATAGCACTTTGAAGGTCGATACCCGTAACGATCTCGCGCGGGACGAGCGAAAATGCGTAAGTGAACGCATCATTACCGCCGAGCCGCTGGAATATCAGAAAAACAAGTACATTCAGCCCGATTATCGTGTAATTGACGACCGGCTGTGTCCTGCGATCGCTGTTATCGTCGCCCAAAGGAAACATATCTCGATGTGTTTTCTAGCCTATGCCCGCGTGGTCGCTCGCCCTAAGCAATTCGTAGCCCTCGCTGCGTGCCACATACGTTGCCGCAGTGATGTCGCCGACGACATTCAGCGTGGTCCTGCACATATCCAAGATGCGGTCAACGCCCAAAATGATGGCTATTAATGCCGGGTCGATGCCCAACATAGCAAGTATTCCGATGATGAACGGTATCGAACCCGAAGGCACGCCCGCAGTTCCGATGCCGCCAAGTATCGCCAAATAAACGACCATAAGCTGAACGCCGATCGTGAGGTCGATGCCTGCAAGCTGTGCGATAAAGAGCACCGTTACGCCCTCATAAAGTGCCGTGCCGTTCTGATTCGCCGTAGCGCCGACGGTGAGCACAAAGCTGTTGATATCCTGCGGGACGCCGAGATTTTCCTGCGATACGCGGAGCGCCGTCGGCAGTGTGGCATTGGATGATGAGGTCGAAAATGCGGTTACGATCACTGTCCTGACGCGCCTGAAGAACTCGATCGGATTTATCTTTGACAGCAGCCAAACGGAGAGCGAATAAACGCCGAAGAAATGCAGAGAAAGCCCGATAAGCACCGTTGCCACGAACCATGCCAGCGAACTTAGGAGGTCGAAGCCGAATTGGGCAACATTATTGAACAATAGACACGCGACGGCATACGGCGCGAGCTTCATTATCACGTCGATGATCTTTGACGTTATATCGAATGTCGCCTCCATAAATGAAACGAACGGCGCGGATGTCTTTGCGGGCAATAGTGTTATCGCGATGCCGATCAAAAGTGCAAAGAACATTATGTGGAGCATGTTCGGCGTCGGCGATGAGATGGATGAAAAAGGATTGCTCGGGACGATGGTCTTTACCGCCTGCATCAGCGGCGAATCCGTCTTTGCGGCCTCGGCTGCCTTCTTTTGTGATTCAGCCGCCGTTGTCGCACCGCTCGAGAACTTTGCCTTCAGCTGCTCCTGAACGGCGGGATCCATACGGTTGCCGGGCTTGATGGTGTTCGCAAGCGTCAACCCGATAACGACAGAAATGGCTGAGATCACAAGCGTATATGCGAACGATTTGAGGCCGATGCGGCCCAGCTTTCTGATATCGCCAATGCCCGCAACACCAACAACCAGAGACGAAAAGACGAGCGGTACGACGATCATCAGCAAAAGGCTGAGGAACAGTGTGCCGATCGGCTGCGTAATATTCTCGACCGTCCAGGCGATGGCAGGGCTTGAACCGCCCCACACCTGATTCGCGGCCAATCCCGCGATGACACCTATCGCGAGGCCTATCAGGATCTTCGTATGCAAAGCCATTCCGGGCTTATCATCGGTCTTGTCGTCAAGGTCGGTCGCCATCTCACGCTCGTATTCATCAGGTGGGATCTGTTCGTTTTCCGCCATATATTCTCCGAAAAGGTTTTTTTCAATCAGCGAGAGTGTACCAGAAGCGTTGTTAAAATTACATTTTTGGCGGAATATTAGAAGATCATGTTCAGTTCGATCCATTTCGAATCAACAGGCCGCAAGACGACCAATGCATCAAAGCCCGAGGTGCTTGCCGCACTCAGGGCAATGGTCGGTGAGGATAATGTCGTTGTCGATCCCGAGCGGATCGAGCCATACGGAGCGGATGCCGTCAAGGAGAAATTCCCGCCCGAAGCTGTCGTGTTCCCGGCCACAACTGCCGAGATGGCAGCGATAATGAAACTCGCGAATAAGCATCTTTTCCCTGTAACGGCACGCGGCGGCGGCGTCGGCTATACGGGCGGCGCGGTTCCGATCGACGGCGGCATAGTCATCGGCACCGACCGGATGAACAAGATCATCGAGATAAGCTCCGACGACCTTTACGCGATATGCCAGCCGGGCATACGGACATTTGAACTGCAGCAGGCCGTTGCGGAGCTCGGCTTGCTCTTCGCACCCGACCCTGCGAGCTACAAAGATTCGTTCATCGGCGGCAACATCGCCGAAAATGCGGGCGGCATGCGCACGCCGAAATACGGCGTTACAAAGCATCACGTTCTCGGGCTGGAGGTCGTAACCGCTACCGGCGAAGTGATACGCACCGGCGGCCGCACGGTAAAGAACGTGGTCGGCTTTGACCTTACGGGCCTTATGTGCGGGAGCGAGGGCATGCTCGGCATTATCACCGAAGCCACGCTGAAACTGCTGCCGATGCCAGAGGCGACGGCGACCGTTCGCGCCAATTTCAACTCGATGGAGGCCGCCTGCCGCGTGCTGACAAAGTTCACGCCGCACGGCCTGCTGCCGATGGCGATGGAGGTCATCGACAAATACTGTGTGGCGGCGGTCGAAGAGAGTTTTGCATTCGGGCTGTCGCGTGATGCCGATGCGATCCTGCTTGTGGCCGTTGACGGTTCGCGTGAAGAGGTCGAGAAGAACGCCGCACTCATCGAAGACATCATCGCCGATAACGGCGGCTTTGACGTTATGCGCTCACGGTCAAAGGAAGAGGAGGATCGGCTTTGGGATGTGCGGCGTGCCGTTTCGCCGAGCCTTATGAAATACGGCACGCTCAAGATCAATGAAGATGTCGTAGTACCGCGTTCCAATGTGCCGGAGCTTGTAGCGCGTATCGAGGAGATCGGCCGCCGCAATGATACCTTCGTGGCAAATTTCGGCCACGCGGGCGACGGCAATATCCACGTCAATTTTGTCGTCGAGCGTGAAGACGCCGCGCAGGTCGCGCGTGCGCGAAAATGTGTTGCCGAGACGTTCCTGCTTGCCGTTGAGCTTGGCGGAACCATTTCGGGCGAACACGGCATCGGTTATGTCAAAGCGCCTTATATGTCATACGCGCTCGATGAGGCGACGATCGAAGTAATGAAGGCGATAAAGCGAACGTTCGACCCGAACGGCATACTCAATCCGGGGAAGATGTTCGTATGAGCGGCCGTGCTTTGCTCGTGATCGTTCCCGTTTTCGTCCTGCTGTTCGCGGGTGCGGCCGCCGCACAGAAAAAGACATTCATCCTTGTGCGGCACGCCGAGAAGGACACATCGCCGACCGCCGATAAAAAGGATCCGGAACTGACCGAGGCGGGCCGTGCGAGGGCCGAGCGTCTTCGGCATGTGCTTAAGCGTTACAAACCCGATGAGATATTTGCTTCGGAATTCAAACGTACAAGGGCAACGGCCGAGCCGACCGCGGCGTGGCGCCGGCGGCAAATTCAGGCTTACAACATCGCAGGCCTTAACGAGCTTGCCGAACAGGTGCTTGCATCAAAGGCAAAACGCACACTCATCGTTGGCCACAACACAACGACGCCGGCTCTTGCCAACATCCTCATCGGGTCGCAGCTTTTCAAGGCAATTCCGGATGATGACTACGGAAAGATCTTCATCGTACAGCTGCGTGACGGCAGGCTGAAAAAAGCCGAGATAATTGAATACTGAACGCCGCGGTCACTTCTTCGGTGCGGGCGTGCCTTCGTTCTCAGCAAAGTAGCCTTGGCGGTGCGTTACCTTGATCTTCTCACGCTGCGGATTTGTGATCTTGACGTTTATCGTGCGGTATGACCCGTCGCGTTTCTGGTTGCTCGGCTCGTACGCGACCAGATATTGCGAACGCATATCCTCTTCGATCTGCCTGAATGCATCGCGAAGTTCACGCTCATCACGCGGGAAATAAGCACGGCCGCCGGTGCGTTCCGACACCTTTGTGAGTGCTCCTTTATCCACCGAATAACGATAGCCGCCGCCGATGCCGATCGAATAAATTATGGCCTCGGCCTTATTCGCGGCATTCACGGCGTCGTCGAGGCGCTTGCGGCTGAATGTATCGTCGCCGTCGGTGAGCAGGATGATCGCGCGGCGTGTCTTTTCCGGAGCGGGGCCGAGTATCTCTTCGGATGTTACCCATATCGCATCCCACAGTGCGGTCGCCGCGGCCCGCATTTGATTATCGCCCGAGAGCGGCGGCGTGCCGGGAATACCGCCGCCGTTCGCGACGACCCCGCCGCCGATGTAGTTCGACGGCGCAACGAACTGCACGCGGTCGATCGCCCGCCGCAGCCGCGTGATGTTGTTGGTCATTCCTTGTTCGAGTGTCGAATCGCCCGTAAAGGAGACCACCGCAACCTCGTCCTTTGACGGCCGAACGACCGATTCGAGGAATGAGATAGCCGCGGACTTCTCGTCCGGCAGTGTCTGTTCTTGCGACAGGCTTGTGTCGATGAGTATCGCAAGGCTAAGCGGCAGATCGACCTGTTTCGCGAACGCACTGATCTCCTGGACCTGACCGTTCTCGAGCACCTGTACCTCGCTCTCTTTGAGGTCGGTGACCATTCGGCGATTCTTGTCCTGAACGGTGAATAGAACGTTCACCACGTTGGTGTCGATCTTTACGATGTCATCGTCATCTATCACCAAAGGTGTCGCCGTTGGCGAGGGCAATGGCTTTGAAGCGGCATCCTGCGCATTAGTGCCGCCCGTAAGATAAAGAGCGCCAAAGCCGAGGGCGCCCGACAATGCTGTCGTCAATATTGAACGTAAATGTGACATCGCTTGCATTTATTTCAAAACGTCTTTGACCGCACGGTAGCTAGTCTTTGTGCGTATCTTGTACTTCTTTGTTTTGCTGCTGTCCGTGAATCTCACTTCGATCTTGCGAGTGCGGCCGTCATAATTCTGATTCGCGGGTCTGTACGTGATCACATACTGCGACTTCATCTCGTCTGATATCCGCTTGAACGCGCGTTCGAGTTCGAGCATCGCTTTGTTGCCGCCAATGGGAAAGAAGGCTTCGCCGCCGGTCTCTTCGCAAAGCTGTATCAAGTATTTATCGCCCTTGTCGCGCGGCGTTCCGGCCTCGACGCCCGGCACCGAGCCTAGAAAGCCGCCCTTTGTCGAGATCGCAAATATTGTCGTCTCGGTACGCTGTGCAATATCGATCGCGTCGCGCAGGTCCGCACGGCTGAAAGTATCATCGCCGTCCGAGATGACAACTATGACCTTTCGGCCCGGAGCGCTTCGCAGTTTCTCGTCGGTGAACTGCCAGATCGCATCATAAAGTGCCGTTTGCGAGCCTACCTTGCTCACCTTATCGACCGCCTTTTGCAGAAGGTCGAGCTTGTCGGTAAAATCCTGCCGCAAGACGATATCGTGGTCGAAGGTCATAAATGCGGCCTTGTCCTTACGAAGCTGGATCACGGTGTAAAGAAAGTTCGCCGCTGCTTCCTTTTCGAATGTGAGCTTGCCCGCGGTCGATGGTGAGGTGTCCATCAGCACGCCGACGAATACGGGCGGATTGGTCTTTTCATCACTGAAGTAAGTGATCTCTTGCGGTACTCCGTCCTCAAGAACCTCGAAGTCGCCGCGAGTGAGGCCGCTGATAAGATCCTTCTTTTGTGTAACAGTTACCGGCAGCCGCACCTCAAAGGTCTTGAGCGGGCCTTCGTCGCCGCCGTTGACGTCGGGCGTTGGTGTCGGTGTTTGTGCCGCGACGGCCGCAACCGCTAAGAGGCAGCCGAAACATACAAAAATGAGCCTTTTAACTGAAATGTTCATAGACATAAGCGGCACCTTGTTCGATGCCGCGCAGAGTGCTGCGTGTTGCCTTAAGCAAGGCGTTTAACGGACATCATAGCAAACTTGAGCTTGCCGGACATCAATCCGCCTGACGGCCTTGCTTGCGCCGAGTGAGCTAAGTGAGAATGAAGGTACATTCTATGAACGAGAATATCTTTCGCGAATACGACATACGCGGCATCGTCGGCGACCAGTTGACCGATGAAGCGGTTGCCGTCCTCGGCCGTGCCGTCGGCACATTCTTTGTCAATAACGGTGCGCGCCGCGTCGCGATAGGTTTCGATGCGCGTGCAAGCTCGCCGGGCTTCTGCGAACTGCTGACCCGCGGCTTTACCGAGTGCGGCATCGATGTTATCTCGATCGGCCGCGTTCCGACGCCCGTGCTTTATCATACCGTCTATACACGAGATGTTGACGGCGGCGTGATGATCACAGGCTCGCATAATCCGCCCGACCACAACGGGTTCAAGATCTGCCTCGGCAAGGGTACGCTGTTCGGCCCGCAAATTCAGGAAATAAAGCAGATAGCTTTCGGCGGCAAGTTCACCGAGGGCAGCGGAAGCGTCAGCGAATTATCGGTGCTCGCCGATTATATCGACGACATAGCCGGCCGCATCTCGCTCGGAAGCCGCAAGATAAAAGCTGTGGTCGATGCGGGAAACGGCATGGGCGGCGTTACGGCAGTTCCGGTTTTCGAGCGTCTCGGCGTCGAGATGGTAAAGCTCTTCATCGAGCCTGACGCGACATTCCCGAACCATCATCCTGACCCGACCGTTATCGAGAATCTTGAAGATACGATCGCTGCCGTTCGCGAGAACGGCGCGGACATCGGCATCGCCTTTGACGGCGACGGCGACCGGATCGGCGTTGTGGACGAGACGGGACGCATCATTTGGGGCGACGAATTGATGGTACTGCTTTCGCGATCAGTGCTTGCCGAGCGGCCGGGAGCGACGATCATCGCCGAGGTCAAATGCTCGCAGACGCTCTATGACGACATCGAGCGGCACGGCGGCAAAGGCATAATGTGGAAGGCCGGCCACTCGCTCATAAAGGCGAAAATGAAAGAGACCGGAGCCGCACTTGCAGGTGAGATGAGCGGACATATCTTCTTTGCCGACAGATTTTACGGTTTTGACGACGCGACCTACGCGGCGGTACGTTTGCTCGAGATATTGTCGCGGACGGACAAGGAGCTATCCGAACTGCTGGCAGATGTGCCAAAGATGTATTCGACGCCCGAACTGCGTGTCGAATGTTCGGACGAAGCGAAATTCGATGTTGTCGCGGCGGTCGCAGACCAATTTTCGCGCGACCACAAGGTGATAACCATCGACGGCGCGCGGATACTTTTTGAACACGGCTGGGGCCTCGTGCGCGCATCGAACACGCAGGCGATACTCGTGCTGCGCTTTGAGGCCGATTCGGAAACACACCTTGCCGAAATACGCTCGACGGTCGAGGCAAAAACGGCCGAATTGATCGAACGATATCAATAAATGAAGGTCCTCGTGGTCAGATTAAGCTCGATGGGCGATGTCGTGCAGACACTGCCGGCCGTCGAGGACGCCGCACGAGCACTGCCCGATGTGTCATTCGATTGGGCGGTCGAGGAATCGTTCGCAGACATCCCGAAATGGCATCCGCGGGTCGAGAATGTCCTGCCGCTGGGGATACGTCGTTGGAACCGTTCACGCGTCGATGCTGTAAGGAAAGGCGAGCCCGGCCGTGCGTTGCGGCTGCTGCGGTCGCGGCGGTACGACGCGGTCATAGACCTTCAGGGAACGCTCAAAAGTGCCGCCGTCGCGCGGCTTGCACGCGGGCCGCGTGTCGGTTACGACGCCCGAAGCGTCAACGAATGGGGCGCACACGCCGCTTATCGGCGGCGCATCAAGGTCGAAAAGGGCATACACTCGTCATTGCGGATGCGAAAACTTCTCGCCGCAGCACTCGGCTACGAATTCGATGCAGAGAACGCGGATCACGGCATCGACCGTTCGCGGCTCGAACCCGACGGCGTCGAGATCGGCGGCCCTTTTCTAGTCTTTATAACCTCGACAAGCTGGCCGTCAAAGAATTGGCCGGAAGACAGGTGGAAACGACTTACTCAGATCGCGCGTGCTGCGGGTTTTCAGGTCGCGATCCCTTGGGGCAGCGATGCCGAACGCGAGCAGGCAGAGCGGATCGCCGCCGGAAACGCGTTCGTGCTGCCACGGCTGACGATCGGTCAAAAGGCGTCAGTCATCGTACGCGCGGCCGCAGCCGTAGGACTTGATACGGGGCTTACACACATTGCGGCCGCACTTAATGTACCGCAAGTATCGCTCTACGGCCCGACCGACCCAAAGCTTGTCGGTGCTCTCGGCCCGCGACAGGTGAGGCTCGTCGCGCGTTTCGACTGCCTCTTCTGCCATCAGCGAGTATGCACATATCCCGGGCTTGCCGATTTCAAGCCCGCGTGCCTTGTCGAATTCCCGCCGGAAAGAGTCTGGGGCGAATTGATGAAGCTCCTCAGCTCTCGTTGAGCTGTTTTACGGCGAGAGATCTTTCCACAGCCGGCGCATTTGCCGATGTCGGCATTCGTCTAAAGCCGGCAGGAGCAAAGATCGTTAACTTCAAGTGGATTTAAGATAGTACGTCAGCAAGAGTTCGAATGGCTCCCATTTGCCGAAACCTGTTTTATCCCCACGGTCATAAATATCGAACTTTTGTTGAAGCGATCTGTTGCATTTCACCTCAACAAAAGCAACCCCGCCGGTCATGCCGCCATTTACGCGGATATCAAAAGTTTCACCCGGATATTTTTTTGTGATCGCTTCTCGCAAACGTGCCAGCAGTAGTCCTTCGTTTTTTATCATCCAGCAATCCTCTCCTATATCCGCCGGACATTTTATGTTGAATTGAAAGCTGCCCTCGTGATTTAACCACTGTGGAGGCCACGAATAGACGTATTCTTTGTCTTTTTTAAGTTCTTCCAGAAAAAGTCTAGCTTGTGTCACTGTTGAAAATTCGCGCTCTTTCATTTGAAGATGTTTGAATTTTGAGGCAAACATTTCCAGCTTTTTGAGGTCGAAATACAATGAGCTGTTTGGAGAAACCAATTCATTGCATTCAAGGTTGAGAGCGAATGAGTCAAGTTTCTCTCCGTCTTTTACGACAATGATGTCGTAGTGATAACCGCATGCGTGCATATGCTGCGGCTTTTTGAATACCCATGCTTTCTTAATTGCGTTTAGAACGGAAATATCATCGGTATAGAATTCGCCGATCTTTTTTTGGAGAGGATGATCTTTGTGGTCTGCAAAGATGCCGATCATCGCATAGCCGCCATCATCGAAATGGTATTTGTCAAATAAAGATGTCTGGCTAAAACATGACTGTCCGACCAAAGCCCAAAACAAAGGCACGGCAAGGGTAAAAAACAATTGTTGCCTCATGGCCACAATACTCTATTTTAAACTGTTTTCAATCGATGCAGCGACGTTCTGAAAATCTCTAGAACACCAATAACCTGTTCGCGTCTAACAGCCGGGAACTTATCGAGGAATTCATCTAATGATGCCCCCGCTTCTATATTGTCGATCAATTCGGAAACGGGAACTTTGGTGCCGTGAAAGACCGGTTCGCCGCCAAGAACTGTCGTCCCAGTAAAGATTTCGGGGATATGTGAACTAATTGAGAAAGCAGGCTTTCTATTGACGCGAATCGGCTGCTCCCAAGCAAAATCGTTATTCACCTCGGAAACTACCAACTCGTCGATCTCTTTTTCGGTCAAATTCTGCATTAGATGTCCCAACCTGTAATTATCTATCCGCACTATTCGATCTGTTTTCAACTGAAAAATTATCTTCAATGTCCTACCGCCAAAGGTCTTGCCTATCAATTGAAATCGATCTTTGAATGATTTGTTGCGTCGGACTTCAAAATCGTTGTAGAAACATTCTACTGCCTCTTTGAAAGTGATTCTATGTGCGTATAGTTCGTCTCGTTCAAAATCGTATTCAAAGTCGGTTGGCTCAAATTTTGACCAGTCCATATTTGCTATCCTTCATTCACCTTCAGGACGGCAAGGAACGCCTCTTGCGGAATTTCGACGCGGCCGACCTTTTTCATGCGGCGTTTGCCTTCTTTCTGCTTTTCGAGGAGTTTGCGTTTACGCGAGATATCGCCGCCGTAGCATTTGGCGATGACGTTCTTGCCCATGGCTTTGACCGTCTCACGCGCGATGACCTTGTTGCCGATCGCCGCTTGAATGGGTACTTCAAAGAGCTGCCGCGGGATCAGCTCTTTCATTTTGGCGGCCAGGACACGGCCTTTTGCCTGTGCGGTGTCGCTGTGAAGGATGAGCGAAAGGGCATCGACCGGCTCGCCCGAAACAAGGATGTCGAGTTTTACGAGCTTGCTTTCCTTGTAGCCCGAAAGGTGATAGTCGAGCGATGCGTAGCCGCGTGAGACGCTTTTGAGGCGGTCGTAAAAATCGAGCACTATCTCGTTAAGCGGCAGTTCATAAACGAGCATCACGCGATCCTTCGTTACATACTCAAAGCGTTTCTGCACGCCGCGTTTCTCATCCAGAAGCGGAAGGATGCCGCCAAGGAATGAGTCGTTCGTAAGGATCGTTGCTTCAATAAACGGTTCTTCTATCTTAGTGATCCTTCCGGGATCAGGCATCTGCGACGGCGAATCGATCTCGTGCACTTCACCATCGGTCGTCGTTACGCGATATCGGACGCCCGGCGCGGTGGTGATCAGGTCGAGGTCGAATTCGCGTTCGAGCCGCTCCTGTATGATCTCCATATGCAGCAGTCCGAGAAAGCCGCAGCGGAAGCCAAAGCCGAGTGCGGTCGAGCTTTCGGGTTCGTAAAAGAATGAGGCGTCGTTGAGCCGCAGCTTATCCATCGCATCGCGAAGGTCCTCGTACTGTGCCGAATCTGTCGGGTAAAGCCCTGCGAATACCATAGGCTTGACCTCTTGAAAGCCCGGCAGCGGTTCTTTTGCAGGTACGGCGGCGTCCGTTATCGTGTCGCCGATCTGTACATCGGCGACCGTCTTTATCGAAGCCGTAAGAAAACCGACCTCGCCCGGGCCAAGCTCGGCGATAGGTGTCGGCCGCGGCTTATTGACCCCGATGGTCTCGACGAGGTATTCGCGGCCCGTGTTGAAGAAGCGTATCTTCATACCTTTTTTCAGCGTGCCGTCAACCACGCGAAAGAGGACGATCACGCCGCGATACGAATCGTACCAACTGTCAAATATAAGTGCCTTTAGCGGTGCGTCCTTGTCGCCTTTCGGCGGCGGTATCTTTGCGACGACCGCTTCGAGCACGTCCTCGACGCCGAGGCCTGTCTTGGCCGAAGTTAACGCCGCATCGCTCGTGTCGAGTCCTACGATGCTCTCGATCTGCTCCTTTATCCGGTCGGGTTCTGCCGAAGGAAGGTCGATCTTGTTGAGCACGGGGACGAGTTCCAGGTCGTTGTCGATCGCAAGATACGTGTTCGCAAGTGTCTGTGCCTCAACACCTTGCGAAGCATCGACAACGAGGAGCGCGCCTTCGCAAGCCGACAGCGAACGCGAGACCTCGTAGCTGAAATCGACGTGGCCGGGCGTGTCGATGAGGTTCAGGACGTACTGTTTGCCGTCCTTTGCCTTGTAATCGAGCCTCACGGCGTGCGCCTTGATGGTGATGCCGCGCTCGCGTTCGAGGTCCATATCGTCAAGCATCTGCGCTTCCATATCGCGGTCGGCGACCGCGCCGGTGAGCTGCAGGAGGCGGTCGGCGAGAGTTGATTTGCCGTGATCGATATGGGCAATGATCGAGAAATTTCTTATTAGTGAAGCGTCCATGCTCGAAAACAAACAGGAATTGTAACAAATCAGCAGTGAAAATGCTTTGCGGTAATGCGCCTAGCTGAGACGCAGCTTCATTCAAAAAGCAGCGTCGGGTAAATAATACATTGCCTAAAAAACGTTGTCTTTGTTATATTTTAATCTCAGTATATTCGATCCGTTTTTGTTGCGGCACCGAAGGATCGCCGCAGGAGGAGTTTATGAGAGAAGAATTTGAACGAGAAGAAACGAGCGTAGCTACGAAACTAACGTATTTGCTTGTCGGCGGCGGCATCGGAGCGATCCTTGCTTTGCTTTTTGCGCCGAAATCGGGCGTTGAACTTCGCGGCGATATCGCAGATGCGACGCGTAAGGGCATCGAAAAGAGTAAAGAGGTCGGCGCGCACCTCCAGGAAAAGGCAGGCGAATATTATGAGGTCGGCCGTGACCGTGCGACCGAGATGTACCATTCGGCTCAGGATAAGGCATCCGAATTCGCACAAAAGGCAAAGTCGGCCGCGGCTCGAACGACAAGCCCGTTCTCCGCGGCGATCGAGGCCGGCAAGGAAGCTTACACTGATGAGAAGCGCAAGAACGAGGCAAAGGCGATTACCGAAGGCCGCGCCAGCTACCCGATCGATGAGGAATCGAAATCGTAAAGTATGAACGTAAATGAACCGCAATTCTGGATGATGGTCTCGTCGATCATCATCGCCGTCTGCTTCCTCGTGATGGCGGTCGCTCTGATCTGGATCGCGGTCACGGTCAAGCGTGTTGTTGCCACGGTGCATCGCGTCGAAGCACGTGTTGATCCGCTCATAACAAAGGTCGATGCCATAGGCGAGCAGGGCCGCGAGATCTCGGTCTCATTCGCCGAGATCTCGGCTAACATCTCCTCTGCGACGCATCACCTTGCCGAATCGGCCGAGCTTATAAAGGAAGAGGTGCGCGAGCTTAAGACACTTGTCGGCGAGACCGCCATAACTGCCAAAGATAAGGTCGAAATGGTGAGCGAGTCGATCGACCGTACGCATGCGCGAGTCATGGACACGACCGAATTCGTCAATCAGAAGATCGTCGTGCCCGCCCGTGAGATAGCCGCCATCATGGCGGGCGTCCGCCGCGGGCTTGAAGTGCTCTTTGCACCGGCACCGAAGCAGATCGACCGTGTCTATGTCGAGGATGAGCTCTTCATCGGCTGACGCCCGGAAACGGTCTGAACACAAAAAGAAAAGGCGTGGGTTCAAGGTTCCCACGCCTTTCGTGTATGCCTCTTGGCTCTTCAACTAATTGCTTTTCGCGGGAGCCGCCGGCGCATCGGCCGACTTCTTCTGCCGACGCTCCTTCATCATCTCGCGATGTTCCTGCATACGCTTCTGCCTTTCGGCCTTATTCGCCTCGATCTGCGCCTTTTGTTCGGGCGTCAGGATCGCATCGATCTGCGTACGAACCGCAGTCTGCTTCTGCATTCTCTCGGTGCGGATCGCCTCCAGACGGGCCTTCTGCTCGTCGGTGAGCGTGCCGCTGCGGCGGGCTGCCATAAGCGTCTTCATCTCTTCCATGGCTGCCGGCGTCGGCTTATTCGCCTCGCGGATCGTCTTGATCTGAGCCTTCTGTGCGTCGGTCAGCGTGACGCCGCGGAAGTCGCCGTTGTGCATACCGCGCTTGCCGAACTTTCGGCCAAAGTCCTTATTGCCGGCCTTATGTCCCTGATGTGCCGTATTGTCCTTGCCGGCCGGCGTGGTCGCCGCTGCGTCCTGTGCATTTATGATAGCCGTCGAAAAGAAAACCGCGGCCGCCAATGTGACGATCGAAACCAAATTCTTCCTCATTTTAGATACTCCTGTTCCTTACTTCGATATTTGCGCTGCTTCCAACGCATTTCACAGTGTTTGACGAACGCGCGCCCTGCTTTGGCCGAATAATGTTGTCATTCTCATTGTAAAGAAATGTCAATCCGTTTTCGGCACATTTTAGCGTCTTTTGGCGAATACCGACCCGCAAGGGTTGAAAACGAGGCCATAAAATGCGAAATTTGAGTGCTTGAGTGTGCATCCGCGATCTTGCCATGAGGTTCCTTAACGAGATCAATTCACCGGCCGACCTGCGGCAGCTTCGCGTCGAAGACCTGCAGGAGGTCGCAGATGAGGTTCGACAGTTCATTATCGACACCTGTGCGCGCATCGGCGGACACACCGGAGCGAGTCTCGGTGCCGTTGAGCTTGCGGTAGCGATGCACTATGTGTTCGATACGCCGCGCGACCGCCTTGTATGGGATGTTGGCCATCAGGCCTACGCTCATAAGATACTCACAGGCCGTCGCGACCGTCTGAATACCATTAAGCAGCCGGGCGGCCTCTCGGGTTTTTTGCGCCGCGATGAGTCGGAGTATGACACCTTTGGCGCGGGGCACGCGTCCACATCGCTGTCCGCCGCATTGGGTATGGCGATAGCACGCGACAGAAAGGATGAGGACTTTCACGTATGCGCGCTGATCGGCGATTCTTCGCTCGCGGGCGGTATGGCGATGGAGGCGATCAATCAAGCCGGGCATCTCAAGTCAAGGCTCATAATTCTCTTGAACGACAATGATATGTCGATCGCACCTGCGGTCGGAGCATTGAACGGCTATCTCGGCAGGATAAAGGAAGCGCAGAGCTATCAGCACCTGAAAGAGGAGATCGGCGACGCGCTCGAAAGCGTTCCGGGCATCGGCGGTACGCTTCGCCGTGCCGCAAAGTCGTTCAAAGATGCCATAGCAGCGGCGGTTCTGCCGGGTGCTTTGGTCAATGAACTCGGCTTCAAATACATCGGATATGTTGACGGGCATAATGTGCCGGCGCTCGTAAAGGCACTCGAAGAGGCAAAGAAGGTCGATGACGGCCCTGTTATTGTCCACGCTCTTACGACGAAGGGCAAAGGCTTCCCGAATCCCGAAAAGAACTACTACGCATATCACGCGACCGGCCCTTTTGACCCGAAAACGGGCCAGCCGTACAAGTCTGCAAAGACGGCTCCGCCGTCGTACACAACGGTTTTCGGTGACGCGCTATGCGAACTGATGGCAGAAGATGAGCGTATCGTCGCACTCACTGCCGCAATGCCCGACGGCACGGGCATCGACCGCGCCCTTGAGAAGTTCCCGAAGCGTTCGTTCGATGTCGGCATTGCCGAGCAGCACGCCGTCACGTTCTGTGCGGGCATGGCGTGCGAGGGCCTCAAACCCGTTGCGGCGATCTACTCAACGTTCCTGCAGCGCGGCTTTGATCAGGTGATCCATGATGTTTGCCTGCAGGATCTTGACGTTACGATAGCGATGGACCGCGCCGGCATCGTCGGTGCCGATGGCCCGACGCATCACGGCTTGCTCGATATCACGTATCTTCGAGGCTATCCGAACATCGTGCTGATGGCGCCCAAGGATGAACGCGAACTTCGCGATATGCTTGCGACCGCTGTTGCCCATAACGGCCCTGCAGCGATACGCTATCCACGCGGCAACGGCGTCGGTGTCGAAATCTCGGCGAAGCCGTCGCTTATCGAGATCGGCAAGGCCGAGGTACTGAGCGAGGGCAGCGATGCGGCGATAATCGCCTACGGTTCAATGGTTTATCCCGCGGTTGAGGCGGCAGAGATACTAGCAAAGAAAGGCGTCAAAGCAGGCGTTATCAATGCCCGCTTTGTAAAGCCGCTTGATGCCGAGACGATCTTGAAAGCCGCACGAAGCAGCCGCGTGATCGTAACTGCCGAAGAGGCGTATCTTGCGGGAGGCTTCGGCTCGGCAGTGATGGAACTGCTCGAAGAGAACGGCCTGCTCGATGCGGTAAAGGTAGTGCGGCTCGGTATTCCCGATGTGATAGTCCCGCACGGCGATCCGGAAGCTCTGCTTGCGGGATACGGACTCAATGCGGACGGCATAGTATCGGCCGTGACGAAAGCAATAGAGAGTTTGAAGGCCGACCCGGCTGACAAAGGGCGGCTGAAGGTGGCATAACAGATGAATAGAAAAGATCAAACAGGCAAGATCCCTGCTCCGCTCATCCTGATCGTGGCAGTTCTGCTCGCAGTGATTCTCATCGGCTGGTATATGATCAGCAGCAATAACGGCAACACGCAGTCGAACAAGAACGCGGCAAAAGCCAATACAAACACGCAAAAGCCGCCCGCAGGGGCGATTCCGCCCGGAGCAGTGCCGCCGAACTTTGCCGGCTCGGTGAACTCGCCGGTCGTTGTCGAAGAGTTCGCTGATTTCCAATGTCCGCAGTGCGCCAACAGCAATCCGATCTTTACTGAGATCAAGTCGCTCTACGGCAGCCGGATCAAGTTCATCTTCCGTAATTTCCCGCTTCCAATTCCGGCTCATGATAAGTCGTTCGATGCGGCGGTCGCTGTCGAGGCGGCAGGCCAGCAGGGCAAGTTCTGGGAGATGCAGCATCAGCTCTTCTCGAATCAGCAGGCGTGGACCGCAAACCCGAACTATAAGCAAATGTGGGCCGATTATGCCAAGAACCTCGGGTTAGATGTCGATAAATTCAAGACAGACATGGCAGGCGTCTTTACAAAAGGCCGCGTCGAGGCCGACATGGCACGAGGCCGCGGTTTAGGAGTGAATTCGACGCCGTCGCTTTATATCAACGAGGTTCCGGTCGCTTTTCCGGATATGAATGTCAGTAAGCTCAAGGAGCTTATCGATGCCGAGCTTCAGAAGGCCGCTGCGGGCAACGCCGCTCCCGCATCTGCCCCGGCCGCACCTGCAAATGCCGCACCGGCATCGGCCGCAAAATAAGTGGAAGAACGCTCCGACAACGAACAAAGCAGATGGCCGGCACTTCTGGCGACGATCGTCGCACTTATAGGGCTGGCCGACGCGGCCTACCTTACCATACACCACTACACTGCCGCACCCGTTCCGTGCGGTGCCGGATTTGACTGCGAAATGGTGCTTAACAGCCCGTATGCGACGGTCGCGGGCCTGCCGCTCGCGATCTACGGAGCGGCGGCCTACTTTATCGCATTCTCGCTGGCGGTCTTTTGCGTTTACGGCTACCAAAAACTCTGGCCGCTGTTCGGCATACAGGCGATGCTGATGGCCGCATTCTCGGGCTGGCTTATCTATGTGCAGGGCGCATTGATCGGTTCTTTTTGTATGTACTGCATCGTCTCGGCCGGCACATCCGTCACACTCTTCATTATCTTTGCTGCTTCAATGCTCTCCGCAAGGCGGCATGGAAGCATCCGCTCTTCGTGAAACCCTGACACCGCATCAAGCGTAACAATTAAATGAAAAGATAACGCCGGACGGCTGTTTCCCGCAACGGCGGGAACGGCTGCCGGTCATTTTCCATTTTTTCTGACAGCGAGGATGTAGTATGCGTTTAAGCACGATCTTTATTGCGGCCGCCATCATCACGGCCATGGTTTCAGCGGCAATGTCGCAGACACTGCCGCCGATCAACGTAAAAGAATATAAGCTCAAGAACGGCCTGACGGTCGTTTTTCATCAGGATCGATCGGCACCTTTGGTTGCCGTGAACCTTTGGTATCACGTCGGCTCAAAGAATGAAGAGCCCGGAAAGACCGGCTTTGCTCACCTTTTTGAGCACATGATGTTCCAAGGCTCTAAGAATTACAACGACGGCTATCTCGGTGCGATGGAAGATGTCGGTGCACAGGTCAACGGCACTACGAATGAGGACCGCACCTATTATTACGAGGTCGTTCCGGCCAATTTCCTTCAGCGTGCCCTGTTCCTTGAGGCAGACCGCATGGGCAACCTGCTTGATGCGATGTCGCAGGAAAAGCTCGACAATCAGCGTGATGTCGTAAAGAATGAGCGCCGCCAGCGGATCGACAATCAGCCGTACGGCACATCCTTCGAAAAGATCGGCGAGATAATGTATCCGAACGGCCATCCGTATCATTGGTCGGTCATCGGCTCGATGGCGGATCTGAGTGCGGCTTCGATGGAGGATGTCGAGGCATTCTTTCGCCGATATTACGCACCGAATAACGCAGTACTCGTCCTCTCAGGCAGCTTTGATGAGAAGCAGGCAAAGACGTGGATAGAACAGTACTTCGGCCCGATCAAGCGCGGGGCGGCCATCACGCGGCCGAGCGCCGCACAGCCGAAGCTTAACGGCGAGATCCGCAAGACGGTCGAGGATAACGTGCCGCTGCCGCGTGTAATGTATGTATGGCACGGCGTTCCGCAATTTTCGGCTGATGAGCCGGCGCTCGACGTACTCAGTTCGATACTTTCACAGGGACGAGGCTCGCGGCTTCAGAGCAGCCTTGTTTACGGCAAAGAGCTTGTTCAGAGCATCTTCGCATCGAATGATTCGAGCGAACTCGCCGGGCTTTTTGAGATATCGGCAACGGCAAAGCCGGGCAAGTCGCTCGACGATATCGAAAAAGAGGTTGATAAGCAGATATCCGAGATAAAGGCCGCTCCGCCGACCGCCGAGGAAATGGAACGTGCCCTCAACGGCATCGAAGCACAGCGTATCTACGGGCTTCAGACCGTGCTCGGCAAGGGCAGCCGCATCGCCGATTACGCAGGTTTCTTGGGCCGCCCGAATAATTTCCAACAAGACCTTGATCGCTATCGCAAAGTAACTGCCGCCGACGTGCAGCGTGTCGCGAAGGCGTATCTGAACGCCGACCGACTCGTGCTTGCATACGTCCCGCGTAAGGGTGAGGCTCCGAAGATCAACGCTGCCGAGAACAAACCGACATCCACAAAGGAAAAGGAAAAAGATGCCCAAAAGCTGGCTGCCCAAAAGGCGAACCTGCCGAAGGGCGGCCCCGACCCGAGCTTTACGCTGCCGGCGATAGAAAAGCAAAAGCTCAGCAACGGCCTGAACGTTTGGCTCGTCCGCAAGGGTACGCTTCCGATAATCTCGATGAATCTGGTGATGAAGACCGGCGGGCTGCTGGATCCGGCGGGCAAGGCAGGTGTCGCGAGCTTTACGGCAAATATGCTCAACCAAGGGACAAAGACACACTCGGCGGAGGAGATCGCGAATCAGCTGCAGGCCATCGGTGCGTCGGTGAACGCGGGTTCGAGCTGGGATTCGACCAACGTCTCGATGCAGACGCTGACAAAGAACCTCGATAAGGCACTCGGCATCTATGCTGATGTCGTGCTCGATCCGACGTTCCCTGCGTCGGAATTCGAGGCGACACGCCGCCGGGCACTCGTCGGGCTGATGCAGCGGCGATCGATGCCGACCGCCGTTGCAAACGCGGTATTCGACAAGGTGCTTTACGGAAAGCAGCCGTACGGTCGCCAGCTTACGGGCGATGAGGCGAGCGTCAAGGCGATCACGCGTGATGACCTGGAGAAGTTCTATCACTCGAACTACGGCCCCGAAGGCTCGACGCTCATCGTCGCGGGCGATGTTGATGCAAAGACGCTTATGCCGAAGCTTGAAAACGCCTTCGGAAGCTGGAAGGGTGCGAGCAGTTCGGCGGCAAATGAGCCGGCCGAAACCATGGTCGCAAAGCCGGGCATCTATCTTGTTGACAAACCCGGAGCGGCGCAATCATCCGTGATGATCGGCGAGGTCGGCGTCTCACGCTCGAACCCGGACTATTACGCGCTTCAAGTAATGAACTCGATCCTCGGCGGCGGCGGCTCGGCACGCCTCTTTATGAACCTGCGCGAGGATAAGGGCTACACCTACGGCGCTTACAGCCGCTTTCAATTCCGCCGTGAGGCAGGGCCGTTCGCGGCATCGGCTGAGATACAGACCGGTTCGACAAAGGAGGCTGTGGTCGAGTTCATGAAGGAACTGAACGGCATTCGCGGTTCGATACCCGTCACGGCCGAGGAGCTGGACAATAACAAGCAAAGCTTGATACGCCGGTTCCCCGGCGGCTTTGAAACGCTGGGGCAGCTTTCAGGCCAGCTTGCAAACCTCTACATCTACGGTCTTGCGGATACTTACTTCAATGACTACATACGCAATATCGGAGCCGTTTCGGCCGCTGATGTTGACCGTGTCGCCAAGAAGTACCTGCAGCCGGACAAGATGGCGATCGTCATCGTAGGCGATACGAAAGTGATCGAGCCGAAGCTCAAAGAGCTCGGCTACCCGATCACACACCTCAACGCTGACGGCGACCCGGTCGCGAATTGAAACTGTCAACAGCAACGGATCGGCGGCGGAGCATCGTGCTTCGCCGCCTTTTTTTTGTCGAAATTGGCGAAAAGCAGATCGTCGCGAGTAAACAGTTGCGGGTTGTGCTACAATATCTGCTTGAACACGCATTTCTTACAGATCTTTCAGGAGGTTCATTTCAAAAATGACCGTTGATATCGCACAACTTCTCGGCGATGATGCCGACAGCCTTTTGAACCACGTTTCGCGGACGATCCCCAAGGAAGAGCTCAGTTTGCCGGGCAGCGACTTTGTTGACCGGGTTTGGAGCATTTCTGACAGGAATCCGCGAGTTCTCCGGAGTTTGCAGGCGCTTTACGGGAACGGACGCCTCGCCGGCACGGGCTATTTGTCGATCTTGCCTGTCGATCAGGGCATCGAACATTCCGGCGGAGCGAGCTTTGCCCCGAATCCGCAGTATTTTGACCCTGAGTATATCGTCAAACTTGCGATGGAAGGCGGCTGCAACGCCGTAGCCTCGACCTTTGGCGTTCTCGGCGCTGTGTCGCGCAAATACGCACACAAGATACCCTTTATCGTAAAGATAAATCACAACGAGCTTCTGACGTATCCGAATAAGTTCGATCAGGTGATGTTCGGCACGATCGATCAGGCATACAACATGGGTGCTGTGGCCGTCGGCGCGACGATCTATTTCGGTTCTGAAGAATCGACCCGCCAGATCACTGAGGTCTCGGAGGCGTTCGCCTACGCACATGAGCTTGGAATGGCGACGATCCTCTGGTGCTACCTGCGTAACTCGGCGTTCAAAACACCCGAAGGCGATATGCACACCGCGGCTGACCTTACGGGACAGGCAAATCATATCGGCGTTACCATCCAGGCTGATATCATCAAGCAGAAATTGCCCGAACGTAACGGCGGCTATCCCGCACTCAACAAGAACGGAAGCTACGGCAAGACAAGCCCGCTGGTTTACGAAAAACTTACGACGGACAATCCGATCGACCTCGTGCGTTATCAGGTAGCTAACTGCTATATGGGACGCTGCGGCCTTATAAACTCGGGCGGCGAGTCGAAGGGTGCGGGCGACCTCGCAGCGGCCGTGCGTACGGCGGTCATCAACAAACGCGGCGGCGGCACGGGGCTTATCTCAGGCCGGAAGGCGTTCCAACGCCCGATGGCCGAAGGCGTCGAACTGCTGAACGCCATTCAGGACGTTTACCTCGACACCTCGATCACCGTCGCATAAGCGAACGTCATTCTTTTCTGCCGGTTTGCGGAATGAGCCTTATTACCCAAGGTGACCGCCGCAGCCGGCTTCTTATTCTTAATACTTGTAAATACCTGTAAGAAAAGGGTTTGTCGCATGCTCGCGGCCCACGGTCGTCTCAGGCCCGTGTCCCGAATACACTATCGTTTCGTCATCGAGCGAGAGTATCTGTTCATTTATCGAGTCGATAAGCTGTTCGTGGTTGCCGCCCGGAAGGTCGGTCCTGCCGACCGAGCCGAGAAAGAGGCAATCGCCGACGAACACGCTCTTTCGCTCGATCTCGGCCAGCACAACATGGCCGGGCGTGTGTCCCGGACAGTGCCTGACGGAGAAACGGAGTTCGCCGACCGTGTATGTTTCGCCGTGCTGCCAATAGCGTGTCGGCAGCGGCGGAGCGTCGTAGCTGAGCCCCATAGCCGTAAGCTGATGCGGCTGAAAGCCGATCCTTAGCGGCTGCTGCGGAAGCGCGAAATATAGCTCCTCGTCGTCCTTGTGGATCAGTATCTCGCTTTCGGGAAACTCGTCTGCCAGAGCTTTGACGCCGCCGATGTGATCAAGATGTGCATGCGTTATCGCGATAGCCTGCAGCTCGAGGCCGCTGCCGCGAATGAACTCGACAAGTTCGCGTGAGGGTTCAGCAGGGTCGATGCAGATGGCCTGCCGTGTCGCCTCACACGCTACGACACGCGTGTTCTGTTGAAAGAGTGAAAGGACGAAGGTCTCGATCCGCATGGCGAAAAACAGCAGGCTCAGGCCGCAGTTCCCTCAAGGCCAGGCTCAAACAGCGCGAGATGTTTTGCCGCATCGAAAGGATGCGCCGCCCGGCCCTTGAGTACATGATGAATGGCGTCATGGTACATACGTGCGTCGGGGCGGCCGTTGAAGCACGGCGTTTCGATCTCGCTGAGGCTCAAATAGCTTATCAGGCAGCTCAAGAGCATCCAAAGCAGTATCTCCTGCTCGGTGCCGTGCGGGTTGTGTTTGACAATGCTCTCGCGGTCGCTGTGAATATCGCCCACGATCCGTGCAAATTCCGGCTCGGTGATCGTGGTCATAATTCTGCGTCGTACATAAAATAGGGCGAGCGGCTCATCCCCAGCTTTTCATAGACGCGCTGGGCGTGTTCATTCTCGGTCTCGACATAAAGGCGTATGCCTTTTACATTGCCCGCGTGCTGAGCTTTCTGCTTTACAAACTCGTACATAAGGCTGTAAATATGGCGGCCGCGTGCTTTCGGCTTAATGTAAACGCTCTGTATCCACCACCACCAACCGCGCCGCCAGTCGCTCCATTCGTACGATATCATCAGGCTGCCGACGACCTCGCCGGCGTCCTCGGCGACAACATAAAAACCCTTCATGCCGTCAGCGAACACATCGCGCACAGCACCGGCGACGACTTCGGCATCGAGAACTCTGTCCTCTGTTTCAAGTGCCATTGCCACTTGAAAGCCCGCGATCGCGTCGGCATCTTCGACCTTTGCGAACCTTATATTCATTTCCTTGTCTTGACGAATGCCCGATCGTCCTCTAGCCTATGATGTTTTGCGACGGCGGCGAGCACCCTGCAAAACCCGGACGACCTATGAAGCTAAGAATACTTTATCACGGCAATTGTTTTGACGGTGTGTCGTCAGCGGCCATCTTTACGAAATTTTACAGAGCGACGGTCGCTGGCGATGCCGACATTGCCTATACGCCGACGATGCACCGTGCGGGTAATGCCTTTGACCGCGAGCAGTTTGACGGCGATGAGAATGCGATAGTCGATTTCAAATACTGCCCCGACGAGCGCCTTACATGGTGGTTCGATCATCATCAGTCGGCGTTCCTGTCAAAGGCCGATGAAGAGCATTTTCTGGCAGACACGTCGGGCAAAAAATTCCTTGATACGACGAGTAGATCGTGTGCCGAATTCATAGCCCGCGTGGCAAAGGAGAAGTTCGGCTTTTATGACCCGTCGCTTGATGAGCTTGTCCATTGGGCACATATAATCGACGGAGCTCTTTATGATTCGCCCGCACAGTGCGTCGAGCTGCGTTCGTCGGCACTAAAGCTGATGCAGGTGATCGAGGGCGAAAAGGATCCGGCCTTTGTCGAAGAGATCATCAAGATGCTGACACGCGACACGCTCGATAATATTGTTGCGGCGCCTGAGATACAGGCAAAACTCGCCCCGATCCTTGAGCAGCACTGGGCGACAGCGGCGATCATAAAAGAACGTGCCGTTGCTGAGCGCGGCGTTGTCTCATTCGACCTGATCGGCACCGGCATCGAAGGCTACAACAAATTCATTCCGTACTACTATCATCCCGAGGTTACTTACGTGGTTTCGCTCAGCGAAAGCTCATTCCGCACAAAGATATCGGTCGGCTCGAACCCGTGGGCGCCGCGGCCGCGAACGCACAACATCGCCGAGATATGCGAAAAATACGGCGGAGGCGGCCATGCCGTTGTCGGTGCCGTCTCGCTTGCACCGGGCCAAGCCGAGACAGGCCGCAAGTATATGCGGGAGATCATAGAACTGCTTCAGTTTCCCGATTGAATATGCCAAAAGGCCCTTGACGCACCACAAGCAGGTGCTGTATCAAAGGCCTTTCGGTTGATATAGGATATTCGTCGCGGGTCTGCGGCGAAGCTACTGTTTATGAAAGACGAAGGTGTTCGATGTCGTGCCGCGCGGCGATGACATCTCGCGGTGCATGGTCAGCGTCCTGCCGTCCGCACTGAGTGTCAGCGTTTCCTTATTTAAGATCGTAACCTCGCCCATCGGGCTGCTGAAGCTGACGTCGCGTGTTAGCTCGAGTTTGTCCTTTTCATTTTTCGCCTTGAGCGATGCAGGCATCGAGCCGTTCTGCGTTTTGACCTCGGTCTTTTTCGCCTTGCCGTCGAGCGAATAGGTGGTCGTGCTGTCGCCCATCATACCGCCGCCCATGCGCCCGCCCATTCTGCCGCCTTCGCTGCTCATCGCACGTTTTGTCTCAGTGGCAACGGTGATCTCTTTCTCGGTTTGAGTGATCGTAAGCGTCATCGACTCGATGTTCTTTGAGCGGTCGTCAAGCTTTGACGCCGCCTTATCCAAATTCCATGTTCCCGAATAATCCTGGCCGAACGCCGCGAACGAGAACACAAGTACGGCAACTGCCGCAAACATAACATTCCTTTTCATAAGAACGCTCCAAAAAAATTGAGATAAACCGGTCACAGGTGAACTGTGATGCAAGTTTATCTCAAAAATGTTTTCCGTCAACGTAAAGAATTGTAAGTTACGAACTCGTCCTTTACGTCGGGCAAAGCCGTGTCAGATCATCCCCACGGTATGGACTTCTCGGCCCATATTGTATCGGAATATTGGTCTTTGAACGCCTTGGTAACCGCGCCAAGTGCGCTCGCGTCACCTGTTGCTTTGTAAACACATACGCCCTTCCAATAGACCGCCTCGGCCGCGAATTGAGAATCCGGCATCGTCTCGGCAACCTTTGCGTAAAGCTTCTCGGCGGCCTCAAAATCCTTGCTCGTGAATGCAACACGTGCAAGGCCCATCATCAGATAAGCGTGGAAATTATCCTTTGTCAGGTAGCCTTCAAGCCGAGTACGCTCTTTGCCGTCAGGGTCCATCACAAGCACCGTCGGTGTCCAGAGAGCATCAAAGCGGTGAAAATTCTTCGGGTTCTCCTTGATGTGAACCTCAAGGGCGATGAAGTTCTCGTTTATGAATGACGCAAGACCTGCGTCAGCATACGACTCTTGTTCGAGCCGCAGGCAGCCGCCTCAACCGGGTGCGGCACTGAAATCAATAAGTAACGGTTTGCTGCTGTCCTTAGCGGCCTTTAACGCCGCATCAGCATCGGTGAGCCAATTCACCTTCATATCACACCTCCTTGCAGGCAGTGAAATAAGAACTGCCGTTACTTATTATATCAGGCTCAAGCCGCTGACTCCTCCTTTTGAAAATTGAGCTTGCTGTGCCGGCGGCTGTAAAGGAAGTAAACGACCAAACCTACGATCAGCCACACGCCGAAGCGGAACCAATTCGTCCAGCCGAGTTCGGTCATCAGATATGTACAGCACATTATTCCGAGCACGGGAATCAGCGAGAGACGTTTTACAAAGCACAGAACGGCCATGATCGCCGAGAAGATCATAAAGCCGAAGTACGGTATCCGCTCCAAAAATACGCGCGTCGTCGTCTCGTATCCGTTCTTAATATCTTCGGCGGACGGCGTGTAATCAACAAAGAAATTGCGTACCGCTTCGCCGTTGTACGCGAGCAGCAATCCCCAGATGATCAAGAAAACCGCTGGGCCGATCAGCATGGAATTTATGTAAGGGACGAATCGTTTTTGCCCTGTAAATTCCTTGTCTTTGACAAGCACTCCCGCGCAAACGATCGTGAACGCGAAGAGCGTGCCGATGACCGAAAGCTCGGTAACCTCTGAAAGATTCATGAATAATGCCGGGATCGCGACAACAATACCCGTGAGTATCGTCGAGAACCACGGAGTTCGGAATTTCGGGTGAATGGACGAGAATATCTTCGGCAGGAGGCCGTCGCGGCTCATCGCCATCCAAAGACGCGGTTGGCCGAGTTGGAAAACGAGCAGCACGGTCGCCAAGGCGATAACAGCACTGACCGCGATGATGCCTGAGACCCAAGCGATATTGACGCCTTCAGGGCCGAATACGAACGCCAGCGGATCGCCGACGTTGAGCTTTTTATACGAGACCATTCCGGTCAGCACCAAAGCCAGCAGCACATAGAGCACCGTACAGATGATAAGGCTCAAGATCATTCCGCGCGGCAGCGTCTTGTAAGGATCCTTACATTCTTCGGCCGTCGTCGATAGGGCGTCAAAGCCGATGTAAGCGAAAAAAACAGCGGCAACGCCCGTCATAACACCCTTGAAGCCATTCGGCAGGAACGGGTTCCAGTTCTCGGCGTTCACGTAGAACGCGCCGAGAATGATCACGAGCATGATGATCGCAAGCTTTAACGCGACCATTATGTTCGATGCGGTCTTTGATTCGCGTATGCCGATGTAAACGAGGGCCGTTATCACAAAGACGATGCCAAGAGCCGGCAGGTCGGCGATAACCGGAATGCCAAAGAGGTGCGGTGCCGTACTGTACGCCGTATAGGCCTCGATCTGGCCGCAGTTGACGGCGGCATCCGCTGCGTCACAGGCCGTTCTCAGGCTTTCGAGCGTGCTGCCGTCCGCGATCACCTTTGACACGGCATCAAAGCCTTGATGCGCCGTGCGGAAGTCCATCGTGAAATGCAGCGGGATATTGATGCCGTTCGGAAAGCCGATAGACGGCGCATTGATGCGCGCCAAAAGGCCCGTAAAATAATCACTCCACGAGATCGCGACCGCAATGTTGCCGATCGCGTATTCGACAAGCAGGTCCCAGCCGATGATCCATGCCAGAAGTTCGCCAAAGCTTGCGTAGGCGTATGTGTATGCAGAGCCGGCGATCGGTATCTTTGATGCGAACTCGGCGTAGCAAAGCGCGGCAAATCCGCACGCGATCGCGGCAAAAATGAACAGAAGGATGACGCCCGGCCCGCCGTTGAATGACGCTTGGCCGACCATCGCGAAAATTCCCGCACCGATGATGGCGGCAATACCGAGCATCGTCAGGTCGAAAGTGTTCAGCGAGCGGCGAAGCCCCGTAACGCTGTCTTCGGCCGGTTGGCCCGGCACCAAGGTCTCAGAGTCAGAGAAGCCTGCGGCCGCATCCGCCTGTATTTGTGCTATGGATTTCTTGCGAAAGATCGAGTTCGACATACGTTAAGCTCCCGGATCGTTGGTTCTGTGGCTGCTTGGAGAGTTCGTTTTACGCGAAATTCTGACCCAAAAGCCTAACGTAGTCAAGGAAATAGAGCGACCTAGTCAGCAGAACACTTGCCGACATCCCAAGATGTCAGTGAATATTTGTTCTGCAGATCCCTGTAAACAACCGCGGTAACGGTGTGCTTGCGTCCCCGCGAACCGTCGCGAACCTGCATACATACGCGGTAATTCATACCCGCAACGACCTGCGTTTGAGCCTTGGTGATGCGGACGAGCTTGACCTTGGCATTGTGTTCCTTTGCCTGTTCGCTGACGGCGAAAGCAGCAGCGGCCTTTACCTGTTTGTCTGAAACCTTGGCCTTGCTGTATGCACCGGTCAGCTGTGCCGAAACACGGGTCTGCGATGCGGCCGCACCGAACGCGAAAACAAGTCCGAGCAGGACAAAGAATGTGAATTTTTTCATGATCATCATTAACTCCGATTTAGTTGATCGTCGAGTATCGACAGACATTGAACGGATCAAGGGGCTATTGCTTGCAGCTTTTCTATGATCGGCGGAAGTTCATCCGACAGCGTCTCGATATCTCTGTCAGTATTATAGCGGCTGAGCGAAAATCTTATCGAACCCATCGAGCGTGAGAATGGTACATCCATTGCCGCAAGCGTCGCCGACGCCCGATGATGAGCATCGCTGCATGCCGAGCCGGTCGAGACGCAGATGCCGCGGCTGTCCAGCATATCCATTATCATATCGCCGTTGAGGCCCTCGAATGAGATGTTCGAGGTGTTGGCAAGCCGCCGCTGCGGGTCGCGTGTGCCGTTGACGGACGCACATTCAATTGAGGCGAGCACTCCGTTCTCCAGCCGATCGCGAAGCGCGCGGACAGGCTCCGTTGCCGCGAGAGCTCCGGCGAGCTCCGCTGCGGCGCCGAGGCCGGCTATTTGGTGCACTGCTTCGGTTCCCGCCCTTCTGCCGGCTTCCTGTCCGCCGCCTATCGAGTGCGGCGGGAGTTCGACACCACGGCGAATGTACAGCGCGCCGATGCCTTTAGGTGCGTGAAATTTATGACCTGAGACAGACAGCAGATCGACGCCGGTATGTGCGGCGTTTATCGGCGTTTTGCCTGCGGCATTGACCGCGTCGGTGTGGAACAGAGCGTCGGAGTATTCATGCACCATCCGGGACGCTGCTTCGATCGGGAAAAGTACGCCGGTCTCGTTATTCGCGGTCATAATTGATACGATCGCGGTGTCGGGCCGAAGCGCCGAGCGAAGTTCGTCAAGGTCAAGCAGGCCTTCGCTGTCCACCCCGAGGCGTGTAACCTCGCAGCCTTCTTTTTCAAGCCTGTCGCAAAGGAACCGCACTGCCTCGTGCTCGACGGCGCTCGTAATGATATGTTTGCTGTCAGGGCGGACGCGGAGAGCTCCCAGGATCGCCCAATTGTCGCTTTCGGTACCGCCGGAGGTGAAGACGATCTCATCGGGTGAGGCGGCGCCAAGCAACGCCGCAACCTGTTCGCGTGCGGTTTTCACGACTTTTCTCGAAGCCGTGCCTGCCGAATGTTTTGACGATGCGTTGCCGAATTCGCCGGTCATAAAAGGCATCATCGCTTCAAGAACCTCATCGGCGATACGTGTCGTAGCATTATTATCGAGATAGATCATTGTACCCGGCCGCGGCCCGAAGCCCCGTTGTTTACATTTTAGAATTACCATTTACAATTATAAACATCGTGGACGCAATACTTACGATAACCGAACCGACAGGCAGCACTTTCGAGATCGAGCTCGAGACAGGACGCCTCTATATGATCGGCAGGGCAAAAGGGAACGACATTGTACTGAATGACAGCCGCGTTTCGCGTAAACACGCACATTTAAGCTCGGGGCCGCAAGGGTTTCAGATAGTTGACGGCTATTATGAGAACGGAAAACTGGTCCGTAGCGTCAATCATGTTTATGTAAACGGTGCGCCGGAGCAGCAATGGATACTCTCGGCCGGCGACAAGATCCGCGTAGGCGAAAGTGTACTTGAGTTCGGCTTCAAACAGCCTCAGGCAATGCCGGAACCTGAGCCTGTCGTATCCGCGGCGTTGGCGCCCGGCGCCGTGCAGTATGAGGATACGCCGCTTGGCAACACGCAGGTAAGGATCTCGGCAAGCGAGATAATCGGAGGCCGGTCGCATTTGCAGATCGAGTCGCCCGCAGCAACACCTGACGAAGTAAAGGATCTTCGCCGCAAAGCAAAGCTGCTCGAACTGATGTTCGAGATGTCAAAGACGCTCGGCACGATCTTTGACCTCGAAGAGATATTTGAAAAGGCGACCGACCTTATCTTTCGCGGCACACCTGCCGACCGGGTGATCGCATTGCTGGCGGATGAGACGGTTGACGGCAAGATACTGACCTACAGCCTTTATCAGATCGGTTCGCGAACACGCGATGACAGCATCAAACAGCTGTCCGAAAAGATGCCTGTCAGCCGCACCATCACGCAAAAGGTGATGAATGAAAAGGTCGCCATACTGAGTCAGGACGCCCGCACGGATGCACAGTTCGTTGGCTCGGAGTCGATCGTTTCGCAAGGCATCCGCTCCACTATCTGCGCACCGCTCATCACGCAGTCGAACGTACATGGCGTGGTCTATGCCGACCGGCTTGATCCCTTCGCGGCCTTTACTCAGGACGACCTCGAACTTGTCAGTGCCGTGGCCGCGCAGACGGCAGTTACGGTCGAGACGGTAAAGGCGCACAACCGCTTGGCACGCGAAGAGGTCGCACGAGCGAACTACGGGCGTTTCCTGCCCGAATATGTGGTCAAGCAGCTGCTCGAAAACCCGAATTCATTCAGGCTCGGCGGCGTGAACCAAACGGTAACGGTGCTGTTCGCCGACATACGCGGATTTACGGCTCTGTCGGAGCACGAAAAGCCGGAAAAGGTCGTCGCTCTGCTTAACCGATACTTCTCTGCAATGACCGAAGTGATCTTTGCACACGGCGGGACGCTCGATAAATATATCGGCGACGGATTGATGGCTCTTTTCGGTGCACCGACCGCTTCGCAAAATGATCCGGTCAATGCGGTCAAGGCCGCCGTTGCGATGCAAAAGCGTGTTGTAAAGCTTAATGATGAGCTGCGTGCCGAAGGCTTTCCGGCCGTACAGGTCGGCGTCGGGTTGCACACCGGCGAGGCGGTCGTCGGCTATATCGGCTCCGACAAACGCTCGGAATACACGGCGATCGGCGATACAGTGAACCTCGCATCCCGCCTCGAATCGAATGCCGGGCCCGGACAGATCTTGCTTAGTGAGGCAACGCAAACTGCCGCCGGGAACATCTTTCCCGTGACCGCACGCGAACCGCTTTCGGTTAAAAATCGCCGTCAGCCCGTAACGCTTTTTGAGTTGAATTGGAAATAAGTTGATATAATAGCCGCGACGCCCATGCTCAAGATCTCATCACTAAAAAAACTTGTTACCGATTCGATGGCGATCGACCTCGGCACTTCCAGCATCATCATCGCCGTGAAAGATCGCGGCGTAGTGCTCGATGAACCTTCGCTCGTAGCCGTCAATGAGATGACCGAAGAGATCGTTGCTTACGGCCGCGATGCCGGCGATATGGCGGGCCGCGAAGGCCGCGATGTCGCGGTTGTCGCTCCGCTGACGGGCGGCGTGGTCGGCGACTTTGAACGCACTAAGCGGATGCTCGCCCACTTTGTCAAAAAGGCAAAGACACGCGGCTCGAACATCGCGATACAAGCCGTAATGTCGATCGTCTCGGACGTAACACACGTTGAACAGCGGGCGCTCCTTAACGCGTCCGAAGATGCAGGCATCGGAAAGGTCTTTATGATGGAAGAAGGCCTTGCCGCCGCATTCGGGGTCGGCGTTCTGCCAAGCGACAAGCGTGCATCGGCTATCGTTGACATTGGCTCGGGAACAACGAATTTTGCGGTGATCGCAAAAGGTGCCATAGTTAATTCGGCATCCGACAGGCACGGCTCTAATGCCATAAATGATGCGATCGCGACGCACTTGCGGCGCCATCGCGGATTGCAGGTCGGCAGCGAGACAACGGAGTTCATAAAGACGAATTTCGCATCTGCATTCCTGCCGTCCGATCTTTCGCGCTCGATGGAGGTTCGCGGCCGCGATGTTCAGACCGGAAGCCCCGCGGCTGTCGAGATAACTGCAGGCGAGATATACCCGATCGTTGAGGCCATCGTTCGCCGCATTGCGACGCGCGTGAAAGATACTTTGACCGAGCTTCGGCCCGAGGTAGCGGCCGACATTTACGATCGCGGCGTGATCCTGACGGGCGGCGGCGCTCTGCTCGAAGGCATCGACAGATACCTGCGGGAGTTCATAAAGCTTCCGGTAACCGTCCCCGACGAGCCGCGTTATGCGACCGTACACGGCCTCGTAAAGATGTTCGATGATCAAGACCTGCTCGAACGCGTCTCACGCAACGAACTTCACCTGCTCCGTAACGCCGAGATACCTTTTGAGGTCTGAGGCCTTATCTGACCGCTGCTGACGGCCCCGAAGGAAGATATTTTACGCATTGTCAGGCGATATAGAGACGGTTTCGCCCGGACTCTGTGTTATTCTGCAACCATTGAACGGAGCCGGGCCCGTCGGCATGGATTACAGTGACCTCATAGCCACATTGAACACGCTCCGCAGCGTGATCGACATAGCGTTGGTATTCATCATCGTCTATGTCGTGCTGAAGCTGCTGCGCGGCACGCGCGCCGTCCCGACGGTGATCGGGATGGTCATTCTTGCACTGCTTTATTGGATATCGGTCGCATACGATCTGCCGACGCTGGAATTCGTTCTGCGCTACGCGGTCGCATTCATCGGGATCGCCATTATCGTGCTTTTCCAATCGGAGATACGGCAGGCATTGATGTACTTTGCCAACAGGCTCCGCTACCCGATCATCAAACGCCAGCGTTCGCAGTTCGGCGGCTCGGTCTATGATGAGATCGTGCTGGCTATGACGACGCTTGCCTCGGACAAGACGGGAGCATTGATCGTGATCGAACGCAGTGTCGGGCTGCGCAATTTCATCGACGCAGGCGTGATGCTTGACGCAAGGATCAGCTATGACCTCCTTGTTACGATATTTCGGCCTGAAACGCCGCTGCACGACGGCGCCGTGATCATCCAGAACGAAAGGATCGCCGCCGCCTCGGTCTTCCTTCCGCTGACAAAGAACCCTGAAATTTCACGCGAACTCGGCACGCGGCACCGCGCCGCTATCGGGATCACCGAAGGCTCGGATGCCATCTCACTTGTGGTTTCCGAGGAGACCGGCCTGATCACATACGTCGAGTCAGGACAGGTTCGGCGCAACCTCGACCCGCCGACGCTTCGCAAACTCCTGCTCGATGCGATGCAGGTTCCGCTTACCGAAACGCTTCCGGCATCACAGTTCGCCGATGACCTTGCGGAGGGAGCCGATTGATATGGCAGAAACGCGGACACTTTTTGCCAAACATATACTTCGCCAGATCTTCCTTGAAGATTGGGCGTTGAAGCTGACCGCACTTGTCATCACGCTGGGCCTTTGGTTCGGCGTAACGGTCGTAAGCCGAGGCAAGCAGGCGAGCGAACGCTTTTCGGCACCGTTGAATTTTCGTGTTCTCGACAATGCGATAGTTACGAGTGCACCTGTGCAGGAGGTCGAACTTCGGGTTCGCGGCTCGGGCGATAAGGTCGATCAGATACGCCGCAGCGACCTTATCGTGAACGTAGATCTCTCAGAGATACAGCCCGGCGAACGTGTGATCGAGCTTACGCCCGAGACGGTCTCGGTCCCGCTACCCGAAGGCGTGAAGTTAGTGGATTTGCAGCCGAGCCGAGTTCCCGTCACGATCGAGGCGGCGGTAGAAAAGGATGTCGAGGTGCACGCGGTGACAACAGGCAGGCCGGCCGCAGGGTTCGAGGTTTACGGCGACCCTCTGATAGTGCCGAAAAAGGTCAAGATCCGCGGGCCGCGCTCGGTGGTCGATCCGATCGATCATCTGTTCACGGACAAGATCTCGCTTGACGGCCGGGACCAAGACCTCATTGCCCGGCAGATACCGATAACTTCGCCGGATAACAGGATTACGATCTACAACACCGTCGTTGACGTATCGTTCAAGATCGGCGAGAAGCGTGTCGAGCACACTTTCACAGTGCCTGCATCCGAGGCTGTACCAAAGGCGGTCTCAGTAACGCTCTACGGCCCGAAGAGCATCCTTGCGAAGCTGCGTACCAGCGAGATCAAGGTTGAGCCTGTACGCGGCGACCAGGACAGAGAGGTGATGCATGTCGTGCTGCCGGCAGATTTGGTCGACATCATCGAAGTAAAACGCCCGGCTCAGCAGTGATGCCGCTGTCAACCTTCGGCGGCGAGAAAGGCTTTGATATCGGAGCGCATCTCGTCAGTCAGCGCATGGCCCGCATGATACTGTTTTGAGCCGTAGCGTGGAAGGATAGCCCGCAGCCGTTCATCGTATGACGCGAACTGCTCCCGGCTGTAAAATTCATCATCGTCGCCGTACAGATACAGCATCGCCGCATCGAACGGCCTGTAGTTTTCGTTGGTGTCGAGATCACCCGGAATGCCGCCGCATACACCGATAACGCCCGCGAGCACTTCGCCGTGCGTGAATGCGAAGCGTAAGTTCAAGGCACATGCCTGCGAAAAGCCGTAGAGAAAGACCTTCGATTCGTCTATCAGCCTCTCTCGGTCAAGCTGTGCCATCACATCCAAAATGAACTTGTGATGCAGGGCAATGTCCTGCTCGGGACGTTTATCGCATAGCCAGCCGTAACCGATACGATAGCCATCGTCGGTTTGCCGGTAATGCGGGTGCGGTGCCTCGACAGAGGCGATGACGAACCGCTCGTCGGCAACAATCTTGGCCTCGCGCATCATATAACGCTTATGAGCACCGTAGCCGTGTACGGCGATCAGCAGCGGCAGCGGCCCGCCCGCCGCGTCGGGCACATAAATATCGTATAATAGGGCGATCTCGGCTTTGACCGAGAGGTCTGTGCGATCCATGCTCAACTGTCCGCCGCGTCGTGAACCATTCGCCGCTATTGTGCATAATGCTACAAGCGGGCCGCACCGCAGCGGAAGTCAAATATTAGGAAATGCGAGAGTTGATGACAAGGCTTGATGCGTTGGCGGGTATCGACGAGGTTCGGCCCGCCGCAAAGTTGCTTGCCCGCACGACATTCATTTTTGTCGTTCTGATGGCATTCTCGATACCGTTCTCGATAGCGGCCGCGAATATCACCGGAGGCATTGCCCTGGCCGCGTTCACCGCGTCGCTTTTTGTCTCAAAGGCTGCAAGGCGGCCGCTTCATCCCGTTGAGATAGCCCTCGTCGGTTTATTTCTTTGGTCAGCGGTTACCGCATTTACGTCTTATGACAGGGCGTTGTCGCTGGACCAACTGAAGGGACCGCTGCTGTTCCTGATCGTGATGATCGTCAACCGTACGATCCGCAATGCTCGCGCGGCGTGGTTCATTACGGCAACGCTGCTTGTTTCGACAACGATCGTCGCGCTCATCGCACCCGTTTACAGGATCATCGGCAGAGGCATCGAGATACACGGCGTCGCACCGGACGGGGCTCTCGGAGCTGCGGGCCTGATCGAGAACGATCAGCTGATGCGTATCGGCAGCACGCGTATCTATGACCCTGCGGACATCGTCGCCGCTTGTCAGCGAACGGGCGGCGTGTTGAAGGTGCCGTTCCATAGGCCTGACTATTACGGCACCGCGAATGTCGATTGCTCGCTTGTCGCGGACACCGGAACGCCTGCTGAGCGGCTGGGATTTACGAGCTGGCGTGTGCCGCACTATTGGCGTTCGAGCGGGTTTTACAGCCACTACACGACATTCGCCGAGGTCTTGATGCTTGTCGGGGCATTGGTGTTCGGTATCCTTGCGGCGGCATTCCTGCAAAAGCGCCAGCTGCCGCCCCAAGTGCCGCGTGTTCTGAGCTCGCGCCTGCTCATTGCGTTCGTATTCGGTGCGGTGATGCTTGCCCTTTTCCTGACCGTAACACGCGGTTCCGAAATGGCGATGCTCGCCGCCGCGTTCGTTATGATTCTCGTGATCGGCAGCCGAAAGGCGATCATTTCGATGACGGTCGTTACGATCATCGCCGGCGCGTTCGGACTTTACCTGCTTCAGCGTTCGCGCGATGTGGGTATGATCGACACCTCTGACGGCTCGACGCAATATCGCTTAATGATGTGGCGCGACGGCTTTCGAATATGGACAGCAAGCCCGCGCAACTTCATTTTCGGTGTCGGAATGGACTCGATCAAATCGCATTGGTTCGAGTGGGGAATGTTCGATAAAGGCTGGCAGCAAATGGGGCATTTTCATTCCCTTCCGATGCAGCTCGTTGCCGAACGCGGCCTGCCTGCATTGCTGATCTGGATCGCGGTCGTAGCTGCATTCCTGTTGGCGATGCAGCGTGCGATACGCAACGCCGATCCGCCTGACCGAGGCATTTTGCTTGGGTGTTTCGGAGCGATGGCGGGCTTTGTCGTCAGCGGCCTTGTGCATAACAACCTGGGCGATGCGGAAGTAGCGATCGTACTGTACATCATCATCGGCATCGGCATCGGGCTTGTCCGCACCATCGCACTAAAAGATCATGCTCAAGCGTCCGGTTCGTGAACGGCGAGTTTCGTTCTAAAATAGAAATTTCGGCCGTACGCGCCGAGCGAGGAAATGATATGGAGCATCTGAAAGCTGAGATCCGCAATGTTACGGCCGCCCTTCTTTTGATAATTCTGACAGCGGCATCGCTGCCGTTCGGTGCGGCCGCGCAAGCCGCGGCGAAGCCTGATAACACCGGCGCACTCGCAGCGATCGAAGCGAAAATAGACGCACGCCGTAAGGAACTCGGTATCCCAGGTGCCGCCCTCGTTATCGTAAAGGACGGCAAGATCATCTTTCTAAAAGGCTTGGGCTATCGAGACCTTGAGGGCAAGATAGCCGTCACACCCGACACACAGTTCCCGATCGGCTCCGCGACAAAGGCGTTCACGGCGTTGGCCCTCCTGATGGCTCAGGATGAAGGCAAACTCTCATTGGAAGACTCGCCAAAGCAATATCTGCCGTACTTCAAGATCAACGATCCCGATACGGACAAAGCCATTACGATCCGCGACCTTTTGCGGCACTCGTCGGGGCTGATGCGGACAGACCTTGCGATGCTTTCCGATAAGCTCGACCGTAAACAGCTTATTGAGGTTGCGGGCGAGGCAAAGCCGACCGCGAAGCTCGGTGCGGCGTTCCAATATCAGAACATAATGTTCGCGGCCGCCGGCGAGATCGTTGCGACGGTCGAGAAAGAGCCGTGGGAGACGTTCGTTACGCGGCGGATACTTAAGCCGCTCAAAATGTACAACACCACGACGACGCTTGCCGGGCTGGAGAAAGCAAAGGATCGCTCGCTCGGCTATCTGTACAATGCCGAAACAAAGGCAACACGGCGGCTCCCGTACCGTGATATCACCGCATCAGCACCGGCCGGCTCGATAAACTCATCTGTACGCGATATGGCGAAGTGGCTCGAATTCGTAATGAACGACGGCACCGCACACGGCAAAAGGCTGGTCTCGGACAAGGGCTTTGAAGAATGGCTGAAACCGCAGATGAAGATCTCGCCCGACGGAACAATGTCGTACGGATTGGGCTGGTTCCTGCAAAAATGGCACGGCCTGACGGTGGTCCAGCACGGCGGCTCGATCGACGGCTTCAACTCCATGGTCGCGATGATACCGGAGAAGAAACTCGGGTTCGCACTGCTGACCAATGTGAGCGGTTCACCGCTTACGAATGAAGCGATGGAGATCGTTTGGTCGCAGCTGTTGCCGGAGATGATACCGGCCAAGAAAGAAGAAGCCGCGGCGCCGAACAGCACGAAGGAAGCAAGCCCCGAGACGCTCATCGGCAAATACACCGGCCCCGGCGGTGCCGAGATCGAGATAAAAAGTGAAGGCGGGAACGTCACCTTCAACATTTCCGGGCAGCAGCCCTACAAACTTGTACCGCGTCCGAACGGCGGCTATGCAATGGAGCCTCTGCCGGCTGTATATTGGCTCGGTGCAAAGCGCGACGACGCCGGCAAGGTAACGGCCGTAGTTGTAAATCAGCCGGAGGGTCAATTCGAGTTCAAACTGAAGACGGAGAACGAAAAGCCGCCGATCGCCGTCGATGAGTTGATGCAAAAGATGATCGACGCACGCGGCGGCGAAGCGAATTGGCGAAAGATCAAAACGCGTGTCGCTGCGTTCGATGTTGACCTTGAAAATCAAGGCGTAAAGGGTGCCGGTACGTCTTGGGCAAAGGCGCCGTCGTTCGCTGCCGCCAAGATCACCCTCACCGCTCTCGGGCGGCCGATCGGCACCGAATACACGTATTTTGACGGCAAAGGCGGCGAGGAACAGCTTTCGTTCTTCGAAACGCAGCCGTTCTCAGGCAAGCGGCTTGCCGATGCCGCCGTCTCGGCGGACTTTTATGACCTATTGAATTGGAAAAAGAATTGGGCGTCCGTCGCGGTTACGGGTACCGAAAAGGTCAACGGCGAGGACTGCTACGTCGTCAAATACACATCGGAGAAAGGCACGAATCGGACGGAGTACGTCTCCGAAAAGACCTTCTTGACCGTGCGGCGTGTCGGCGAGATTGCCTCGGATTTGTCGTCCCAAGCCTTACCATACAGGACGGATCTCTCCGACTACCGCGATGCCGGCGGCATTCTGATGCCGTTCCGCGAGGTTACGACTTCTGCGATCATGGGAAAGATCACGACTACGATACGATCGGTCGAGGTCAATGTGCCTGTCGATGACAAGGTGTTCGGGCCGGTGAAGTTCGATTAGCGGCTTGAGGTGATCTGAGTCAGCCGCGCGGCAGGCGTCGGGTCGCCATTGAACGAAGGTTCGCTGTGGTCGAACACGTCGTCAAGCTCGCGTTCGACCGAGCCGTGGCCCGCAGGTATCGTCTTGATCAGCGGCTCGAACTCGCCAAAGTCGTACAAGCTCCGATCGAGCAGGTGCGACGCTGTTACGTTGGTCAGAGCCGTCATTATCGAGCTGCGGATGAAAGGCGTTTCTTTCTCAAGGTCGTTGACGAGCCGCTTTACGCGGGCACGCTTCATATTGGGCTGCGAACCGCAAAGGTTGCACGGGATGATCGGGAACTGCTGCTCTTCGGCATACGCCGCGATCTCGCTCTCATGTGCGTAAGCGAGCGGGCGTATGAGCGTATTGCGGCCGTCGTCGCTCCGCAGGATCGGCGGCATCGCCTTTAGCTGGCCGACATAAAAGAGGTTCATCAAGAACGTGGCGATGATGTCATCGGCATGATGTCCGAGTGCGATCTTTGTACAGCCTTCTTCGACCGCCGTCGAATAAAGTATGCCGCGGCGCAAGCGGCTGCAAAGCGAGCAGAACGTCTTGCCCTCGGGTATGTGGGCACGCACGATCGAGTATGTATCTTCCTCGACGATGCGAAAATCGACGCCTTTTGCGCTGAGATATTCGGGAAGGATGTGTTCAGGGAAGCCCGGCTGTTTTTGATCGAGATTTACAGCGATCAGGTCGAATTTGATCGGCGCACGCCGCCGGACGTCGATCAGAAGGTCGAGCAGCGTATAGCTGTCCTTGCCGCCCGAAAGGCAGACCATGATCTTGTCACCGTCCTCGATCATCGAGAAATCTTCGATGGCGCGGCCCATCTTCTTCAGAAGCTTGGTCTTCAGTTTTGTCTCAGCCTTCATTACCTTGCTGCGTCAAACGCCCGAAAAACTTAGAGTCTGACACTTTAGCGGGCGATTTACAACCCCAAAATATCACTAGACACTCGTCGTAGAACTCATTTATCATTATAGCGACGAAACATAAGCGTGGCACGGCAATGCTCGGAAATGCGTGCATTTCACAGTGTTTCGGTTTCAGTTCTATTGACTCGGGCGGCCCTGGGCCCCGCACAGAATAATTTGTTGAGGTAATATCGATATGATCAGAATGGGCAGAAGCTCCCGACCGGAGGAGCCGCACGAGACACCGACACCGCAGGCACCGAGCGATGCCTACCGATACGCGAGTGAGCCGCAATCGGCACAAACGCGGGCAGTTTCCGAGAGCGAATCGATGGCACGCGACATCAAAGAAGGCCGCCTGAGCGGCTTTGTCGGCCACGGCACGACGCTCACGGGCGAGACGGTATTTCAGGCTATGCTGCGTGTTGACGGGCATCTTATCGGTTCGGTAGCATCCGAGACGGGAACGCTGATCGTCGGCACGAACGGCCAGGTCGATGCGAACATCTCGGTAGCCACAGCCATGATAAACGGCACCGTGAACGGCGATATCGTAGCTATTGAAAAACTTCAGCTCGGCCGCACGGCCCGCGTGATGGGCAACATCCAATCGCCAAAACTCGTCATCGAGGAAGGAGCGATACTCGAGGGAAGCTGCTCGATGCTCAAGGCCCGCGAGATGCGCGAGAAGGAGATCGCGGCAAGCAATGCTCCGGCCTATGAAACGCAGGCGGTCGAGACGGACGCTGCCGGCCTTTTCGGTGAGGCCGAAGAGGAACAGGCTGATGCGGCCGATGCTTGATACAGGCGATCTGTGATCACAAAGCAATTTGGAGGCTTTTTATGTGGAACGAATTCAAGGCTTTTATCGCACGCGGCAATGTTCTTGACCTTGCGATCGGCGTCATCATAGGTGCGGCATTCGGCAAGGTCATTTCGACATTCACGGAAGGCATCATTATGCCCTTCGTCGGCTTGATTACCGGCGGCATCGATTTTAAGACAAAATTCTACGACCTGAGCGGCAAGCTGCAGGCAGGTGCGACCGCCGAACAGATCGATGCCGCGGTCAAGAGCGGTGCTCCGCTGGTCCGCTACGGACAGCTGATCAGCGATATCGTAACTTTCATTATAGTCGCGTTCGTGATGTTCATTATCGCTAAGCTGGCGATGGATTACTTCAAACGGCTTGCCGCAGAAACGCCGCCGCCGCCGCAGGAAACGCTGCTTACCGAGATACGCGATATTCTGAAGGAAAAGAAATAACTTCAGCGAAGATCAAGCACGGCATCCGGCATGATGTACATATCAAGCCGGATGTCGTTATCATTTGCGTCCGTGACCGCATCGACAGGCTCGAAGATCCCCAAGCCGATCTTCAGACAATCCTTGCGGCACTTTGCCAGAAAGCGGTCGTAAAAGCCCTTGCCGTAGCCGACACGCTGGCCCGAAGCATCACAAACGATCAGCGGAACAAGCACTATATCAAATATCGCGTCGTTATCGACCGCCGGCCCTGCAGGTTCGCGTATTCCGAGGTCGCTTTCTATAATCTCGGTCGCCGGCGTGAACTTTACTGAGGCCATCTCGCCCGTCGCCATATCGCTTCGCGGAGCGTAGATGCCAAGCCGCGGCAGGTCACGCCAAAGCCTGAAATAGATCGCCGAAGTGTCGATCTCATTCAGCCTTGCGATGCGTATGAAGGTATGCAGGTTCTCGGCATTTCGCAGATCGATCGTCGAGAACAGCCTGTCTGCGATCTTTTTACTTGCGTCAGCGATGGTGCTGAGGCTGATACTCTTACGCTCTCTGAGGTATCGCTTACGCAGCTCTGCCTTTGTCACCTGTCCTCCGGCTTTACGATCCAGCCGCCGCCGAGCACCTCATCGCCTCCGTCAGGGTCGTAAAAGATCGTTGTTTGGCCAGGTGTGACCGCACGCTGCGGCTCGTCAAAGACTATACGTGAGCGCGTGTCGCCGAGCGGATGGATCGTTGCGGCGACCGGCTCATGCCGATAGCGTACCTTTACACGCGCCCGCACGGGATGCGAAGGCTCATCGAATGCGATCCAGTTGACGCCCTTGGCAATAAATTCCGGAGACTCAAGATCGTGTTCTTCGCCGACAACGATGCGGTTCGACGCCCGCTCGATCTTTACGACATAGAGCGGCCGCTCATGTGCGATGCCGAGGCCGCGACGCTGGCCGATCGTATAGCGATGGATGCCGGTATGCGAACCGATCACCTCGCCCTTGAGGTTCACGATCTCGCCGCCGTCGGGGCGTTGGCCGCCTTCGTGGTCAAGATAGCGGTCGATGAACTCGCTGTATTTTCCGTCGGGTACGAAGCATATCTCCTGCGATTCCCGCTTCTCGGCGGTGTAGAGTTCCGCGTGCCGTGCGATCTCGCGGACCTCCTGCTTTTCCATCGCACCAAGCGGGAACAGCGAGCGTGAGAGCTGCTCCTGCGTCAATTCCCAAAGGAAATAGGTCTGATCTTTCCAATGGTTAGTTGAGCGGAAAAGGCGATACCTGCCGCTCGCTTCGTCGTAATTTACGCGTGCATAATGTCCCGTTGCGACCTTCTCGCAGCCGAGGCTAGCGGCCATTCGGTCGAGCGAGGCGAACTTCAGCCGTGAGTTGCATGAAACGCACGGTATCGGCGTTTCGCCGGCGAGGTACCTTGCGACAAAGGGTTTGACGACACCTTTTTCGAACTCATCTTCGAGGTTCAGCACATAGAACGGAAAGCCGAGCGATGCCGCAACGCGGCGTGCATCATAAACATCATCGAGCGAGCAGCAGCGTGACGGCAGCGGGTCGCCGTTCTCATCGACACTGATGCCGCGCCGCTGGTTCCACAACTGCATTGTGAAACCGACGAGTTCATGTCCTTGTTCTTTGAGCAATGCTGCGGCCGCGCTCGAATCGACACCTCCGCTCATCGCAACTGCGATCTTCATAATACTTTCGCGTATCGGACGCGAAACTCTTTATTATATGCCTCCCGTATCCAATTTGTAATCAAACATCCCAAATTACGCATTCTGGAGCTTCGCATCTCTTGCATAGAAAAAACGTGCTCTGCCGATTTTCATTTGCCGCGTCGAATGCTATAGTCTCTCCTGCTATGAAGGTCTCTGTCCGCTAAATAACCTCCCGTACAACTCTGGCGAAAGGCACTAGTTGCGCGTTGAATTCGCAGGCCGAGTGTGCCGGAACGCTGTTTTTTGTGGCTTCGCCGCGTAAGCCTCGGGGAGCTTTGCATCCTGCGAGGCGATGAGTGGTTTCGCGTGATCCGAAACGAATTTTTTAATTTTATGTCCACGAACGGTAACGGTACAGAGGTGTCTAAAGAATCAATATTTGCGATCCTCAAAGAGGCGGTCGCAGGCTCGGATCGCGATTTTACGACCGCACCTTTGGGGACCGCGATATTTTTATTGGCTGTGCCGATGATCATCGAGATGTTCGCTGAGAGCCTTTTTGCGATCGTCGATATCTTTTTTGTAGCGCATATCGGAGCGGACGCGATCGCTGTTGTTGGAATTACCGAGTCGATGATGTTCCTCATCTATTCGGTTGCGATCGGCATTGCGATCGGAGCGACGGCGACCGTTGCGCGCCGCGTCGGCGAAGGCGATGCGGACGGTGCTTCTCGAACGGCGACGCACGCGATCTATCTTGGATTTGCGGCCTCGGCGATCTTGGGTGTGATCGGCTTTGTGTTTGCGGCAGATCTACTGCGGCTGATGGGCGCCGAAGGATCGGTCGTTGCGACCGGCACGACTTTCACGCAGATAATGCTCGGCGGCAACATCGTCGTGCTTGCGCTTTTCCTTCTGAACGCGATCTTTCGCGGAGCCGGTGATGCGGCGATCGCGATGCGCGTGCTTTGGTTCGCGAACATTCTGAACATCATTCTCGGGCCGTGCTTTATCCTCGGTATCGGTTTCTTTCCCGAACTCGGCGTAACGGGTGCGGCGGTCGGCACGACGATCGGCCGCGGGTGCGGTGCACTGTACGCGGCGTATTGCCTTTTTTTCGGGAACAGACGCATCACGATCCATGCCGAGCATTGGCGTCTCGAACCCGAGCGGCTCCTGAAACTCGTAAAGGTTTCGGCGCCCGCGGTGGTGCAATTTTTTGTGCAGACGGCAAGTTGGATCGGGCTTGTTCGCGTCGTAACGGGATTCGGGACGGCCGCGGTCGCGGGTTATCAGATCGGGATCAGGATGGTGATGTTCGCTCTGTTGCCGTCCATCGGCCTCGCGAACGCAGCCGCCACTCTCGTCGGCCAGAACCTCGGTGCCGGAAAGCCCGATCGTGCTGAACAAGCCGTTTGGAAGGCCGTCCGCTACAACGCGCTCGTGCAGACGTCGATCGGGATCGTGTTCGTCATCTTCGCAGCACAGATCGCCGCAATTTTCTCGACCGAACCGGACGTGCACGCATACGCGACCGATGCTCTTCGCGTCATTGCCTACGGATTCTTTTTCTACGCCGTCGGAATGGTGCTCGAGACCGCGTTCAACGGAGCGGGCGACACGATCACGCCCACGTATATCGCGCTCGGTGTATTCTGGCTTTTTGAGATACCGCTTGCTTACTTTCTCGCGTATCACATTGGGTTGGGCGCTCACGGCGCGTTCTGGTCGATCACGATCGCGTTCTCCGTGCTCGCGGTCGTCTCGGCCGTGATATTCAAGCGAGGAAAATGGAAGCTGAAGGAGGTGTAGAAAGATTGAGAGCTAAATGCTGCGGCCGCGCTCGAATCGACACCGCCGCTCATCGCAACTGCGATCTTCATCCTTTTATTAGTATAGCCCCTGAGGCTTTTGCGCGGAAGACGGATGCGGCCGTCGCCTTTACGGCTTGATAAGCGGTGCGAGTGCACTCTTTATGTCGTTGAAATAGGCGCGTGCACCGGCAGCATCGGGATGACCGATGGCCGCGATCTTACATCGGTTGACGTTCACCTTGATATCGGCCTTTTGCTTCAATTCCTTCAGAACTGTCGTGCATTCGCGGCCTCGCTGTTCGAAAAGCGGATCGTTCGTATGACCTTTCTTGTTCATTCTAAAGAGCTTAGTATCAGGCATTTCGAACGCATCAGCTTCGGTCAGCGATGATCTTACAAAGATCGCCTGCTGCCTGCCGGCCGTTCGGTTAAAGCTGTTAACAGCGGCCTGAAGCTCTGTGTTCGATTCCGTTATCCATATACGCGAGTGGCGGATCATCTTTTTTATGACGGAGTTGAAGATGAGGCCGCGAGTAACGGGATTGTTCAGGATCGGCTTGAAGATGCCGGGTATATTGATCGCCTCGAGCATGCTGTTCATCAGCTTGCTGTGCTTAGCCTTTGGTGAAAGGATGGGGAAATAGCCTGTAGCGACGATCAGTGCGTCCGGATTTTTGCCGGCGATGTGTGCGAGCAGCTCGCCGACGCGTGCATTGCACGATTCTTTGATAAGCCGACGAACGCTCTCAGTACTGTGCAGCGGATTGAGCAGGCCCTCGACGGCAATATCGGTTATGCCTGCAGTAAGCAGAACAAGATCCGCACCGCTCACACCCGCGCGTACATATTCCTCGTCGGCCGTCTCTACCTGCGACCACATGCTCGGCGAAGACAGCGTAACCTCGCCCGGATACGGCTGTTTCTCATCCATTTTCGCGCGAATGAGTTTCTCCAGTTCTTTCGGTACGGGTTTGATGGTCGCTCCGGAATGTGCCTTGACCGTCAGGTTGACCTTGCGGCGGCCTTCAAAAACTTCATCGCGGAGCCAATCAGCGGTGAGGCGGTAGAATTTCGTTGTCTCCTCGAGGCCTTGGCCCCAGATCATTGAGTCGCCGATGACGAGTATCTCGTAAGGATCGGTGCTGTTCGTCGCCGTGATGCGTCCGCTTAAAAACGTCAGGCTGACGGCGGCGGCAAGTCCTTTTAAGAAGGAGCGTCGATCAAGTTGAGTCATGTCGCAACCAATAATAATATCGGTGTTAGAATTAGACAAGTGTCGGAAATACAGTCCTTTGCATAAATTTCAACAAGGGCTGCCGCGGTCTTTTTTTTCCGCGAGAGCTCCGATGCGGCAAATAATATCGTGGTCTTTCCCGATCCCGCAAATTACGAGTTCCCTTGGTATGTTCGCATCGGCGACTATAATTTCCCTTCATTCAATATTGTTGCGTTCGGCGTTCCGCTGACGGCGGAGAACGTGCTCGAAGCGCACGGAAAGGGCATCTTTCCGTGGTATGTCGAGAACGTTCCGCTGCCGTGGCATTGCCCTGAAGAGCGAGCATTACTCGATCTTGAACGAATTACCGTTCCGCGAAGCCTTGCAAAGGTGCGGCGGAAAGCGGAATTCACATTTACGATCGATGCGGCGTTCGAGCAAGTGATACGCGAGTGCTCGCTCGCACCTCGTCCGGGTCAGCACGGCACATGGATAACCGATGATTTCATAAGGGTTTACACTGAGCTGCACAAGGCTGGGCCGGCACACAGCGTCGAGGCGTGGGATCGCTCGGGGCGGCTTGTCGGCGGCCTTTACGGTGTCGAGAGCCGCGGCTACTTCAGCGGCGAATCGATGTTCCACAAGCGTTCAAATGCCTCAAAGCTCGCCCTGCTCCACCTTATCGATCACCTCAGCGAGCGCGGTGCACGCTGGCTCGACATCCAAGTAATGACGCCGCATATGAAGGCCCTCGGTGCGATAGACGTCCCTCGGCAGGACTTTCTCACGCTCATTGAAGAAGCGGACGCACGCCGCCTCCGCCTCTTCGGTGAGTAGGATACGGCATATGATAGGTTAACGAGCAGTACGTTCTTCGACATCCTTTTGCGGCTAAGTTAGAATTAAGCGTCAAACATCACAGCGGCGTGCGGCGTGTTACCTTCCTCGGCACCGGCCGGGGCCGCTTTCTAGTGCAGACGTAGGTCATAGCAGAATGTTGAATATACGGCAAAAAGATGAATGCAGATGGGACATCCTGTCGCTTGGTGAAGTAATGCTGCGGCTCGATCCGGGCGATAAGCGCATACACACGACGCGCAGCTTTGATGTGTGGGAAGGCGGCGGCGAATACAACGTTGCGCGCGGCCTTAAACGGTGCTTCGGGCTGGATGCGGCGGTCGTTACCGCACTCGCCGATAATCCCGTCGGGCGGCTTGTTCAGGATCTTATTTATCAAGGCGGGGTCGATCAGAGCCATATAAAATGGGTCAAGTACGACGGTGTCGGGCGCGAGGTGCGCAACGGTATGAATTTTACCGAACGCGGCTTTGGCGTTCGTGCCGCTTTGGGCTGTTCGGATCGCGGCCACACAGCCGTTTCGCAGCTCAAAAAAGGAGACATCGATTGGGAGCGGATCTTTGGCGAGGAAGGCGTCCGCTGGTTCCACACGGGCGGCATCTTTTGCGCGCTTTCCGGGACCGCGCCCGATGTCGCGATGGAAGCGATGGAATGTGCCAAGAAGTACGGCACGATCGTTTCGTATGATCTAAATTACCGCGATTCGCTCTGGCGAGCTATCGGCGGCCAAGCCAAGGCACAAGAGGTAAACCGCGAGCTTGCCCGCCACGTTGATGTGATGCTGGGCAATGAGGAGGATTTCACTGCCTGTCTGGGTTATGACGTCGAGGGCCAGGATGAGAGTCATTCGAAGCTCGACATCGCGAACTTCGAGAAGATGATACGCAAGGCGGTGGCCGATTACCCGAACTTCGCGGTCGTGGCGACGACGCTTCGCAACGCAAAGACCGCATCGGTCAACGATTGGGGAGCGGTTTGCTTTACCGAAGGGCAGCTTTATCAGGCGACGATGCGGCACGACCTCGCGATCTTCGACCGTGTCGGCGGCGGCGATTCTTTTGCGTCGGGGCTGATCTACGGCTTCCTCACAGGCGAGACGCCCGAGTGGGCGGTCAATTGCGGTGCGGCGCACGGTGCGCTTGCGATGACGACGCCGGGCGATACGACGACCGTCGGATTGGCGGATGTGCTCAGGGTGATGAAAGGCGGCGGTGCCCGCGTTGCGAGGTGATGATGGACAGAAGGCAGATCGTTGAACAAATTGAGAAGATCGGACTGGTGCCTGTCGTGCGGGCTTCGTCAGCGGACGAGGCGTTGCAGGCCGTCGAGGCGATAAAGAGCGGCGGCGTCAATATCCTTGAGATCACGATGACCGTGCCGGGAGCCGTCAAGGTGATCGAAAAGGTCGCCGACACATACGGCAGCGATGTTCTTGTCGGTGCGGGGACTGTCCTCGACCCTGAGACGGCACGCGCATGCCTTCTTGCCGGTGCGCAGTTCATTGTCAGCCCGGCTCTCAACCTTGACACTATCGCGATGTGCCATCGATACAGCGCACCCGTGATGCCCGGCGTCCTGACACCGACAGAGGTGATAACGGCGTGGAGTGCCGGTGCCGATATGGTGAAGGTCTTTCCGTGCGGATCGGTCGGCGGTGCGAGCTATGTCAAGAATCTGAAAGGCCCGTTCCCGCAGGTCAAGATCATCCCGACGGGCGGCGTTTCGCTTGCCACCGCGGCGGAGTTCATAAAGGCCGGAGCCTCAGCGCTTGGCGTCGGCACCGACCTTGTTGATGTGAAGGCTATACGCGCGGGCAACGCATCCGTCGTAACGGAGCGTGCGCGTGAATTCATCCGCATCGTGCAGGAAGCACGTTCTGCCGCCTAGACGTCCAGATTCTTTACGTCAAGGGCGTTGTCCTCGATAAAGCGCCGGCGCGGCTCGACCGAATCGCCCATAAGCACCGTAAAGAGGCCGTCGGTCTCGATCGCATCTTCGATCTGCACCTGCAGCATCGTGCGTTTCTCAGGATCCATTGTGGTTTCCCAGAGCTGTTCGGGGTTCATTTCGCCGAGGCCCTTGTAGCGCTGTATCGAAAGGTCCTTTTTTGCAAGGGTAAGCACCTTGTCCAACAAGGCATCGCGCGACTCGACCTGTTCGCTCTTGCCGTTCTCGCCAAGGACGAAAGGTGCCGGGAAATCCTCTTCGAGATCGCGTTTCAGTTCGACCGCTTTTTGGAACTCGACATAGCTTGCCAGATTCCAGTCGATCTTTACGGAGTGGCCTGTCGGATAGGAAACTTCGATCTCCCAAAGACTGTGCTCGACGTCGTTATTTAGCTCGGTATTGAAGCCCGCGTCAGCGAGCCGGCCTTCGACCTTTGCAAGCAGTTCCTGCTCCGCAAAGACCTTACGCAGCCGTATGCCGCCCGGCGAAAGAACGCCGTCCTTGCCCCCAAAGGCTTCGAGAAGTACCTGAGCAAGATGGCTGTCGTTGCCGATGCGGCGCGCCAATCGGTCAGAGAATGTGTAGAATTCCTTTGTCTTTTCGAGCAAGCTTGAGAGCGAACGCCCCTCGATCGTCTTACCGTCCGCCGTTATGTGCAGGTCGCCGCTCGCCTGCCGCATAAGGAAGCGGAACATCGCCTTTTCGTCCTTGATATACTCTTCCTTCTTACCCTTTTTGACCTTGTAGAGCGGCGGTTGGGCGATATAGACATAGCCGCCTTCGAGCAGCTCCGGCATCTGACGGTAGAAGAATGTCAGCAGCAGCGTACGGATGTGCGAGCCGTCAACATCAGCATCGGTCATCAGGCAGATCTTGTGGTAACGCAGCTTTGAGACGTCAAAGTCGTCCTTGCCGATGCCCGTGCCGAGCGCTGTGATAAGTGCTTTGATCTCGCCGTGGCCGAGCATCTTGTCAAAGCGTGCTTTTTCGACGTTCAATATCTTGCCCTTGAGCGGCAAGATCGCCTGATTGCGGCGGTCGCGGCCCTGTTTTGCCGAGCCGCCCGCCGAATCGCCCTCGACAATGTAGAGTTCGCTGTTCTGCGGGTCCTTTTCCTGACAGTCCGCCAATTTGCCCGGAAGTCCCGAGCCGGACATTGCCGATTTTCGAACGATCTCGCGGGCCTTTCGTGCGGCCTCGCGTGCACGTGCCGCGTCAACTGCCTTGCCGACGATCTTTTTGGCGACAGCCGGATGCTGTTCGAAGAATTCGCCGAGTTTTTCGTTGAGGAATGATTCGACAGGCCCTTTTACGGGCGAATTGAGCTTGCCCTTTGTTTGTCCCTCGAACTGCGGCTGCGGTATCTTGACCGAGATGACGGCAACGAGGCCCTCGCGGACGTCATCACCCGAGAGAGCTACTTTGGAATTCTTCATCATTCCGGAACTCTCGGCGTAGCTGTTTATCGTGCGGGTCAGCGCACTGCGAAAACCGGAGAGATGCGTGCCGCCGTCAACTGTGTTGATGTTGTTGGCGAATGAGAATATCTTCTCGTCGTAGCTGTCGTTGTACTGCATCGAGATCTCGATCGACAGCTCATCGGAGGCCTGTTCAAAATAAAGCGGCTCGTCGTGCAGCGGCGATTTATTACGGTTCAGATGCTTTACGAACTCGGCAATGCCGCCTTTGTAATAGAATTCGTGCGAGCGCTCTTCCTCTTCGCGTTCGTCGCGAATGACGATGCGGATGCCCTTGTTTAGGAACGCCTTTTCACGCAGCCGCTCAGACAGCTTCTCAAAGCTGTAAACCGTAACCTCAAAGATGTCAGGGTCGGGCTTGAAGGTAACTTTTGTTCCGCGCTTTGTCGTTGTGCCGATCTGTTTGAGCGGCGCGACCGGTATGCCGCGCTCGAACTCGACCTCGTGCGTTTTGCCGTCACGCCAGATCTCAAGCCGGAGCCATTCAGAGAGAAAGTTGACGCAGCTTACGCCGACGCCGTGCAGCCCGCCCGAGACCTTGTAGCTGTTCGAATCGAACTTGCCGCCGGCATGGAGTACGGTCATAACAACCTCGGCGGCACTGCGGCCTTCCTGTTTATGTATGTCGGTAGGGATGCCGCGGCCGTTATCGATCACCGTGATCGAATTATCGATGTGTATGGTCACTTCGATCGTGTCGCAAAAGCCCGCAAGAGCCTCATCGACCGAATTATCGACCACCTCATAAACCAAGTGATGCAGTCCGAGGTCGCCCGTCGAGCCGATGTACATCGCGGGGCGCTTACGCACCGCATCGCGGCCCTCAAGCACGGTTATCGAATCTGCACTGTAATTTGTCTTTGCTTTTGCCAAAATTTACCTCTGATCGGACCTCTTAATGTCTCAAATTACGGATCGTGCCGCTGTGTTGTGCCCACACACGACGCATCGGCCGTACGATCTTTCCATTCGACAATTGATGCTGCAGGCTCGCCGGAGCGTCCAAGTTGCGCCTGCCATCGGGGCGTGAGAGCGGAACGGTCGGAAAGAATACTTTCGTGTGTTCGAAGCGTCGTTGCCGCAGGAGCCGTCGAATGTCCGGCTGCCAAAAAAGGACGCCAATTTTACCGTAGGAACGCCACGATCCAATTAAAGGAATTATAACATTTTAAGGGCGAGATTGCAGGTTCTGAGAGGTGTTAACGGGGCTTTGTTTCAAGCCGCTCCGCACGTCCGGCCGCGACCTTGAGAACGGCTGCTTTGGCACCGAAACGCACGATAAAACTCTCCTTTGACGTGGTCAAGAAAACCTGCGTTTTCCCCTCCAGATATTCAAGCAGCAGGCCGATGCGCCGGTAGTCGAGTTCGGCGTCGATATCATCGAGCAAATAGAGCGGATATTCGCCGCGCGTCGCGTAAAAAACCGTGATCGCGGCCAGATGCAGCAGCAGCAGGGCGCTCCGCTGCTGGCCGGCAGAGCCGTACTTTCTGATATCGTGGCCGTCGAGCATCATCTCAAGATCATCTCTGTGCGGGCCGATGAGCGAATTGCCCGCGGCGGCCTCGGCCGAAAGCCGCAGTTCGAGGCGTTCGGCAAGTAGGCCTTCGTAATCCGAAAGTGAGCCTTTGCCCTCAAGCGATGAAAGATACCTGACCTGCAGATCCTCGCTGCTGAACAGCCGATGTTCGAGGTCGGCATTCAGCCTTTCGACAAAACGCAAACGTGCCCTGTGTATCCGCGATGCAAGCCGCACAAGCTGCTGGTTCCAAGGCTCGATCCGCACCCGCAGTGCATCGACGCTCATCGTGTCCGAGGCGGCGAGCAGGGCGTTCTTTTGCTTTAGGACGCGGCTGTAATCCGAAAAGGTCTGAACAAAAGGCGGATGAAGCGACACGATGCCGGCGTCGAGAAAGCGGCGGCGTGCCTCGGGGCGGCCGCGTACGATGTCGAGTTCGCCGGCCTCGAAAACAAGAGCATTCAACTGCCCAAGGTAGTTCGGTGTCGTTTCTTTTTTGCCGTTGACCGCGAGTGTTTTGCCGTTCTCGCGAATGGTGATGCCAAGCCGGCGCACGATCTCGGCCGATTCCTCGACCGAACCGCTGATAACGGCTTCCGAACTGCCGAAGTTTATCGCCTCGCCGAGCCTTGCCGTGCGGAATGAGCGTGCCGAGGCGAGCACCGCTATCGCTTCAAGCCAGTTGGTCTTGCCTTCGCCGTTCGGGCCGGCAAAGATGTTCAACGCCCGATCAAATTCGATGCGGCCGGAAAGGTTTCGGAACTCGTTCGTCTGAAGCGACAAGAGGAGCATTAGGCGATTCTAACAAAAGTCTTGACACGCTGCCTTCATCCCGTCGGATAATGGAATTGTATGCGTCGTTTCAAGATCGCGATCATCATTTGTCTTATCTCGGCGGCCGCTTATGCGCAGGGCGTGCCTGTCGGCGAGATCCAGCCGGACTTTACCGCGACGGATATGCATGGCGAACAGGTGAGTTTAAGCGCGCTTCGCGGCAAGGTCGTCGTGTTGAACCTTTGGTTCATAAACTGTCCGAACTGCCTTGCGGAGATCAAGGAACTGAACGGCCTTGCAGACGAGTACAAAGGCCGCGATGACATCGTCTTCTTAGCTCCGGCCGCAAGCGGGCAGGCGGAGCTTCAGGCCTTCCTAAAGAAACATCCTTTCAAATACCGCATCGTGCCCGATGCCGCCGCCCTTATACTCTCAAAATTCGGCATCGCCGCTCCGAACGGCGAACTGTATGTGCTGTTCCCGATGCACATCGTTATAGACCGCGACGGCAAACTCACGGTCAGCGAACGCGGCGCAAAAGGCATTGCGGCCGTTCGATCCGAGATCAAGCGGCTTTTGCCCCGAAATTGAAGTTTATTTGATCTTGTACGCGCGGCCGCTCCAAACCACGACCACAGTGCCGCTGATCTGGTTGGCGATCGAGCGAAGGCCTTCGTCCAGTTGTGCGAATTTATCAGAACCGCGTTTTACTTCCGTCGCGGCGCCGCCTTTGTAGGCAGTGTCGTACCAGACGCCGCCACGCAAACTGAAGGACTTGCCGCCGACGCTGCGTGTGCCGGATGGCGGAGCCGCACGCTTGGCCGATAAGGTTGCGCCGTCAGCATTCATCGGCTTTTCGGCGTTCGCCGGCTCATCGACCGTGCTTTCGGCGGCAGCTTTGAGACGTTCGTCAGCTCGGTCGGCAGGTGCGGCGGCGGACGGCCTCGGCGGCGGAACCGCAGAAGGAGCTGTAACGCTCGGGACATTCGCGCCGCTGCCTCCGTTGGCAGTAACCGTTACCTGACGTTCATCAGGACGTGCCTGCGCGATCTCGACCTCTCTGGCAATACGGGCGCCGGACGTTTCGGCCTCGGGCTTTGATGAAGGCGAAGCAGCGGTCGCAGGGGTCGAAGCGGCAGCTATCGTATTTGTGCTGTTCGCAGGAACCGCAGCGGCGATCGAGGCTTCAGGTGTAGGCGCGGCCGAATTACTTTGAACCGCGTTCTGTTCGTCAACCTTTGCGACCGATGAGATGTTATCCGTCACACCGCGCATAAGGCTGAAAGCGAACAATGCCGCAAAGATCGCGAAAAGGCTTCCCATTACGAGGACGAGCCTCGGAGCCTGCAAGATCGACATAGGCTCGCGTTCGCGGCTGACGGCTGCCGGTGCGGCAGCCGTGGAACTCGGCACAGGTTCGATAACCGATCCGACCGGCCCGACCGTGCGGGCAAGGAGCGAGCGGCACCTGTCGCAGTCGGCAAGGTGCGTTACAAATTCGCTTCGCGAGGCCTCGGGCAAAGCATTCTCGGCGAAGGCGGCCAGCACGTCCGCGTCGAGGTGTCCCTCGGCGGGCGAGCGCGGCGGCCACGGCGTTTTCCGCAGCAGTGCGTCTATCTCCTTGTCGAATTCATGTTCCATCGCAACCAAAACCCATTGGCCCGCTTTTAGAACGCATTACGTCCAAAATTCTTGCATACAAGCCGCAAGCAGCAATGCCGCGAACATCGTTTCGAGGTTGATGCCAAGCCCCGAAGCGGTCTCGCTCAGGTGCCGCTTAACTTCGGTCTCTGACCAGCCGTGGCCGGCCCGGAGCTCCTTTTCAACGCCTTTGCGTATATCTGACTGTATCCGAGCGAGCCGCCGGCTTGCGGTGGCTTCGTGATAGCCGAACATTGCGGCAATATCCTTCAGCTTCAGCCCCTCGAAATAATACAGTTTGATCAGCAGCCTGTCTTCGTCATCAAGTGCGGCGACCGCAGTTCGAAGAGCCTCGGTGATGTCGGAAACAGCGCTTTTTTGAGAATAGATATCTTCGGGATCGCCGATGTGGCCGGCAGTTCGCGTATCGTCCGATTCGGCTGCGGCATTCACGGCGTTCTCGAGGTCGCGGTCTTCTTCGACCTGCACATATTTTGCGTCCTTTCGATAACGATCGACCGCAAGCTGCGAAACGACGGCGCGAAGCCATCCCGCGAGGCTGCCGCGGCCCGTATAGTACGCGAGTTTGCTCTTTCGCTTGCCGTCCGCGTCGGTTCGAAGCCCGTAAAGTTCCGCCCAGATCGACGAAGCGAGGTCTTCGGCGTCCTCGGCATTCGACGCGATCTTGCGCGCGGCGCTCTTGACGGTCGCGTCAAAGTTCGCCAAAAGGTCCGACCACGCAGCTTCATCGCCGCGTTCACAAGCGACGATCAGACAAAGGTCATCAGCACGGATCTCAGCGATGAAGTCAATGATATCAGCGTGTTCGTGGTGCTCGCCCTCGCCGAAAAGGTACTTCGTCACAGCCGCCTCAATACGCGGACGCAGATCCGCGATCGACAGCCCGCGGCTATTTTCGGCACGGGTGACCAAGTGGACAACGGCCTCATCGATCGTTGCTGAATACTTTTCCGGCAAGTGGCTCATCAGTGCAAGCGAATTGATTTTAGCACCTATAAGATGCAAATGCGGTGTCAGCGAGGCCGCCGGCGCCCTGCTGCAAGGTGTTTTCTGATGAAAGACACGATCTTAAAGCCGTCGATATAATTCCAAGGCTTTTCGCCGAGCGTGTAATGGCCGCACGGCAGCACCGTCTCGGAGTGTGCGATCTTCCGCCGGCGAAGCTCGCGCATAGTATCCAGCGAGAGTTCGTACGGAAAGGTAAGATCGTAGCGTGTGTATATGTAACGCTGCGGACGCTCGTTCTGTGCGGCAAGCTTGTCCATATAGGCGAGCGGCGAGATCGGCAGCCAGTAGCGGCGAAGCTCATCGAGCGTAACGGCCTTTTCGAGCGATTCGCGTACATGATAGGTCGAGAGGCCGCGCCAAACGACATCCGAGAAATAGCCCGAAACGTGGTTAAAAACGGCGGCGTCGATATCTGTGTCGTGTACGAACGCAAGGAACGCCGTACACGAGCCGATGCTGGTGCCGACTATGCCGATGCGTTCAAAGCCCTGCTCTTTCAGCCATCGAACGGAGGTGCGTGTGTCGAGAACGGCCTGCCGCACGCTTTGTATCGTCCGCCCGATGTTCGGATAAACGAGATATTCCGCGCGGTCAAGCTCGGGCGGCATTCGCTCTTCGTGATACGGCAGCGTCAGCCGAAGTGCCGCGATGCCGACGCGGTTGAATATCCTGCAAAGGTCAAAATAAGTGCCTGCCTTTGCGTTCCAATGCGGCAGCACAAGGACAGCGGCGCGCTCTTTGCCATCGACGGGAAACCACGCCGCATACGCCGTGTTATTCTCGGCCGAAGGCGTCACGACGGCGCTTTGCCACGTTAGATCTACGGAATTATCGCCGCTGCGGGCGGCTATTGCGGGCATACTGCCAAGCGCAAAAAAGTCGTCGCTTGCAGCGATCGAGGAGCGTGAAAACTCGGTGAAGAACCGCCGCGGTTCGGCCGCATCGACATCTGCCGCGACGAATTCCGTGCCCCATGCAAAAGGGTGCACCACGCGATCGTCATTGAGCATCGCGAAGTAACGCTCGCGTTTGTGTATGTACCGTCGAAGCATTGCCGAATTATCGTGCCGTCAAAAGCCGTTTCCTTAGTCCGCTGCGGCTCTCGGGATCGCAGGATGCGTGCCTTTCTTTCGCACAAGGTAAACAACGCCGCGATCGTCATCGGTGAAGAGGAACGAGTTGGCCCCGAGCTTCATAATGTCGCACGGGCGTCCCAAGACGCTGCCTTTTGAGAGAAAGCCGTTTACAAGATCCTGCGGCGCCTTGCCTTCACGCATTATCACGATCTTGTAGCCGCGGCGTAAATTCTTATCAGATGAGCCGTGAAGAGCCACGAGGAACGAGCCTTTGATAGACGCATCGGTGTCGGGATCATCAAAGCGGTCAAAACCGAGCGCCGATGCGTGTGCGGGAAAGAATGCATACGGCGCGAGCACATTCTTGCACTGGCCGGGCCGCTTGAATTTCGGATCGGCAAAGATCTTGCCGTTCGATGAGTGACAGTAAGGCCAGCCGTAGTCGCCGCCGTCCTGCAGCTTATAGAACGTCTCGTCGGGCTTTTGCGGGCCGAGGTGATCGCTGCCTTGTTCGGTTACAAAGACCGAATCGCCGATCGCGCGTATCCCGACCGCGTTGCGGAGGCCCTTTGCGAATACACGCTTGCCGCTGCCGTCGGGGTTCATTATGAGGACGGTTCCTCGCTCAGGCTCGCTCGCCTTTTCAACGCAAACATTGCATGACGAACCGACTGAGACATAGAGCATGCCGTCCTGCGAGAAGGTGATGGTTCGTGTCAGGTGCCAGCCGCCGATCTTGTAGCTTTCGCCGTAGTCGGGGAATGTCGCGATCACCTGCGGCTTATTGTCGGTCGGGGCGTTCTCGCCAAGCGTGAATTTTCGGCGTGTCAGCTGTTGGGTCTCTGCGATGTAGAGCCACCATTGGCCGTCCGCATCCTTATAGAACTGGCAGCTGTTCGGGTTGCGAAGCCCCGACAGATATCGAGTAAGCCTTTTGAACTTGCCGCTTTGCTCGTCGAAGCCGTCAAGTATGAATATCGAGCCTTTCCTATTATCGCCCGGTTCAAAGAGGTCGGTAACAAAGATGCGGCCGTCGGGTGCGTTGGTGAGGAAACGCGGGCGCCGCATACCATCGATCGCCCGTATGATCTCAAAACCGTCGGCCACATTGAGTGTAAATGCCGCTCCGCGGTCCGGTTTTATCCGTTGACTGACGAGCCGCGGTTGGGCCGCCATTGTAGATGTAAGCAAAAGTGCGGCAGCGATCGCTGTGATGATATTTCGAGCGTTCATTTCCCTATTTTATAACGTTGAGCCGAATTGTCTCGGACGTGATCCTGTAATTGATCGTTCCGCCTTTTACCGTTTCGGCGGGAAGCGATGCTGTGGATGAAACTTCGGCACTAAGCTGTGCCTTACCGACGGCGAATTTCGCAAGCGTGTTTGCGTTGACCGTGACTGATATCGAGCCGGTAGCCGGCTGGTCGTCGATATCTATCGAGGTGTCGATCTGCGGCTGCTGTTGAGCATTTGCGCTATTGCCCGTATCGCTTATCGGCGGCGGCGTGTCCGAAATGAGCTTTAGAGAAAGCCTCTCGTTTGCGGCAAGCGGCCGCGAGAGCCGTATTTCGAATCCTTTGCTTCGGCTCACTTCGCTGGTGTCGGCAGTGATCCCGATCGGAGCAAAGTCGGCCGATGCGCGATGCTCGCGGCCTGCGCTGTCGGTCAGGACAAAGATATTCGAGCCGACAAAGCTGTCAGACGAAGCCGAATAGAATGATCCGCCGAGCGGCGTGCGAAGATGCGGGGTCATCGGCTTGCCGTTGTATTCGACCTTGCTCGGTTCGACAAGCGCAATGGTCGTTCCGGTCGAGCCGCTTACACGAAACGTCGCATTGACCTCTGTCGCCGTGCCGCTTGCATTGATCCAGTATTCAGAATAGACCTCAGAAGGATCGAGCTTTGACGAGTCGATCGTGTCGCACGATCGGCACCCGAAAACCGCCAGCATCAATATCGGAAGCCATAAGAGACTCTTCAGATGATTTTTCATAGAAATAGAGTGTGCCTGAAGATGCCGTGTTTGTCAGCACATTTCTTGCTAAAATGAGCAAATGAAGACCGATCAATTCCTCGTACCGGAAAATACGAAGCTCGACCTGAAAGACTACAAGACCGACTTTACCGCCGGTTATCACGACAAAAGTGAGGCTGTAGAGGCGCTTGAGGATAATGTGGCAAAGCTTAGCAAGCTGCAGGACGCCCTTTATGCCGAGGGCAAACAGGCACTGCTCGTCGTACTGCAAGCGATGGATGCCGCCGGCAAGGACAGCACCATCGAGCATGTGATGAGCGGCGTCAATCCGCAAGGCTGTCAGGTCGTCTCATTCAAACAGCCGTCGGCAGAGGACCTCGCACACGACTTTCTTTGGCGCTGTCAAAAGGCACTGCCCGAACGCGGCAAGATCGGTATCTTCAACCGCTCGCATTATGAAGAAGTTCTCGTTGTGCGTGTGCATCCTAGTATTCTTGCGGGCCAGGCTCTGCCCGCCGATGTCATTTCGGATAAGGACATTTGGAAGAAGCGCTACGAGAGCATACGCAGATGGGAAGAACACCTTGGCGAGAACGGCGTCCGAATTATCAAATTCTTTCTTCACGTCTCAAAGGACGAGCAGAAGAAACGCTTTCTAAAACGCATCGATCAGCCGGAGAAGAACTGGAAATTCTCGATGGGCGACGTGCGCGAACGCGCCCTTTGGGACGAATATATGAAGTGCTACACCGAGGCGATCGCGGCAACTTCGACCAAGGACGCGCCGTGGTACATCATACCTGCGGATACAAAGTGGTTCACGCGGCTTGCCGTGTCCGAGATCATCGTAAAAACGCTTGAGAAACTCGACCCGCAATATCCTAAGATGAGCGATGAGCAGCGTGCCGGATTGGCCGAGGCTAAAAAGGCGCTCGAGAACGAATAGCGGATGCTCAAAGCTCGTCTATCGAAAGAAGGTCGCCGATCCGCTCAACGGTAAGGTCCGCGGGCGGATATTTTGCCACAAGCTCGGCGTCGTGCGCGTAGTGGCCCTGCCGTACAAATACAGTACGGACGCGTTCGGCCCAGATCTCTTTTATCGCAGCGAGGATGCGTATCTTGTCATCCACGACCACATAGCGGTCGGCAGGATACCGCCTTTCGACATCTGCAAGCTCTTTTTCCTTGTGTATGTAGATCAGAATGTTGCCGGCAACGGCATCATAGAGGCCCGAGCGTTCGACCTTACGCGGCTGAAAGACAACGTCGCCATCCGTCAGGATCACCGTCTTGCCAAGCGTACGGCAGCGATCGATGACATCGAGCGAATTTGGAAAGAGGCGGTTGGCGAACGGATAGTTGATCAGATACGTCGAGACGGCAAGCAGGTGCGAGTCATAATGATGGGCCATCCGATAGCGTTGGAGTGCCCCGAGGTAGTCGGCATAGCCAAGCTCGGTTCGCAGCTCCTCGAATATCTCCCAGTAAAGAGTACTTCGCTTTGTTCCGACCTCTTTATCCAGATAATGCCGCAGGTCCTGCGTAACGCGGTCGTTGTCGAGCAGCGTGTTGTCAACGTCAAATAGAAAAACGGTTCTCATAAGTCTCGCCGTTCAGCTAGTCAATCGGCGGTAAATGTTCGGCATACGCTCAGGTAGCGAGAGCACATCATCGATGATCGTGTAGCCGACGTTGCCGTAAAGGTTACGCAGTTCGGCCTCGGATTCGCGGTCTATCGTGATGCAGAAGGGCGTGATGCCGCCTGTCTTCGCTTCGGTCAATGCTTCCCTGACGTCCTCGCGGGCATAGCGCGCATCGCCGTAATCATGATCGTAAGGCCGCCCGTCGGTCAAGATGATAAGCAGCTTCGTACGCGATGACCGCCGCAGCAGCTTGTGGGCCGCATGGCGAATCGCGGCACCGAGCCGCGTGTTGTTCTGAAAGGTGATGCCGCCGATACGCTGCTCGATCTCGGACGAATACTTCTCGTCAAAGTCCTTTATTATAAAGAACTTAACGTTTCGCCTGCCTTCGCTTGTAAAGCCGTATATCGAATAGATATCGCCTACGGACTCGAGCGCTTCGCTCATTAGGACGAGGCCTTCCTTTTCGATCTCGATGATGCGGCGGCCGGGATGCGTATAGGGCTGGAGCGGGTTTCGCGTGATGGTGCGTGCCGTCGATGATGATTGATCGAGCAGTATCGAAACGGCGACATCACGCTGCTTACGAAGCCGCTTGATATAGATATTTTCCGCCTGCCTGCCGTCCGCCTTTCTGTCGATCACGAGATCGACAAGGGCATTCAGATCGTAGTCCTCGCCATCCAATTCGTGATGAATGCGCGCCAGATTCTCGGGCTTCATCAGTTGGAACTGATGCCGTATCGACGATATCACGCCGCGATAACGAGACCGCGTCAGCTCAACAAAAGTGCGGTCGCCGCGCCTTACCTTCTTTTCGATGACGCGGCTCCAGCCGACGCGGTAATCGCCGATCTCGCGATCCCACTCGTCGTATGCGAACGCGACATCATCGGGTTCGAGAGGCACTTCGGGTATCTCAGCGTGCGCCCACGCTTCGGCACCCGAAAGGTCGTCAGGCTCGCCTTCGTCATCAGTGCTGTTCCATGCGTTGAACAGCTCGGAGACATCGTGGGCAGTGCGTTCACGCTCGCGCTTGACCTGATCCTCGGTTACGGATTCCGCGGCATCCTTGTCGTCGTATGCAAAGTCAGAGTCGTCATCGCTCTCGTCTGATGCGGACTCCTGTGTTTGCTCGGGCGAAATATTCTGAAAGAGGTTGTAAACGCGCGAGGTTGCCAACAGCGAGTCGGCAACGGTCGAGTCCCGCCGCATATCACGCAGATAACGTTCGATCACAGCCTCGATCTCGGCGGCCGCTTGGCCGTAGAATTTGCGTGCGTCATCGGTCGCACCGCCGCACAGCGTTATCTGGAAAAGCAGCTCGAACGGCACTTGTGCCGCAGGCACGTCGAAGATGTACGGCCGATTTTCGCGCAGGTATCGCTGCATCAGGTCGAGATCCTTTCGCAGTCCGCGATATGAGCGGCGAAGCTCGTGATCGATCCGCGCATTCTCCATTGTGCCGAATATCTTTCGCGCAAGGCGCGGTTCGGGAAACGCCCCGATCACCGCGCGATGATCCGAACCCTCGGGCAGAACGGCGGCCGACGCCGGGAAGGCGTCATAGGGCCTCGCTGCTTCGCCATTCCGCACGTCATCGATGTAGCCTGAAAGCGAAAAGGCATCGAGCTGCTCGGCGGTGGCTGCGTAAAGCTGTTTCAGCTCTCGAAATGCGGCTTTCAGCTCAGGCGTATCGACGGCAAAGGTACCGAACTCGATCTGCCCCGCGCCGTGTGCGGCAAGCACTTTGAAGAGGCGGAAGTCAGTCTCGTCCGAGTCGAATTCGCTGATCGCGGCAGGCAGAAAGATGGTCTTGCCGTCGCCGATGCGCGTTTCCTGCGAGAGTGCGGTGAACGGTTCGATCTCGACCTCGCGGCCCGTCAGAGCCTCGACATAGAGCCGCAGAACGTTGCGTACACTGTCGAGCGAAAGGCCGAGCCGAGTGCGCCGCAGATGCTCATTTGATTCTCGAGTTTCGAGGGCGAAGTAGCTGCGGCGCGATTTTTGCGATGCCTCGGCCTGTTCGGCAAGCCCCTTATCGACCCACGCTTCGAACTGATCGGCAGAAACATGAGCCAACGCATCGGCACTCGCACGAAATGCGGCCAGAGCACTCTCGGCATCTCGGGCCGCTATCTTTCCGATGTTCTCAAATACCTTTGCAACATTCGCATCGGCCTCGGCGGGGCGTTCGCGAACCACGGAGGAAACGACGCCCGGCGTTGAACGAAGAAATGCGATAAGCACCGAATTGCCGGCGCCCGCAAGTGCGCGAATGATCGTTACCCAGCGGTCGAACGCACGCGGCTGTATCGAAAGCAGCCGGCCGCCCGAACGTACGAAGTGCAGCGTTACGCTGCCGCCGAGGTCAAGCATATCACCCGCTTGTGCCGTCAACTTTACGGCTTGATCGGCATCGATGCGTGAAAGCGTTTCGGGCAGCTCGGCCCAAAGGTCGGCCGCCATGCCGCCCGTGCGTTCAGCGAACTGCATTCCGAGCGTCAAAATACTTTCGGCGACTTCGCTCCGCCGCTCACCGAAGGGTTCGAGTGCAGCGGCAACGGGTTCGCATTGGTTGAGAAAATCGGCGCTGTGCTTTGCCGAGCGGTTAGCTATGGTGAGGCCGAGTTTGAAAAAGCGTTCGGCAAGCGTTGTGTCGCGAAGGGCCGCGGCCGCCTTTGGTGCAAGCCGAACTGTCTCGACCGCCGTCGAGCTTGAAAGCACAAGCTGCTTCATTGCTGTCTGAAGGACAAAGGAGCGCGCGGCACAGCTCATACCGGCTAAAGCTCCGGCACCTTCGGCAAAAAAGGCGATTCCTGTTTCGAGGTTGGTCATGCCGAGTTTGCGTCCCAGCTCGGCCCATACGCGCAGTTCATCCGCTGAGAGGATCTCAGCCGCCGCAGGCACAGCCTCGACAAATTCACGGCTGAGGCGCAGGCTCACGGCGGCAAGAGCCGCGCTGATCTCGACAGCAGCACGCTTTTGTTCTGACGGCAGAGCACTGAGGCTTTTGGCTAGCCCGCCGATCTTTCGCCCGGCCGAGCCGTCCGCAGGTCTTGACATACCACTTTTATTCTACATTTTCGGCGGCACGCCGTCAGAATAGATAAAGACGTGGAAGCAGGCGTTGGCTCCGTATTCGATGAGTGCGTCCAGTTTATTCGCGTCTTCCATTTCGGCGAGTCTCTTCATAACGAAGTTCTGCTCATCGGCGGTCATGTGTTTGCGGGCGAGGTCAAAGGCACAGCCGGAAGTGTGCGGCGGCAGGCTGCCTTCGCCGCGCACCTTGAATGAGTTCGGATTATTGGCATTCAGCGCTATCTGATAATCCATCGAGCGTGTCAGCGAGGTTACGCGCAGCGGGCGGCCGTATTTTGCAAAGTAGGCGTCGGCAACCTCTTTCAAGATGGCCTTTGCTCGCGGATTGAACATACGCAGAAGCCGCACACGCATCTGCTTGCGGTCGCTCGCGTTGTTGAGGTCGTATTGATGGCCCGCAAAGTTCGCGGCCAGATTTACGAGAGCCTGAAATTTCGGCGAACCGGACGCGAGCGGCTGGCTGCCGTCTTGGAACGTGAACGAATTGAAAGGGCCGTCGCTTGCACTGCCGCCGACGTCAAGGTAGAAGCTCTCCGTGGCCATCGGCATCTCGATCAGCTCTTTGTCGAGGCGCTTTGCCGCAAGGTCGGCAAAGTCCATGGGCTGTCGATAACCGGTGGAATTCATCTCGCGCAGCTTCGCCTTTTGCTTTATCACGCCGTCGCCAAAGAGTTCCTTTGGCGGGTCGAGGCCTGCGGGGCGGATGCCTGTCTCGGCATTTCGCGGTTCGAGTGCCTTCTTTTGCCGGTCGGCGAGGAACGCGGCTGTTACATTAAGGTCTGATTCGGCAGCATCGCTGCTCCCGACCGAGACATCACCGACGGTCGAAGCATCGATCTCCTTTTCCTCGACTTCCCATGATGCGATGAGGTCGTCGAGGTCGTCTTCATCCTCGCCGCCGAGCGGGTCAATGACACGCATAGGGATCAGGCCTGAGCGTATCTGCGGCGTTTGTTTTCCGCCGCCGGCGCCATCTTTTCGTGAGACAGCTATGAAGGCAATGCCCGCTCCGGCAAGTATGACAAAGATCATCACGACAGATCCGAGGATCACATAACGCGAATTGTCATCACTACGCGTCGGCGGAGCCTTTGCCGCAGAAGCGGCGGCGGCATTTTGTACAGGCCGAGAATGCTCGGCCGCCGACTCGTGTTTTGCGGTATGAACGGCTGCGGCTGAAGTGAATGCGACGCGAATATGCGTATCGCTGCCGATCTTGAGTTCGTCGCCGTCGCGGAGCGGGCGTGCCCGGCCGGTAAGGCGTTCGCCGTTTAGAAAGGTACCGTTGAGCGAGTCTTCATCGACAACGAGAATGTCCTCACCGTCGCGAAAGATGGTCGTGTTACGCCGTGAAAGCCCGCCGTCCGCCAAGATCAGCGTCGAGGCATCGGTGCGGCCGATGGTCACCTCATCATCGAGGCTGTATGTTCGCTCGCCATCGATCGACGAAATGTAGAGCGTTACGTCACGCATCGCTCATAAGCATAGCCAAATTTCGCTCAGAGTCTCAACGTCAGTGGTGATGTTCGTCGGCTACTTCCTTCAACTTTGAGAGGTCGAGCAGTTGTGAAAAGTCGTTGAAATGGAACATTGTCTCGTCGTGGCAGTGTTCGCAGTAGAAGGTTACGTCCTCGCCGAGGTACATATCCTTGAGGTGATAAGCGATAAAGCATCCGTAACAGCGCTGTATGCGCTTGCCGAATTCGGCGACGATCTCAGCAGAATTTTCCATTGTTGTTAATTATTTGACGACGCCGCGTGTTGATGCCGCGATGAAATCAAGCAGCAGATCGACCTCGGGCGAACCGGCGATCTCCTTTTTGATGCGTTCGACGGCCTGTGTGGTGTTGAGTTTGGCATTAAGCAGCAGGTGGAACGCGTGGTTCAGGTTTTGTATGGCCTCGGGCGAGTGGCCACGGCGTTTCGCACCGACGCGGTTAAGGCCGTAGCATTTTGCGTGGTTGCCTTGGATGGTAGCGAACGGCATCGCATCCTTTACGACGACCGAATAGCCGCCGACAAAGGCCTCGATGCCCATACGGCAGAATTGGTGAACGCCCGAATACGCGCCGATGCTCGCACGGTCGCCCACTTCGACATGGCCTGCGAGCGTGGCGGCATTCGCCATAATGATGCCGTCGCCCAGTCGGCAGTCGTGCGCTACGTGTGCCTGTGCCATCAAGAGGTTGTCGCTGCCGATTCGCGTTACGCCGCCGCCGCCCGCCGTGCCTCGATGAATGGTAACAAACTCGCGTATCTGGTTCCGTTCGCCGATCTCGGTCGAGGTCGGCTCGTCCGCGTATTTCAGATCCTGCGGAGCAAGCCCTATCGATGCGAAAGGGAAGATATGTGTACCCTTGCCGATCGTCGTCCTGCCGTCGATGACGACGTGCGAGACGAGCGTAACGCCTTCTGCAAGAGCGACGTCCGCCCCGACGGTGCAGAATGGCCCGATGGTGCAGCCGCTGCCGATCGCGGCTTCGGGGTGAACGATCGCTGTCGGGTGAATGGCGGCGGACATCGTGTCAGTCGTCAGAGCGTGCTTCCTCCGCGGCAGCTTCTGTTGCTTTCGGAATTTCCGCAGCGGGTTTGTTGCGTTGTATCAAAAAGACAAAGCCGATCATCACAAAAAGCGGAAGTATGCTCCACAGCGCACCTGCGACGATCGACACGAGAAACCCGATAAGTCCGAGCCGCGGCTTTCCCTTTTTGCGGCCGTAAATAAGCGGAATAAGACCGAGGACGACACCGATAACGACGCCGACCATGATCAGGAAGATAATATCTTCGCGGGTTATGTTCCCAAAGCCTGTCACAAAGGTTACTCTTTTCGGCGGTCAGCAATGACCGACATAATGGTTGCCTCGGCAGTAACGCTGCCGTCAACCGTGGCGACGCCGCTCATCTTTTGCACACGGCTGCCGATGCGAAGAGCCGTTACTTCAAGCATCAATGTGTCGCCGGGTACGACGGGGCGGCGGAACTTTGCCGCTTCGATGCCGCTAAAGAACGGTATCTTTTCGTCGCGGTTCTCAAATTCGCGCAGTGCAAGTATCGCACCGACCTGTGCAAGGGCCTCGATCTGCAGTACGCCGGGCATCACGGGCGCACCGGGAAAGTGTCCTGCAAAGAAAGGTTCGTTCACCGTTACCTGTTTTACGCCGACGATTCGCACACGCGGCTCAAGCTCAACGATCTTATCAACGAGCAGAAACGGATACCTGTGCGGCAGTATCTCTTGAATAGCGACTGAATCGAGGATCGGCATAATGCGGCTAAGAGAAAGATATAAGCGAAAAGCCGGCAAAAATCAATTTTGCCGGCTTGGCCAAATGTTAATGGATCAAATGATCACTAGGGTTTCGTCGTTGCGGTCGCAGACGCCGGGCGAGCATTGTAAAAGGTAATGAACTCCTTCGTAACATCGATCTTTGCAGGGAGGATAGCAAGAAGGATCTGCTGCTGATCGAGCTTTGCGGCATCGAGGATCAGGTCGTAGCCCTTTGCCTGTGCAAATTCCTGCATCGCCTTGCCAATATCCTGAAGGACCGGCCCGAGCACCGCCGCCTGACGTTTCTCGTATCTTGTCTTGGCATCTTCCTGCTTGCGCTTGATCTGGATCTCAAGCAGCTGGTACTCGTCAACCTTAGCCTGTGCGGCCTTTTCGTCGATCGGCACCTTGCCGCCGCTGGCTTGATCTTGAAGCGTCTTGATCTCTTTGCCGAGGTTGTTGTACTTGGTAACAAGCCCCTGGATCTCGGTATCGAGCGGCTTGAACTCATTTTCGAGGGCGTTCATTGCATTCACATATTTTGTGATGCCTTTTTCGTCGTCGAAAGCGAGCGTGTTGATCAGAACGACCTTCATGGGCGCGGTCTGTGCCTGTGCCTTTACGGCAACGCTGAGAACCGCTGCGAACATAAGGCAAGCGGCAATTGTATAAATTCGTTTCATTTCCTGCGAAAAACTCCTAAAACCAATAAAGACCTAATAAGTGTGAACCACCATTCTATATGCGGTACGCTGCTACTTTGAAACCAATAAAGGCGTTTGTGTTGTACGCAGCATTGAAAAAGAACCGCAATGTTATATTCTTGGCCCGAAAGTGTCAATCATCGTGACGATCAGAATGTGCGGCCCACCGTAAACCTGAAGCCATTTCTCTTGCCCGGCAGGAAGATCCCGGGCAGTTCCTGCGTATATCCGATCTTTGCGTTCGGATTGTAATAATATATGAGCCGGAACGGCACATTTACGACCGGCACCTGCACACGAAGTTCAACGCCCAAACTCGCCTTGTAATCTTTAATGGTGCCGAACGCACTATCATTGACCCTCAGCAATGAGTTCTGCTGAACATCGCCGCGAAGGTACAGCGGCTGTATCTGCGGCGAAAGCGATGTCGGGCAGCCAAAACGGTTGCCTTGGCAGAATTCGCTCAAGTAATCGCTCTTTGTCATCACGCGCCCGCGGTAGAAAAGCAGGGCGCCGAAGCTGCTCTCGAGCACCGGCGTATTTATCAGCCCGAGTGCCGTCAGGCGGCCCGCGCCGAGAAGTCTTTCATCGGGCAGAAATTCGCTGTTGATCCGCTGCGTGCCGGTCTTGTGAATGTTGAATACTGAGCCGACATCTGCAAAGAGGGCGAGCGTTGCCGGCCCGTAGATAGGTATTCGGTATTCGACGTTCGCCAAAAGCTGCGTGTCGCCACCGATAAAGCGGAAGTTCCGCGAGAATAATGCCGGATTTATGCCGTCCGGGCCGGTAAGCTGTCCGATGGTCAGGATCTCGTCACGCGTACGGTCGTCGATGCCGTGGTTGGTATTCGCATCGCCCGAAGCGTTGGTCGCCAACTGTACGTTACGGCTGGTGATGTATGTGTCGAACGGGGCAACAGGGCCGATCGAGCGATAGTTGTATCCGCGAATGTCATTCTCACTGCCGAGGAAGAAACGCTCATACATCGGAATGCCGCCGACAAAGGCGATCGAGTTCGCGTCGCGGATCTTCTTGCTCATTGACCACGAGCCGATCGTGGATGCCATTATGCGAAATGCAAGCACCTCGGGGTCTTTCGAGCGCTTCTTCCGCATCGGAATGAAATTCGAGTACGAAACCGCCGGCGAGTATGTGCGTACGTCGCCGCCGAGGCCGGCGAAACCGACGTTTATCGAGAGTTGGCTGCCGCGAAGTGTATCAATGCCGTTCTTGGCCGGCTGGCGCGTATCGTAAACGAATGAGCCTGAAACACGGCTTGTCAAAATATTCGGCTGGCGATAGATGACCGGTATCGTCTTTGACGGATCGTTCAGGGCGTTCACGGCCGGATCTTGTATGCTGGTTAGCGATACCTGATAACTGAAGCCGACCCTTGAGAACTGTGTGAACCGGCGCTTTTTGAAGAACAGCTCTGAGAGCGGAGCCGTAGCGAATACATTGGCACCGTAGGAATTTTGCGTAAAGAGGTTGCTTGAGTCCGTTACGATGTTCCCGTAAGGGTTGTACAGAGCGTTGAGAACATCCTGATTTTGCGTCAGGAATGTGCCTTCACCCCAGAACTTGTAGCGGCTGGCGAACAGCGTAAAGCCCGCGGAGATCGGCCTGTCGCGAAAGTACGGCTCCTGATAAGTGAACTGCAGGTTTTGCTGGCGGTTGCCGATGCCCAAGTTGAACGAAAGCACTTCGCCGCGGCCGGCAAGATTGTTCGTCGAATACTCGACACCGAAGAACGAGCCGCCGATACCCGAAACACCGCCGTTGAACGAGATCTGCTGGCGGCCTTTTTCCTTCACTTTTACGATCAGATCGACGCTGCCTTGGTCCTCATCTGTTCGCGTTTCGACATCCTGATCTTTATCGATCGGGTCGAAATACTGCGTTTGGTTGATGCGTGCGATCGAAATCTCAAGAAGGTTCTGGTTGTAGATGTCACCTTCGTTTATGAGAAATTCGCGGCGCATTACGCGGTCGCGCGTGAACGTATTTCCGGTGAATTCAAGCCGGTGCAGCGAGAACTGCTTTCCTTCTTCAATGTTGATCGTTATATCGACCGTACCCGCTTTCGGATCCTTCGGGTCGTCCTTGAAATCGGGGTCGAATTCCGCGTTGTACTGCACAAAGCCTTGGCCGCCGTAAACCTTCTTCAGATCATCATAGACGGCGTCCTGCAGGCGTTTACCGTCGGCGATGTCGCCTTTTTTCAGCCCGATGTAATTTAATATCTGCTGCTCACTGAAGATCGAGTTGCCTTCTACCTTTATATCGCCAATGCGATAGATACGCCCTTCCGTTACAGGTACGACTATCTTAAGCGTGTCATCCTTTGACGTGATCAGCGGCAGCGGAATGGCGCTCAGCAGCGGCAAAAGCCCTGTGCGCCGATAACCGAGGCCTATGACCTCAGGGTCGCCGATACGTGCCTGAAAATACCCCTTCGAGAACATATATGAACGCACATTTCTCTGGAGGTCGTATTGCAGCTTTTTGAGGTCGAGAATATCCTGGCCCTTGATACGCGAGATCAAACCTGTCTTTTTCACAAGCTGCAGCGCGTTGCGAAGCTCACTTTGCTTGAAGTGTTCGTTGCCTTCGAACTCGATCTTTACGATGCGCGACCGGTTTCCCTGATCGACATCGAATGTGATCGCGATCGATGTCGCCGAGACCTCTTCCTCTTTTACCGTAACGGTCGCATTGGGAAAGCCTTTTGCGGCAAGCATCTCGCGCAGCACACGCGTCGCATTGCGTGCCTTTACGGGGTCGTAAACAGATTCCTTTGACACCCCGACACGCTTCTCACGGAACTCCTTTAGGATGTCGGATTCTTGAAGCGCCTTCGCACCCTTGAATGAGAGGTCGCGGATGATCGGCAGTTCGCGCACCTCGAAGATGACGTTGACGCCGCCGCGTATGCCCTCTTCCGTGAGGACCCTCGTGGCCGTTTTGTCAAAGAAATTGAGCGAGAGCAGCTCTTTAAGATCGCGTTCGAGCGCCGCGGGGTCGTAAACATCACCGGGCCGCGTCTTTATGTAATACAAAAGATCCTCATCGCGAAGGCGTCGGTTTCCCTGAATATCGACACTTTCGATGAGCTGCTGGGCGCTGACCGCCCTTGTTGCCGAGGCGCCGGTATCTGCGATCGCGGATATCACAAATAAAGTGACCGTAATACAGACGAACGCAAATACGCGTGGTTTGAACATAAACCGAATATCCTTAGAACCTGCAAATTTAAGGGCTTCTGCGAGCCCTGACAATGCTGCTTATCGTGAGGTGTCCTTCTTTAGCGGGTCGTCCGTTCAGCATTGTTCGTGTCGGAATTTACGCGTTATATGATTCGCGCCTCCGGACACAGGTTGCCCCACGCAACCTGAACATCAAAGTTACGAATTATACAGGCAAGAAATTGCAAAAACAAAGCCTAAAGGGCAGTGTCAATGCTACTTACCGAGCAGCTTGAAAAAGACATCGGCCGTAATATCGCGATTCGATTCGTAGATCGCCTTGGTCAGCGGCACACCCATCGGGCATACGCGGACACAGTTCTGGGCGTTCCCGCACTTCTGAATGCCGTTCTCTTCCATCAGCCCGTTCAGGCGCTCCTCCTTGGTCGTTTTACCTGTCGGGTGCATATTGAACAAGCGCGCCTGTGCGATTGCTTGCGGGCCGATGTAATTGTCGTCGCCGTATTGCGGACACGCTTCGAGACAGCAGCCGCAGGTGAAGCAGCGTGATATCTCATAGCGCTCGTGTGCAAGCTCGGGCGAGGTGTGCGGGCCCGGCCCGAGGTCGTAGGTGCCGTCCAGCTCGATCCACGCCGAGACCTGCTTCAGGTGATCGAACATCTCTGTGCGATCGACCACTAGGTCGCGCACCTTAGGGAATTTCGACATCGGCTGGAGCGTGATCGTGTCGCCGCCGGTCGCGAGCAGGAGGTCATCTATGAGAGCAGAACACGATTGGCGGACATAGCCATTGATGAGCATTGTGCAAACGCCGCAAACCTGTTCGAGACACGACATCTCCCAAACCGGCGGCGTCGTTTCCTTGCCGTCAGCGGTAACTGGGTTCTTGCGGATATCCATCAAAGCGGAGATCACGTTCAAATTACGGCGGTAATCGACCGTAAACGTCTCCCAATAGGCCGGCGAATCCGGATTCGCACGCCGCTCGATCCTGAACTTGATCTTCGCCGGAGGATTTTCCAAACGCTTCTTTTCGATATGTTCACTCATTGTCGCTTTAATAGCTTCCGATGGCAGTGCTGCTGCCGTTCGGCCCTTTTGCGGAAATTGCCGCTGTCAATTCAATGGTTGCCGACATATTGCCGGCGATCGTCAACTCTTAGAATAATCCCTCTTGCGCGGCTCGACTAGTGAGATATCGACTGGCTCGTAGCTGAGCACAGGGCCTTCGGCCGAGTATTCGGCGATTGTCGATTTGAGCCACTCTTCATCATTGCGGTTCGGAAAGTCCGGCTTGTAGTGAGCTCCGCGCGACTCATCACGGTTCAGTGCTCCGAGCGTGATGACGCGGGCTAGCTCGAGCATATTCTTGAGCTGGCGTGCGTGAGGCACGGCCTGCGTCGCCCAGAGATTCGAGTCGTTGATCGATATCTTCTTGAAGCGATCCTGCAGCTCGAGGATCTTTTCATCGGTCGCCTTAAGGCGATCGTTGTAGCGGACGACCGTTACGTTATCGGTCATTACCTTTCCAAGCTCATCGTGCAGCTTATACTGATTCTCGCTGCCTTCGTTCTTGACGATCGCGTCATTCAATTCCTGCTGCCGCTTTACTTCAGCATCGTGGATGCCGTTGGTCTCGGTATCGCCGCGTTCGACATTGCGGGCGTATTCGATCGCCGACGGTGCGGCCGAAAAGCCGCCGTAAACGCATGAGAGGAGCGAGTTCGCACCAAGGCGGTTGGCTCCGTGTATCGAATAATCGCACTCGCCGGCGGCAAAGAGGCCCGGAATATTCGTACGCTGTTCGAAATCGACCCAAAGGCCGCCCATCGAATAATGCACGCCGGGGAAGATGCGCATCGGAACGAAACGCGGATCGTCGCCGACGAACATCTCATAGATCTCGAGGATCGCACCCAACCGGTCAGTAAGCGTATCTGCCGGAATGTGTGTGAGGTCGAGATAGACCTGATTTTCGCCGCCGATGCCGTGGCCCTCGAGGCAGACCTGAAATATCTCGCGCGTTGCGATGTCGCGCGGTACGAGGTTGCCGTATGCCGGATATCGTTCTTCGAGGAAGTACCAACGCTCGCTTTCGGGGATGTCGCGCGGATGCCGCGTATCGCCGTCCGCTTTCGGCACCCAAACACGGCCGCCTTCGCCGCGTGCCGATTCGCTCATGAGACGGAGTTTGTCCTCACCCGGGATCGATGTCGGATGAACCTGTATGAATTCGCCGTTCGCATAGCGGGCACCCTGCTGATAGCAGGCAGCGGTCGCGCTTCCGGTACAGGTCATCGAGTTGGTTGATTTACCGAAGATGAGGCCCGGGCCGCCGGTCGCCATGATAACCGCATCTGCCTCAAATGATCTAAGCTCAAGCGTTTGCAGGTTCATCGCGACGAGGCCGCGGCAAACCTGATGGCTGTCTAGCACGAGCGAGAGCATCTCCCAGCCTTCGAATTTCGTAACCTTGCCCGCAACCTCCATCCGCCGCACTTGTTCGTCGAGCGCGTACAAAAGCTGTTGGCCCGTCGATGCACCCGAGAATGCCGTACGGTGGTGCAGCGTACCGCCAAAACGCCGAAAGTCCATAAGGCCTTCCTTCGTTCGGGAGAACGGCACGCCCATTCGGTCAAAGAGATAGATGATCTCGGGCGCCATGTCGCACATACGTTTGACAGGCGGCTGATTGGCGAGGAAGTCGCCGCCGTAAACCGTGTCGTCAAGGTGTATGTAAGGCGAGTCGCCCTCACCCTTTGTATTCACGGCACCGTTTATGCCGCCTTGGGCGCAAACCGAGTGTGAACGCTTAACGGGCACGACCGAAATAAGCTCGACGTTGTGCCCCGCTTCCGCGATCCTCATCGCTGCGGCGAGGCCCGCAAGCCCGCCGCCGACGATCGCGATCTTTAGATCTTTTGCCATAATAACTTAAATGTTTGCCATCATTCGCCGGTCAAGCGTCGGCTCATGCCGATCGAGGGCGGATGATGAGCGGTGAGTGAAATTTCCAAATCCCGTCATCGCTTACGGGCCTTTTTGCACGGGCATTCTCGGTGTAGGGGCCTTTTCCGCCGGAGATCGTTCAGCAGAATCCTGGCACAGCTCCGCAGGCATAAAGCCGCAGGGCCGCTTGAACGCGAATGCCGAATTGATGCCGACAAATGCAAGTATCAACCCGAATCCGAGGCAGCCGTAGAGCAGTATCTTTTGTGCCTTGACGCCGATAACGATGCCCCAATCGACCGCAAAAAGGAATACGCCGTATGCAAGATGCCACGCCGTAGCGAGCAGGCCGAGGATATAGAGCACAAGCACCCACCAGATGGCGAACTCCTTCGCGATTATCGCGTAAGCCTGCTGAGCATTGCCTGCGACGGGCGTCATATTGAGTCCCGGTATCAAGCCGAAGCGGAAATTCAGTATGTGGAACAGCAGGAAGAAGAACAGGTAAACACCCGATATCCGCTGGAGCACATAGAACCAGTTCCGCGCAAAGCGGTAGTTGAACACGTTGACCTTCGCCTCCGACGATATCAGCATGCCGTAAACCGCGTGAAACATCAGCGGAATAAAGACGCCGAATATCTCGACCAACAGCAGGTACGGCATTTCGTGAAGATCCTCAACGTGATCGTTAAAGACCTTCGCGCCGTTCAGTGCAGCGGAGTTCGTGTAGATATGGAACAAGAAAAAGATGCCCAGCGGTACGATGCCCGTAACCTGATGCAGCTTTCTCATCAGAAAGGAATTAGAAAACTTGATCGCCATCTATTGATTGATCATCTGCCAAACTTGGTGTCCGAGTAACAAAAATTCTAGCCCAAAGCCGCTCTAACGGCAATAGTGGACGCAGATTTTTATGATACGACCGATCGAATATGAGATAAAATGAATAATTCAGTGCATAATAAACAGTCCGGCTAATAACTTATGAATCTCGACACACTCAAGGTCTTTTGCGACCTCGTCGATCTCGAAAGTTTCTCGCTTGCGGCCGAGCGTAATTTCATTACGCAGTCAGCGGTCAGCCAACAGATACGGGCGCTCGAGAAAAAATTCAATAAACGCCTGCTCGAGCGTGTACGCGGACGCCGCGAGGTCAAACTCACCGGCGCGGGCGAAGTGTTCTATCGCGAATCAAAAAAGGTGCTCGCCGCCTATGGCGAGATGCAGGAGAATATGCGCGGCGCCGTCGGGCGTATCGGCGGCACCGTTCGTGTTGCGACGATCTACAGCGTCGGGCTTTACGAACTGCCCGCTAAGGTGCGTGAATTCATGACCAAGTATCCTGCAGCAAAGATCGACCTCGAATATTTGCGCACGACCAAGGTGGTGCGTGATGTGCTTGACGGCAAGGTCGAGCTTGGCGTGATCGCATTTCCCGAACCGAAACGCGGGTTGACGATCGTGCCGATGCCCGAGAACCGCCTTGTCGTGATAGCGCCGCCGGGGCATCCGTTGTCAAAACGGAAGGAGCTGAAGGTTACGGACCTCAGCGGCGAGGACCTCGTTCATTTCCAACGTGATATGCCGACTCGAAAGATGATGGAAAGGACGTTCAAGCAAAATGGCATCGAGGTCAGAAAGGTCGCCGAATTCGATAATATCGAGACGATCAAACGCGCCGTCGAAGCCGGCTTCGGGCTTGCCGTCGTGCCTGAGCCTTCGGTCATCGAAGAGCAGCGAAACAACGCCCTTGCGGTAATTCGGCTTGCGGAAGATTATTGGAAACGCTCCGTCGGCGTGATCCACAGGAGCGATAAGAGCCTTTCGCTCGCCGCAAAGAAATTCATCAAGCTGCTCGAAAAGCCCGCAGAATAAAACCTCTGTAAAGCAAAAGAAAGGGCCGTCTGCCGCGATCCGTTACTGCGGATCGGCCGTTTGTGAGTTCAAATAAGGGCCTAGAGAGCAGGGCGGTCAGAGGCCATAAGCGATATCGGCCGCGAAGGTGCGATATCGTTCAAAGCCGAGCGGACCATCGCGCCGAGGCCTTCCGCCTCCATATAGTCGCGTCCGAGCACGCGGCGGTAACGTTTCCCTTTCGTTTCACCGTTGAGTTCCTTTAGCATCCCGCGAAGGAAGGCCGTTACAAGCTCCGGGGCGAACTGCTTGCCCGCATTACGCCGCAGGTCGTCGATCACTTCCGCGGCGGGCCGACGCGCTTTGTACGGCCTGTCGCTCGTCATCGCATCCAGCGAATCGGCAAGGCTCACGACCTTTGCGATGTACGGTATCTCGCGATCGTAGAGGCCGTCGGGGTAGCCGCGTCCGTCGAGGCGTTCGTGGTGGTACTTTGCCGCAAGCGGCACGTTCGCGTACGGGTGATGTATCGGCGACAATATCTCGTAACCGACGGCCGGATGCTTGTTCAATTCGGCAGATTCTTTCGCATTTATCCTATACGGCGCATTGATGATCTTTCGCTCGACCGTCAGCTTGCCGACGTCATGCAGATAGCCCGCGATGGCCGCACCTTCGATCTCTTCGGGTTGCCATTCGAGTTCTGTTGCGATGATCTCGCTGTACTTTCCTACGCGTACCGAGTGGCCTTCGGTGTATTTGTCTTTGAAGTCTATCGCTGCGGCAAAAGCCTTTACCGTGTCGGTATATGTCGTGCGCATGTTATCGACGAGTTTGCGGTTCGCTTCGGTATGCCGTTCGATCTCGGCCATCATATTCCGCTGTGCTATCGCAACGCCGATGTGGCGTCCCATTGCGCAAATGATCTCTTTTTCGTAGCTCGTGTAAGGCTCAGCCGTCGCCTTTTCGCCGAGGAACAGAGCGCCGACAAGTTCATCGCGTATGATGAGCGGTACGAACAGCTCGATCGAACGGCGTTCAAAGCTTCGGTCGTAAACCTGAAAGAACGGCAGCACTTTTGCGGCCTGCGTTTCGATCGGGTTGAGGCCGTTCGCAAGGAATTGGCGTTCGTCCTCGAGACAGAGCGAGAGCGTGAGCGGAAAATCGTCGCCGAGGCCGCGAATCGCGATCATATGCAGCTCATGCCCGAAGCGTGAATAGCGTGCGACACCGCCGCGCATGATCGCCAACGCACCCGAGATCAGATGCAGCGAAGTGCGTATCGTCTCCTGAAAGCTGTTCTTGTTCGCGACCTCATTGCCGAGTTCGGCGAGGGCACCAAATGCGTGTATAAGCTTCTGCTGTTGCTCGATCATAGTTCCCTCAAACGATCGTTACATGGCGTGTAAGGCCGAGTGTCTTGAAAAGCTCGGCAGAGCCGGCGTTCAGATCGGCAAAAAAGACCTCGGCACCGACGCTCTTGGCCGAGTCGATAATGCCAAGAAGGATCGATATGCCGATGCTGTTAATGACCTCGGTGCCCGAAAAATCTAGGACGATCTTTTTGCAGCCTTCATTCAGGCGATCTTTGCATTCGCGTTCGATCTTTTCGCCTGAAAGTTTGTTGAGGTAGTTTCCGGCAAGGACGACCGCCTGTTGGCTTTCGCCGCCGGGCCCACTTTGGTAAACAGGTTCTGCGATCACGTAATTATTTCCTTTTGTTAAGTTTAGAGCGAGACGCCGAAGAATCAACTTGAACGTAGTTCTATCACATCGAAACGATATTTACAATAGAAAATTTAAGCGCTTAAGAACATAAGCGCGGAGTCTTAGGCGTCGCTGCGCGGGAAGGACTTCGACATACGCAGGCGTGTTCCGTCATCAACAGCCTCGATCACAACCGTATCCATAAGGCTTTTCATAAGCCGAAGGCCCCATCCGCGGCGTTGTACATCGCCGATCTGCTCTTCATTATGACGCGGCGAAAGACGTACGCCGCGACTGGCTACAGTGATGTCAATTCGTTCGGGTAGGACGGTAAAACTGACCGCAAGACGGCGGTCGGGACTTAGGCTGTGTTCGGCAGCATTGATGCACGCCTCGACGACAGCGGTCTTTATCGGCGTGATCGCCTCCTGCGGTAGCCTGTGCCGCTCGGCGATCGAATCGATCGTGCGGACAACGAACATCTCGGCATCCTCGCCCATCGGGGCGATGACCTCATAAGAAGGCGGAGTTTCGGCGGCGGCTTTTCCGAATTCGCGTTGCAGCAATGCGAACTGAGCTTTGCTTGTGCCGATGGCTCCGCGCGCGTTAAGAATGTCGAGAGCGTCCGGCGCGAAGCCTTCCGGAGCTATCAGCCAAATTTGTGCACGGCGAAAGCCGCAATGTGCAGCGAGCATTTCGAGTCGGTCGCACCAGAATTCGGCAGTGTCGGCCGCCGCCTCGAGTTTTGAGTCGATCTCGGCGGCGATCCATACGGCTCTGTCTTCGTTCGGCTCATTGTTCGCAATTATGGCAACGGCGGCGCGGCCGGCATCAAGCTGTGTAGCTATCGGCGGATAAAAAGATGCGGCGTCGGCAGCAAAGATAGTTTCAGGAAGCGTGAACATATCTTCCGAAGCTGCCGTTCGTTCGGCGATCTCGTCGGCACTTCGGCCTTTGAGGTCGTCGTGGTACGGATAATAGTCGATCATTGCCCGTGCTATCGAGCGCCCGTCAAAAAGCCGCAGCAATTCCTTGATGCCAAGCGATGCGCTATCGCGATAATGCTGCCGCATTAGGTGCGGCGCGCCTTCGACAAGTTCGGCTAGGCGCTCACCGATAACCGAAGCACGAGAATCTGCCTTCACGAGCCGAGATGCCGTTTCGAGATGGTCGTTGAGGGCACGGCAATGCCTTTCAAGCACGATGCCGCGGGCCGTTGACGACACGATCTCGAGCCGCTCAAGCCGCTCGATGTCGTGCGGATCGATGGCCGTTCGCATTCGCTTTGCGATGCGGCCGGATGCTGCAAGTTCGATCATCGCATCGTACGGCAAGGCCGTCAGGGCTTTATCAAAATACCTTCCGATACGCCCGCCGGAAAGCTCGTCGGCGTAGGCGCCCATCACCGCTCGAAAAGTGTCGAGCGAGTCGCCCTTGTCAGCCGCACGCCTGAAAAGACAGCTGATGAAAAGCGGATCGCACTGAAGCTGTACGGCGATAAGGTCTGTTGTCTCAGCATTTACGGCGACGCCGGCGCGTCGTGCGAGGCGCTCGATGAGTGTTCGCGTGTCGGCAAGTGAAAGCGTTTCGAGCGGGAGCGTCTCAAGCTCGATACGCGGATAGAGACAGCGCCGGTGGCCGGCGATGACGAACGAGCGCCCTGCGCGGGCAAAGACCTCAGTGAACGTCGCGACAAGCCCTTCCGCGGCAAAGTGAGCATCATCGATCATTACAAAACACTCGGAACCGAGCGTTGCTCCGATGAGCGAGGCTGCTGCTGCATCACCGGAAATGGCCGCCTCGATGACCCTTTGCGAAACGAATTCATCGTCAGGATGAGTAAGGCGTTCAAGGGTCGCGAGATCCGGCTCGGTAAAAAGCAGCGACGGGTCGCGGCGGCGAAATGCGACCAACTGTGTCAGAAATGTTAGAGCAAAACGCTTTGCTGCGGACCGCTCGCTGCGGTCGTTATCGCGAAAGCGAAAATAGACCGGAGCGATGCGTTCCTGCCTGACAAAAAGCCTGTCAAAGACCTGCCGCAGGAGTTCCGATGCACCGGCCCGCGGCTGTGCAAGCAGGCAAATACCGCCGGTACCCTCAAGGGCATGTTTTGTGAGGCGGCCGATCTCGCTCTCGCGGCCGATGAAGTCGGCGGCTGCAAGATCGGCGATCAATTTGTCGCGCACACGGCTTGCCATCTATTGAAATGTTCCGTCCTGTTTATCCAATTCCGAAGCGGCAACGACAGCGTTGCGCCCGCGGTGTTTCGCTGCGTATAGAGCTTGATCTGCCTCGTGTATAAGGCTTTCGGCCGCGCACGATTCGCTCAAACACGTTGCCGCACCGATGCTGACGGTTACCTCCCTATGCGGAAAGATCGCCGCTGCTATGCCGGCACGGACGCGTTCGGCGATCGCCATTGCTTCTTCGCTCGTCGTTTGCGGCAGAAGGATGGCAAATTCTTCGCCGCCGAAGCGTGCCGCAACATCGGCGCTTCGCAGTGTCTCCTTCAGGTGATGTGCGACGAGTTTCAGAGCCTCATCGCCGGCCGGATGGCCGAAGGTGTCGTTATAGCTCTTGAAATTGTCCACGTCGATCATAAGAAAACTCATCGGGTAGCCGTGGCGGTTCGAGCGTTTGACCTCTTCCAGCAGACGCTGCTCTATGTAGCGGCGATTAAGCAAGCCCGTGAGCGTGTCGGTAACGGAAAGCTGCTCGAATTCGCCCGCTTTTTCGCGGAGTTCGATACGGTCGATGGCAATGGCAATATGCGAGCCGACGGCCTGCAGCAGTTCAAGGTCGCTGCGGTCAAATGCCGCTCCCGAGGCCTTGTCGGTGAAGTTGATCACGGCAAGCTTTTTATCGCCGAGAACGATCGGGCTGCTGATAAATGAAGACGTTCGGTAGCGTCGCTCTTCGGCGAGCGGCCCGAGGCCTGATGTTGTGATGTTCGACACGACGGCCGGTGTACCGCGCTCAAAGACGGTACGCGAAACGCGCCGTCCGGGATCGGGGTCGGACAATGCATCCGGCGGAGTTCCTATCGCAGCCTTTATCACAAATCGGTCGGCTGCTTCGTCGTACACCATGATCGATGCCTTTTCCGACTGCATCAGCTCTGCTGAGTTGATGGCAAGCTGCGACCAGAAGTCTGCGGTGTCCACATTGCGCAAACTGTCGGTAAATCGGCGGACCGAGCGAACAAGGTCATCGCGGCCGGCGACCTCGGCACGCAGCCGCAGGATCTCGATCCGCGGTGCTATTGTGCTGCACAGCCGTACGATCTGCCGCCGCATCGCCAGATCCTCGATCGGATCGAGTACGGCCAACGCCGATGTGATCTCGGTGCCGACACGGAGCGGAAAAATGCAGAGCGAGCGGGCATCCTTGCCGGTGCTCGTGCGTTCGGTCAGTACAAGCGGCCGCTCGTTCTCAACTGCCTCGACAAGGCGGGCGTCCGCAGTGTCTATGCCGATGCGGACGTTGCTGTCGTTCATGCGGCCGCGTGCCGTGAACTTACGAAAACGCCCTTCGTGGGCAGTAAGCCAGCCGAGCGATGCGATGCCGTATATCTCGGCGACAAAGTCAACGACCGCCTCACACGCCGAACGATAGTCGCGCTCGAGCAACGAGCCGTAAAGCGAACGCCATGCTCCCGCATCATCTCTTGAAACGAGAACATCGGGCGGCTTTTGCGGCTGCTCTGCGGGCGTCGGATCAGTTGCCTCCGTTCCCGGTTCGGTGTGCTTTCCGGCAGGCACTTCTGCCGAAAGCTCGGCGGCGGCCTCGCGTGCGAGTTCGAATGCGGCCTCGACCTGATCGGATGAGCCTGTCATCAGCACGTGTTCGAAGAGTGCCGAGGTGTCGAGGCCTTTCCAGTCGCCGCTTGTGGCACGCGCACCGGCACGGCGGTAATTCTCCGAGCGTGTGAATGTTCGGCCGACGACGGCCGCAAGCATGTGATCTTCGGACCGCATAGGGAAGGCACGGCACTCAAGCCCCGCGTGGCAGACAAAGCGTACGGCCTTGCCGGTCGCGGCCGTCTTTTCGTATGCCTTGCCGCAGAATTGTGCGCATTGCGGGCTGAGCACACCGTCAGGATTGAGCGTTTTGCAGATCGAGTTGTCGTTAGCCGTAAAGACCTCGCGCATCGCGCCGTCAATGACGGCGATGGCGATGCCGTGCTTTTCGGCTATCCGCTTGAATTTGTCTCGTATGCCCACGCCTTTTCGTATGATAGACGCTGCCCTTCCCATGCGCCCATGTGCGAATGAAAAGAATGCGTTTAGCCTCAAAAACTTCGAATAGCATCGAGTTTTCAGTACTTTTTAACAACTTTTCAAGTTGTGCGCATCGCCTTATTCGAGAGCTCGGAGGCCGGCGGCGGCATTTTCTGCGATGTTCGGATATTCGGGCGAGATGCGGATGCAGGCCGCGAAATGGTTCGTTCTTATCTCTTTGAGCTTCGGCGTCTGCTGCTTACATTCTTCGATGGCGAATGGGCAGCGTGTATGGAAGTGGCAGCCTGACGGCGGATCGATCGGCGAAGGAACATCTCCATTTAGGATGATCCTTTCGCGTTTTGCCTCAACGACAGGGTCGGGAACCGGCACGGCAGAAATGAGAGCCTGCGTGTAAGGCATCAGCGGTTCGCGATAGATCTCTTTGCCGTCGGCAAGCTCGACAATGCGGCCCAGATACATCACGGCGACACGGTCAGAAAGATGCCGTACGGCACGCAAGTCGTGTGAAATGAACAGATACGTAAGCTGCTTGGCGGCCTGCAGATGTTCCATCAGGTTCATTATCTGGGCCTGAATAGAAACATCGAGTGCCGAGATCGGCTCATCGGCAACGATGAATTCGGGATCGACGGCCAGCGCACGGGCGATGCCTATACGCTGACGCTGCCCGCCCGAGAACTCGTGCGGATAACGCTTGATGAAGCGGCGGCTGAGCCCGACCGTTTCCATAAGCTCTTGGACGCGGCCGTCAACCGAGCCTTTTGCAAGCCCAAAGGTTCGTAAAGGCTCGCCGATGATCTGCCCGACGGTCATTCTCGGGTCGAGCGAGGCATACGGATCCTGAAATATCATCTGAAGCCGTTTTCGCCGTTCGCGCATCGCCGAATTCGGCAGCCGAGCGAGATCCTTGCCGTCATAGACGATCTGCCCCGAAGTGGTGTTCGTAAGCCGAAGTATCGCCTTGCCGAGCGTAGATTTGCCGCAGCCTGATTCACCGACCAGCCCGAGCGTCTCGCCTTTTTTTATGCTGAGCGATACGCCGTCAACCGCCTTGACGGTCTTAGCGTGGCTGAAAAGCCCGCCGCCCGAGCGGTAATGCACTCTTACGTCTTTGAGCGTTATCAGATCGTTGGTTCCAGTCGTCATTCTTTCGGCGCTCCTTCGCGGTAAACCTCTTCGGCAAAGTGGCATAGCGAATAATGGTCGTCGTTTATCTTGATGAACGGCGGAAATTCGCGGCGGCATACATCCTCGGCGCGCTCGCAGCGTTCGGCAAACGGACAGCCCGGCGGCAGATGTGCGACATCGGGCGGCAGGCCCGGAATTTGATAGAGATCTTTGCCTTGTTCGTGTGCGGGATCGGGAACGCTGCGGAGCAGGCCTTGCGTATAAGGGTTCGCGGGCCGCTCGAACAGCTCCTTTGTCGGAGCCTTCTCAAAGACCTTGCCGGCGTACATAACGATGATCTTATCGGTCATGCCCGCGACTACGCCGAGGTCGTGCGTGATCAGGATGACGCTCGTGCCCATTCGCTCTTTCAGGTCCTTTATAAGTTCGAGGATCTGTGCCTGAATGGTTACGTCGAGTGCGGTCGTCGGCTCGTCGGCAATAAGCAGTTCGGGGTCGCAGCTCAGCGCCATCGCGATCATCACACGCTGGCGCATTCCGCCTGAGAATTCATGCGGATAACCGTCGATACGGCTCTCGGCATCGGGAATGCCGACCATTTTGAGCATCTTAAGGGCGTGTTCGCGTGCCTGCTGCTTGGTGTGGCCGAGATGAAGCTGCGTTACCTCCATCAACTGTTTCGAGATCTTAAGGAACGGATTGAGCGATGTCATCGGATCCTGAAAGATCATCGCGATGCGGCGGCCGCGTATCTTGCGGACCTCATCGATCGGCAGCGAAAGCACGTCGATGCCGTCAAATGTAACGCTTCCGCCCGCGATCTGACCCGGCGGATCGGGAATGAGGCGCATGACCGACAGGTTAGTTACCGATTTGCCCGAACCCGACTCGCCGACGATGCCGAGCGTCTCGCCTTTCTTTAATTCGAACGACACATCATCGACCGCCTTGACGATGCCGTCCTCGGTGCGGAAATAGGTCTTGAGGCCGATGACCGAAAGAATTGTGTCGCTTTTTGCGTTCATTTATCAGAATTTGCGCGTCTGCGGATCGAGTGCGTCACGCAGGCCGTCGCCCAAAAAGTTCAGGGAGAAAAGAGCCAAAGCCATGGTTATGCCGGGTGCGATCAGCTGCCACGGGAATATCGCGACATTCTTGATGCCGTCCGCGGCAAGGCTGCCCCAAGATGCAAATGGTGCCTGAACACCAAGCCCGAGGAATGAGAGGAACGCCTCGGTCAGCATCACGCTCGGCACGGTCAGCGTGGCGTAAACTATCACAGGCCCGAGTGAGTTCGGTATCAAATGACGGAATATTATGCCGAGGCTCGAAACGCCGGTCGCGCGTGCCGCCATCACGAATTCCTGATTCTTGAGGCTTAAGACCTGGCCGCGCACCACGCGTGCCATCGTCAGCCATGAAACCAGGCCAAGTGCAAAAAAGAGCAGCAGTATTTGGCTGAGTCCTTGATTGCCTTCGCCGCCGACGGTTGTCGAGAGCCACTTGATCCAGCCGGGCGTCGAAGGGCCGCCAAAGACCGCGAGCAGTACGATCACGATCAGGATGTACGGTATCGAGTAAAGGATATCGACGATGCGCATCATTAGATTGTCGATGCGGCCGCCGAGGTAACCTGCTGCGGCTCCGTAAGTTACGCCGACGATAAGCGAAACGAGCGTTGATATGATGCCGACCATCAGCGAGATGCGGCCGCCTTGCAGGACGCGCGCCAAAAGGTCGCGGCCCGCGTCATCGGTGCCCATCAAATGTGTCAGTGACGGCGGCATCGACCGGACAAGCGCGCGGTCCGTCGGGATCGAATCGTATGTATAGCCGGTCAGCGCTTGTATCAAATACGGCCCGACGATCACTGCCGCGACCATGACCGCGAGCACGACGAGGCCGAAGACCGCGAGTTTATTTCGCAGCAGCCGCTTCCAAGCGTCGCCCCAAAGCGAGGTTGACTTGACCGTTTCGTCAGACATACTTACTCGTATCTGATCCTCGGATCGAGAAATCCGTAGCCGATATCGACCAACAGGTTAAAGACCATTATCAGTATGGACAAGAATGCAACGATGCCGAGAATAAGCGGCTCGTCGCGGTTCAGTACCGACTGAATGAAAATATTCCCGAGGCCGGGAATGACAAAGACCTTTTCTACAACAACGGTTCCGGCGAGCAAGGCCGCAAGTGCCGGGCCGGTGAACGAAAGCACAGGGACAAGCCCGCCGCGAAGTGCGTGCCGCAGCAGGACGGTCCTCTCGTCAAGCCCTTTCGCACGAGCCGTTCGTATGTAGTCGGACCGCAGCACTTCGAGCATTCCGGCACGTGTCAAACGTGCGATGTACGCTGCATAGATCGCGGCAAGCGTTACAACGGGCATAACGAGTCCGGCAAGCCCGCCCCAACGTGCCGGCGGCAGCAGGTAAAGCCAAAATGAGAATACGAGCACAAGCAGCGGCCCGAGCACGAAGTTCGGGACCGAAAGCCCGAGCATTGCAAGCGACATCGAGGCGTAATCAAAGACGGAGTTCTGCTTCAGAGCCGCGATGATGCCTGCCGAAAGCCCGATCATCAATGCAAGCAAATATGCGAGAAAGCCGATCGCCGCCGAATACGGTAGATGCCTGCGTATGATCTCGTTGACCGATTGCCCTTGGTATTTGAGCGAATCGCCGAAGTCGCCGCGGATCACGTTCGACATCATCAGCCCGTACTGCTGATACCACGGCAGGTCGAGGCCGTATTTCTTGCGGATATTTGCTTCGACAGCCGGCGGAAGCTTCTTTTCGCCCGTGTAGAAGTTGCCCGGCGCTATGCGGATCAGCCCCCACGTCAGCGTTACGACGACAAGAGCCATCGGAATTATGAAAAGAAGTCTGCGGATGATGAAGCTCAGCATCGTTTATCGGCTATTTTGCGTCTTCCTTCTGCGTACTCATAAGGTCGGCAAGCTGTTTGTCGGCCTGCGGATCGGGCGTCGTCATTATGTTCTCCACATCTGATGCCCACTTTGCCGGGTCGTGTTCGATATAAACGAATTTCCACGGCAGCATCGTGCCCGGATTCGGATACATTCCCTTGACGTACGGCTTTTTCATCCAGTTGGTGGCGTTGACCGTGAGCGGTATCATCGGCAGTTTCTCCATCAGATAAGCTTCGGCACGCGCGAGCATCTCCATACGCTTTTCAGTATCGAGCTCGGCATTGGCGTCATCGAGCATCTTGTCGTACTTCGGGTCGTAAAAGCCCGCTCCGCCTTCGTTGTCCTTGCCGTACTGAAGGCCGAGGAACGTATAAGGATCCATATAATCGCCCGACCAAAGGAACTGTGCGAAACCCTCATACTGCAGCGATTTGAAGTACGGCAGATAGGTCTTGAATTCCATCGTCTTCAGCGGGATCGTAACGCCGAGATTCTGTTTCCACTGTGCCTGAATGAATTCTGCTATGGCCTTATTATTCTCGTTCGTGTTGTATGTGATCGACACGCGGTCGGTCGGGAACGAAGGGCAAGTAAAGCCATTGCCGGTGGCATTTACCTGAAAGCCTGCCTCGGCCAACAACCGCCGTGCCTTGTCGGGGTCGAACTTGAAGCGGTTCTTCCATTCTTCGGGAGTTACGCCGTTCTCCTTTGCCATCTCATCGTTCACGATCGCGGCTGCTTTGTCATACGCCGGAAAGATGCCGGTCGGGACCTTGCCGTATAAAGGCTTTGTTACCTTGCGAAAATCCGACAACGCCTGACGGTCAAGGCCGAGCAGGAAGGCGCGGCGCACTTTAATATCGTCGAAAGGCGGCTTTGTCATATTCATCGCGTAGTATGCGGTCGCCGCCTCGGGAAAGTTCATGTACTCGTCCTTGTACTGCCGTATCTCGCTGATCCAAGATGTCAGCACCGTGTGGTTAAGGAATGCATCGATCGCACCGGCCTTGTAGAGGTTCAGCGTCGTCGAATTATCCTCTACCGGATAGAACTCGATACGCGAAAGGTGCACATTATCGGCATCCCAATAGTACGGGTTCTTTTCGACAACGAGTTTGTCGTAAGGCCGATATTCTTTTAGCCGGAACGCGCCGCCGGTAACGATGTGCTCGGGGCGGATCCACTCCTTGCCAAACTTTTCGATCGCCTGACGCGGCACGAACTTGAAGAATTGATGAGCGAGAAGCCCGACAAAGAACGGAGCGCTCTGTCTCAGCGTGATACGCACCGTGTATGGGTCGATGGCTTCGACGCCGATATCCTCGCCCTTTACAGGGACGAACTCCGCGCCGCTGACGAGCGCGGCGAGCTTCTTATCGCCGGCCAATTCTTTTGCGCGTTTCGCCGCATCGCCCTCAAGTGTTATGCGGTCAGGCGCGTGCAGAGCGCGTGAAACATCCGTTTCCGGCCCGATAGGCTCGGTCCGCCGCGGCGTCTCGCCCAGGTCTTCTATGGTGAGGAAGCGGCCGTCCTTTTTTGCAAAGACCCTTGCTCCGTTGTAATCCTCAGCGTACTTGATGAAATAGCCGAGGCCGGCGGTGCGCGAGGCCGTCTCGGGCGCAAAGCCGCGGCGCATCGAATAAACAAAATCGCCGGCCGTTATCGGCTGCCCGTCGCTCCAGCGGGCATTGTCGCGAAGATGAAAAATGAACTCATCGACCGCGTGGCTTGATTCCCAGCTCTTGGCGAGTGCCGGTATCGGCTGCTGATCCTTCGGGCCATATTCGACAAGGCCTTCGTAAAGGGCCATGAAGATGCGTGCCTCGGGCTGTCCGTCGGGTATTTGCGGGTCGAGCGATTCGGGTTCCGAGCCGCTGACATAGCGGAGCGAGTCATCTGCCGGTGCGACCGTCTTACCGAAATAGCGCCCTTTTGCCGACGTCATACAGCCCGCCGAAATTACAGCGATAACCGACAAAATGACAGTAAGTTTATGTGATCTCATTACTGTGCCGGATGTGCCGCTACTGCTTTTGCACATTCCAATTGTTGTTGATGCTGACACCGCTAAGCAGGGGTGCATCAAGCGCGTTGACCTCGAAACCTATCACGTACGGCTTGATCAATGACTGCGAGGTCGGAAAATAAAGCGGTATCGCTTTTAGGTCATAGAGCTCCGAACTTTCTGACAGCAATATATCCGAGATAGGCGCTTCTGCCAAACCGTCAGGTTGCGGCGTTGCTGCATCGGGCGTGCCGAGAGGTTCGCCGGCGCTCGGCCGCGGCTCTATGTCAACAGGTGCTTTTGCCAGCGGCGGCGCCGTGCGAGGTCGTTTCGGCGTGCCGAAGATAGCACTCAAACCGGCGAATTCATCCGATGTCGGCAGCAGTACGCCGCGGCGAATCAAGTCAAAGTCGCTGGCCTTTCGCACCTCATCCAACTCGGCTGCTTCTTTGACGATGATCTCGGCATCGATATTCAGATGCGTTTTCCACATACGCGTTACGGTCTTGGCAACACGCTGCTGTGTATCGTTGCGGTTGATGACGAGCCGCAGTGTCGGAAAGCCTTCGCCGGAAGGGAAGCCTGCCGCCGTCATCAGGTCGGCCGCTCGGTCGGGGTCGAAGGCAATCGTCTTTCGATGATCGCCGCCAACAGCAAGGAACGTAGCGGCAGGCTGCATGGAGCCTTGGAGTTCGCCGTCAACTATTTGTTCGCGGTCGATCGAGATCGCAAGCGCCTCGCGCACGCGGCGGTCGGCAAGCGGGCCTGATCGTGTATTGACCTCGTAGAAGTTCAGCGCGCTGTGCGTTGTTTGCCGAAAGTCCTTAAAAGGTGCGAGCAGCTTTAAGGCCAGCGGCTCGAAATTGGCATTAGTTACCACATCGAGTTCGCCGCTGCGGTATGCCTCCAGCGCCGCATCGGATGAATCCTTCGGGATGAAATATACGCGGTCGAGCTTGACAGAGTCGCGGCCCCAATAGGTGTCGGAACGTGCGAGTGTTACCGCGCCGCCGTCAATTGCCGCTATCTCGAACGCACCGTTCGTTACAGCTTCATCGTTCAGCGTGTCAGCCTCGAATTCCTTGCCTTGCCGAAAAACAGGCCGGAACAGCGGGTCGGCGAGCAGCTTCGGCAGGTCCTTATCGGGATGAATTAGCGTGATCTCAAGTGTCGCGTCATCGACTGCACGCACACCGAACGGCTCTGCTTTCTCAGTATCAGATGCCGGCGGCTTCTCTCGCTCCGCCGGCTTTTCATTTCGCGTTTGATCTTGGAAGCGGTGAAAGTTAGCCCCGTTGTTCTCAGGTGCGGCGGAGGGCGTTCCCGGCGGAGTGAGTTCGGGTTCGATCAGCACCTCGTTTTCAGCGGCATCTTTCGGGGCCATTCCTCTGATATTGCTGAAAAGCGTGTAGTTCGCTGCCCTTGTTCCGAGTGATGCCAGCCGTTTGAATTCTGCAACAAAATCATTTGCCGTAACATTTTGGCCGTTCGACCAGCGTGCATCATCGCGCAGCTTGAATGTCCAAACCTTGCTGTTCTCGGCCGACGACCACTTTTCGGCAACGGCGGGAACCGCATAAAGCGTACGCGGGTCGATCTCGGTCAGCCCCTCGTAGATAGCCCTTACGATGTCGCGTTCGGGTGCCGCAGCGGCCAATGCAGGGTCGAGCGAGCGCGGCGATCTTCCGTTCGACCAACGAAACTCCTGCCGCTGCGGCGCGGCGGTTTCGGAATAAAAGGCGTCAACCGCGGGCTTTTGAAGCTGTGTGCATGAGGCTGCCGTCAGGATGATCCCGAAAATGAGCGCGTTGACGCAAAACGCGGGAAAAAGAGCCTTAAACTTACGTTGAGCGTTCCTTTTCATTATCAGCTTCGGAGCGAAGTTCGCGAACGACTTGAATGGTGCGTTCGCGCGTTGCTTCAAAACCATCCGACGTGTCGATCAGCAGGTCGGCAAAGGCCTTCTTTTCATCCTGCGTCATTTGAGCTTCGATCCGCCGCCGAGCCTCGTCCGCCGTGATCGAATCGCGTAACATCAACCTTTGCAATTGTATCGCGCTATCGCACCAGACGACAATCAATTTATCAAAGCGCTTATAGCCGCCCGATTCTATCATCAAGGCTGCATCAATAACGGCGATCGCGTCCGGAGCGGAAGCCTCTATGCCGCGAAGCCACGCGTCCTGTGCCTCGATCACAAGCGGATGAACGATCGAGTTGAGCAGTTCCCGCTTATCCTTGTCCGCAAAAATGATGCTGCCGAGGCGTTTGCGATCGAGTTCGCCGTTCGCGTCAAGTACCTCTTTGCCAAAATGTTCGACTATCGCAGAAAGGCCCGGCGTGCCCGGCTTGACGACCTCGCGTGCGGTCACGTCAGCATCCAGAACGTAACAACCCTCGTCCCGCATCACGCTGATGACAAAGGATTTACCGACGGCTATCGAACCTGTAAGGCCGGCCTTCAGCATCAGGCGGCCCTGTTGTGCCGCTTGGCGAGCTTTGCGACGTTATACTCGGCTATCTCGGTCAGCGTTATTCCAAGTTCATCCGCGCAGGCCGAGATGTACCAAAGAACGTCTCCAAGCTCGTCCTTGAGCTTGGTGCGTATATCGTCAGAAATGATGCCGCCGTGATCGCGTTGGATCTTCTTTACGACATTTGCGACCTCGCCGGCCTCGCCCGTCAGCCCGAGCGTCGGATATTCGAGGTTCGAGAGGCGACGCGGATATAGAGCCGTTCGGCTTGCTTCGGATTGATATTCTTCAAAATTCATACTTCTATGCCGCGCCGCATCTTAGCGGCGGTCAATGTATTCTTCATCAGCATTGCAACGGTCAAAAGCCCAACGCCGCCGGGCACCGGCGTGAAATGCGATGCACGCTCCAACGCAGCTTTCGGTACGACATCGCCGATGAGCGTCGAGCCGCGGGCCTGAATGGCACGGCGGCGTTTCTCGACATCCTCTGCGGAAAATAGTGTTTCGAGTTGAGATGCGTCGGTCAGGCGGTTGATGCCGACATCTATGACGACAGCACCTTCGCGTATATGCTCGGCACCGATAGCCGCGGGCTTGCCGATGGCGGCAACGAGGATATCGGCCCGGCTCGTTATGGATGCAAGATCGTGCGTACGCGAGTGGCAGACAGTAACCGTCGCATTCTCACGCAGCAAGAGAGCCGCCATGGGCTTGCCGACGATGTTGCTGCGCCCGACCACGACGGCGTGTTTGCCCGCGATCTCGATGCCGGAGCGCTTGAGTATCTCGATCACACCGGCAGGCGTGCACGGCACAAGCGATGGATAGCCGAGCGTCAAATTGCCGACATTCACGGGATGAAAGCCGTCTACATCACGCCGCGGATCGACGGCTTCGAGCACTTCGCGCTCGTCGATGTGGCCCGGAAGCGGCAGCTGCACCAGAATGCCGTCAACTTGCTCATCGCGGCCGAGAGCTTCGATAAGCGACAAAAGTTCTGCCTGCGCCGTTTCCTTGTCAAGGTGGTGCTCTCGCGAATCTATGCCGAGTTCGGCCGCCGTCCGTACCTTGTTCCCGACATAGACCTCCGATGCCGCGTCGTCGCCCACTCGAACGACATCAAGCCGCGGCCTGAAATTGTGGATATCGGCCAGGTTGGCAAGCTCGCCGCGCAGCTCGGTCAGAATGCTGTCAGCGATCGCGCGTCCACTTAAAATCCTCGCACTCATTTTGTTGTTGATTTTAACTGACGTCGCGGCAATTGTCAGTTTTGCCGCCGCGATGCTGCCGCGATAACATTAGCTTTTAGTGCGGCGTCTGAAATGCGTTTTTCCGGCAACATGTTTTTGCGGCTCGCAGCAATGCTCACAGCGATGCTGGCGGCTTCTTCATTAATTAGAGCTGACAGCAGTTTTTCGCATACCGAATTGATGTCGCTGCTCGACGGCCATAAGGATGATGCGGCGGTGCAGCGGCTTGTCGAGCTGCGTTCACAGGACGCCAAGTTCTTTGCTGACAATAATTACGACTATCTGCTCGGCAGGCTTGCAGAAGCCGGCGGCAATTTCGCCCTTGCGATCGAAAGCTACTCGGCGGTTGCGGAACGCGACTCGATCTTGAAGGCGTACGCGCTCTATCACCTTGCAGAGATGTTCGGCAACTCGGGAAACCGCCTTGCCGAGGGCATCTATCTGCGCCGTATCCTGATCGAGATGCCGCAGAGCCTTTTAGCAAATGCCGCACGGATAAAGCTCGCCGAAAGCTGTTACGCAACTGAGAATTTCGCGTGCACTGCCGCGATGCTGACCGCAGGGTCGCCGCAAGGTTCAATTTCGGACAAGGCTCTTGTGCGGTATCGGCGTACTGATGAGAACCTTTTGGGCCTTGCAAAGCTCCGTTCGGGCGATAGCGGCGGCATTGCGATAATGGAGGAAGTGATCGCGTCCGCAGCGGATCCGGCAAGGCCGGACGACGCGGCATTAACGGCGGCGAGAGCACTTGATGCAGCCGATATAGGCGCCGATCCCGACGGCACGAAGGTTGGCGACCTCAGCGAGGCTGAGCACCTTCGGCGTGCGGGCGTTTATCAGTTCAATCGTGAATTCGCCCTTGCAAAGCCACACTTCGAGGCGGCTGCGGCGAAAGCAACCGAACCGGCAAAGGCAGCGGATGCACTGTTCCGGATCGGCCGCGGCTTTGCGCAGGCCCGCGATCATGTCGAGGCATTGAAGTGGTTCGAGCGCATACGCGAGCAGTATGCTGACACGGATGCGGCAAAGGAGAGCCTTCTGCAGGCTGCGGCATCATACGCACGTGTCGGCAAGCCGAAGGAGGCGAAAATTCGCTATGAGCAGTTCATACGGCAATACTCTTCGGATGAAAAGCTCGACCGTGCCTACCTGAACATCGTCGATGTGCTTCGAGACCAAGGCGACGACATCGAGGCGTTGAAGTGGGCAGGCAAAGCGGAGGCGATATTCAGCGGCAAACCGCCTGCGGCGGCGGCCGTGTTCAACGAAGTTAAGATACATTTGGCACGCTCCGATTGGCCGCAGGCTCTCGCTGCTCTCGATAGGCTGTTGTCATTCACCGATCTTGGCGGCAGTTCGATGCCGGGCGGAACGGATCGCACGGAGGTTACGTTCCTAAAGGGCTACGTGCTCGAACAGCAGAAGCATTACGATGCGGCCGTTGCCCTTTACCTTTCGATCGCGGACACATCCGCGGGCTATTACGGCTGGCGTGCGAGTGAGCGGCTTCACGCTCTGGCGGGTGCGGAGGACGCAAAGCCTGTCATCGCGGCGCAGCTTGCCGCTGCGGCGGCGGGGCTGAATTCAAAGGATGCGGACGCGCGCCGGCAGTCGGCACTCAGCGTTCTGCGGCTTACTGATGCCGCGGACCTGAAAGCGCGTGCCATCGGGGCCTTTCATTCGGCCATAAGTACGTCGGGCATCCGCTCACGGCCTCAAATTCGCGGGCAATTGACATCCGATACGCCGAAGACCGATCGCAGCGGCCTTGGCGAGCTGTTGTTTCTCGGCCTTTATGACGAGGCTGCCGGACAGGCGGCGGCTACAAAACCTCCGCTTTCAACAGCGGAAATGAACGACATATATCTTCGAGGCGACCGTGCCGATCTGGTGATGGCAAGGCTGGAGCCGCAGCTGGGCAAGGCCTTTGCGGAGCTGCCGCCTGAGATGACCGCAAAGGACAGCCTTGCCTTGCTTTATCCGACGCCTTTTGCCCGCGAAGTGCTTTCTGCGGCAAAAGAGCGTCGGATCGACCCGCGTTTCGTCTATGCGATAATGCGGCAGGAGTCGCGTTTTGCTCCCGACGCGGCATCGTCTGCAGCGGCAAGGGGGCTTATGCAGTTCACGGCGCCGACGGCCCGTCGGTACGCTGAACATCTTGGCTTTGCGGCGCTTCGGCAGGAAGACCTCTTCCGGCCGAAGATCGCGATCGGGCTCGGCTCTGCGTATTTGTTCGATCTTTTTGCGATGTTTCCTGAGCATCCGGCATCGGTCGCGGCGAGCTACAACGGCGGCGAAGATAACGTTAAGCGTTGGGCCGAGCGTTCACGCTCGAACGACACGGATGTTCAGGTGCCGGAGTTCGTCTTTTCACAGACAAAGGACTACGTTCATCGCGTGATGAGTGCTTATCGCGTATATTGTTACTTATACGATGAAGAACTGGAACCTATTGATTAGAGTTATGAGGGTCACTTTATTTTTCGCCCTGTTAAGTTTGATCTTTTTCACGGCTTGCAGCTCGTCAAATGCACCGGCGGCAAATGACGATGCGAATGTTCAACGCTACAAGCTTCACGGCACGGTTGTATCGGTCGATCCGCAGGCGAAGACCGCAGGCATCGAACATGATGCGATCCCGGGCTATATGGCGGCGATGACGATGGACTTTCCGATACGCGCGGACTGGGTTTGGAATGATATGAAGCCCGGCTCCGAGATACGCGCCGACCTTCTTGTGGACAATAAGAACGGCAAATATTGGCTCGAAAACATCTCGCTTATGGTCGCATCCGATAAAGGCAAACCTGCCGAGGTCAACCCGAACGTCGCGAGCGTGGGTAAGGAGGTTCCGAACTTTGTCCTGACCGATCAGGACGGCAAGAAGCTCGCATTTGCTGATCTTAAAGGCAAAGCGTACGCCGTAACATTCATCTACGCCCGCTGCCCGCTGCCTGATTACTGTATCCGAATGTCAACGAATTTCAGTGACGTTGCACGAAAGGCCATGGCCGATGCGGCCGAGCGTGACAAGATACGGCTTATCAGCATCTCGTTCGACCCGGAAAATGACACGCCGGAGAAGCTGCGTTCATACGGCATCGGCTATCTTGGCAACGATGTGAAGCCTGACTTCACCGTATGGAAGCTTGTCGTCGGCAAGGATGCCGAAGTGCGTAAGGTCGCCGACTTTTTCGGGCTTCGCTATGAGGTCGATGAGACCGACAAGACGCAGATAAATCATTCGCTGCGAACAGCCGTTATCTCGCCCGAAGGCAAGATAACGAAGATATTTACCGGCAACGGATGGACGCCCGAAGAGCTTTACGCCGCGTTAAAAACTGCCGCGGGCGAGTAATTCAAAGGAGGTCCCTGCCGGCGACGATGGTTCGCCGCACATCGCGTCCGCTTGCCGAGAAGACCAAAGCGGCGCAGATATCGCCGAGCGGTTCAAGCGACTCGTGTTCCAGCGATATCACGGTGATGTCAGCTTGCTTGCCTTCTTCGAGCGAGCCGATGCTGTCATCCATCCCGAGTGCGGCCGCGCCGCCTAATGTTGCCGCAAAAAGAGCCTCACGCGGCGTTACAAAGCTCGGGCCGTTATCGCGCACGCGGGCAGCTAGTGCCGCAAAACGCGACTCTTCGATAATGTCGCAGAGATTGTTGCTCGCCACCGAATCGCTCCCCAAACCGGTTGCAATGCCCGCATCGATGAACTCCTTGAACGGTGCAACGCCGTGCCCGAACTTGGCATTTGATTTCGGGCAATGAGCAACGGCAGCACCGTTGTCGGCGATCCGCTCGATGTCTGTCGGCGTGACCATTACGCAATGAGCGAGCAGCGGACGGGCTGAAAGTACGCCGAGGCGTTCGAGATACTCGATAGGCGAGCAATACGGACTGTGCCACTCGAGTTCGAATTTTTCAAAGAATGAGCGGAAAAGCCCAGTGCCGCGTTCGAGCAGGTCGATCTCGTCAGCCGACTCAGCAGCGTGGATCGAGATCGGCAGGCGATTTATGATCGCGTATTCGGCGATGAGCTCGAACAGCCGCGAGCCGACCGTGTATGGCGAATGCGGCGAGATGCCGACCTTCACAAGCTCGGTCTCATCGCGTTTGAGAGCCTCGAACTTCTCCGTCAGCTTCAGGAAATCATCATCGGCCGTGCGGTTATCGGGCGAGAATTCGGTCTCTTGATACGCAATACCGCGAACGCCTTCTTTCGCAAGTGCAGAAAAGCCGATGTGCCCGAGCCGTCCGATATCACCGAAGCAAGTAACACCGGCACGGATGCCTTCGCGAACGCCGTTGACCGCCGCCGCGTACAGCCGATCCTCGGTGAGCGATGAGCGTATCGCGTTAAGCCGCAGAAGCCATGCTGCAAAATCGTTCTCGACATCGTCGAGCATACCGCGCATCGCCGTTATCTCAAGATGCGAGTGGCAGTTCACAAGGCCGGGAATGATGACACTCGTGCCGGCATCTTCGATCTCGGCATCGGGAAAGCGGGCCGAGACCTCATCGAATTCGCCGACGGCCGCTATCGTATCGCCGTCATAGGCGACGGCTCCGCGTTCGATCGGATCGGATGAGATCGGCAAAAGATGCTCGGCAGTGAGGATCTTCATTATGCTGCACCGGGCTTCTTCTCGCGGCTGCGGTAGCGTTCGAGAATTGACGTTACATATTGACGGGTTGTTGTGATGTTTATTCGCGAAATGAACTCGCCTTCGGTTAGTGCGGCCGGATCGGTGTCGCGCAGCCATTCCTGCACGCGGCTCGGCCCCGCGTTGTATGCAGCAAGCATCATAGCCGTTTCGGATGGTGAGCCGCGATACTGTTCGCGCAGTTTTTCGAGATACCAGCAGCCGACCTGGATGTTGCGTTCCGGATCGACAAGTAGCGTATTCACATCGTCAGCGGCTTGGCGTTCGAGGTCTTTAAGGCCGGTTCCCTTTGACCATTCACGTGCGACGGCGGGCGTTACCTGCATAAGGCCGATCTCGCCGGCGGCGCCGACCTTCCACGCTCGGAAGAACGTTTCTTCATAGATCAGACTCCATACGAGGCGTTCATCGAGCCTGTAGATGTGCGCCTGCCGATCGATCAATTCATCGTAGCGGTGTACCCAATACGAAGGGAAGTACAGCGACGCCGAGGCGGCGATCACTGCGGCAATAAAGAGGATCGAAAGTATGTAACGCATCGGCCCTGAAAGGATATCATACGACGAATGGCCGCTGCCGACATAGAGAATTGTTACGCGGCGATGTCGCTTTCGGCAGGAACTTCGGCAGGTTTCGTCCCGGCCTCGGTATTTTCGGCCGCGGGTGCGGTATCTTCCGAGCCCAGCATACGGACGAAGGTGCCGACATCGAAGTCAGCCTCTGCTGCCATTTCTTCACGGATACTGAGAAGGATCCGGTTTATTTTCGAGCGTCTGTACATCTTAATTCGCCGCTTTCTGGCCAACCTTTGCCTTATCCTTTGACGGTGCAGGGCGGAATGCGAGTTTGCCCTCCTGAACAAATACCTCGATCACGCCGGACAACGCAACGCTTCCCTGAAGCAGGCTGTCGGAAAGATCATCCTCGATGTACCGCTGCAAGGCACGCTTTAGCGGCCGTGCCCCGTATTTGCGGTCGGAGCACGTCTTTTCAACAAGCCATTCGTTAGCCTCACGCTTGAGCCGAAGCTCGATGCCGCGGCCGTCGAGGATAGTATTCAGCCGTTTTACCTGCAGGTCGATGATCTGATACATATCCTCATCATTCAGCTCATCGAACATCACGAGTTCATCGAGCCGGTTGATGAATTCGGGTGCGAACGTCTGGCGAACGCTTGCCATTACCTGTTCCTCGCGTTTTTCACGCGTGGCTGCCGCATTTGCCGCAAAGCCGACCGAGCCTGATTTTTGTATGATGCGCGCGCCGATGTTCGAGGTCATTATGAAGATCGCATTTTTGCAATCGACCGTTTGCCCGGACGAATCGGTAAGCGTTCCGTCCTCAAAGATCTGGAGCATTATGTTGTAAACATCGGGGTGCGCCTTTTCGATCTCGTCAAAAAGTACGACGGCATAGGGCGAGCGCCGAAGCTTCTCGGTCAACTGGCCGCCGTCCTCATGGCCGACATATCCCGGAGGCGAACCGATGAACTTTGCTACCGCATGTTTTTCCATGAACTCGCTCATATCAAAACGGATGAGCGAGCGTTCCGACCCGAAAAGGTATTCGGCGATCGAGCGGGCGACCTCGGTCTTGCCGACGCCTGTCGGGCCGAGAAAAAGGAATGAGCCGACCGGCCTGTCGGGATTCTTCAGCCCTGCACGCGAACGCCTGATGGCCCTTGCGAGTGCCGAAATGGCAGGCCGCTGCGAGACGATGCGTTCACGCAAAGCGGCTTCGATATTGAGCAGCTTCTTGGCGTCATCTTCTTTGACAGAGGTTACGGGAATGCCGGTCCAGCGTGAAATGATCTCGTTCACGTCATCATCTGTAACTTCGACCGCAAAGAATGAGTTCTCGAGCGAACGCAGCTCGTATGAGATGAGCTGGTCTTCATTTGCCGAAACGCGCTTCCAATTTTCGACGGTTTCTTTCCACGAAGGTTCGCCGCGGTTCTCTTGCTGATAACGCAGCTTTGCACGCGCGCCGGCCTGATCGAGTACATCAATTGCCTTGTCGGGAAGGAATCGGTCGGAGATATAGCGGTTCGATTGTTTGACGGCGGCGGCAAGGGCAGGCTTTGTGTACCTTACCTGATGGAACGCCTCGTAGCGTTCGACGATGCCCTCGACGATGCGCCGGGCTTCATCCTCAGACGGCGGCTCGACCTTGATGCCTTGAAAACGGCGTTCTAGAGCACGATCCTTTGCGATAGATCGGCGGTATTCCGCGGGCGTTGTCGCACCGATGCACTGCATCTCGCCGCGTGAGAGCGCAGGCTTCAGGATATTGGCGGCGTCGAGCGTACCTTCTGCCGATCCGGCACCGACAAGGGTGTGAAGCTCATCAATAAAGATTATCAGATCATCATCCTTTTGAAGCTCTGCCATGATCTTTTTCAGGCGCTCTTCAAATTGGCCGCGATACTTTGTACCCGCAACTATCAGCGAAAGATCTAGGGCAAGGATGCGTTTATTTTCAAGGAACGTCGGCACCTCTTTGTGGACGATGCGCTGGGCAAGCCCTTCGATTATTGCGGTCTTGCCGACGCCCGCTTCACCGATAAGCACGGGATTGTTCTTTGTCCGGCGACAAAGTATCTCGACAAGACGCTCGATCTCTTCCTCGCGGCCGATGAGCGGGTCGAGGCGGCCGTCCGCCGCATCACTCGTAAGGTCGCGTGTGAATTCAGAAAGAGCAGGGCTTCGCTGCGGATCGGCAGCCGCCGGAAAAAGGCCGGGAATGGCGGCCCGGCGGGTCAATTCGTCGCGTACGTCGTGCGGCCGCAGCCCGTAACTGAATAGTATCTCTGCTGCAAGCGAACGCTCCTCGCGCAGCAGCCCGAGCAGAAGGTGTTCAGGCCCGATATGGCGGTCTTTCAGTTGGCGGCTTTCTTCATTTGCGTAGAACAGCACGCGTTTTGTCAGTGGCGAAAGATGGAGTTCGGTCGATTGAGCGATACGCTCGCGAAGGACAATGCGTTGTTCAATGTCGCGGCGGATCGTCTCGACCGAGACGGTCGGGCTGAACGGGAAGAAGCGTGAGGTCAGATTCTTATCCTCGCGTAAAAGGCCGAGAAGCAGGTGCTCGGGGGCAATTACCTGCGAGCCGTATTGAAGCGCCTCATACCGTGCGAAGAAAATGACCCTGCGTGACCGTTCAGTATAACGTTCGAACATAAGATACAGATGCTGCCGCTTCCTAAAAGCAAGAGTAAACCACTTACCCTTGTGAAAGAAAAGCCGGCACGTACTCAAAACAGATCTAAAATTGATGCTACTCGCGCTCTCTGCTAATAAAAGCGCAAAGGACGCGATGCTCCAGAACTAGACCCGCAAAAGATGCATCTTTTTCAATGCGTACGCGAAGATCGTTCTTCGATCTCGACGATCGTGTCCGAACTGACCTCTCGTACTATCGCCTCATTCTTTTTCGTGACCGCACTGATGATCTTACCGGCCGATGCAAGCTCGACCTCTGAGGTCAGCACGCGGGCGATACGCTTTGGCAGGAACTTCGGGGCGATCGATGCAATGGAGTCGGCAAGCGCGACAATATCGCCGCCGCCCGACCAATGCCGGCGGACGACCGACTCGTCCGAGCGGTTGACAAGCCGCAAAATAACGAGAGCGACCACATAAAGATCATCGGCCTGGCCGATAAAGGGGAAAACATCGGGGATGAGGTCGAGCGGAGAAATTACATAGACAATGGCTGCGGCAAACAAGGCCTTCTCGGCTGCCGGCACACGCGCATCCTTCAAAAGACGCCCGAGCAGGAGCACCATATTCGGCAGGAACATCAAGAAGCCCTTAAGCCGATCTTTCGCCTGCGTCCTTTCCTTTCGCTGTAATTTTGTCTTTCGTTTCTTCATTTCGCCCGCCGTATCCTCAAAGTGTATTTAACGACTGCCGTTTGAGCAAGTTTCAGCCATTCGCGTTGTATGTTAAATTCAAAGGCGGTTACCTATGATCCTGCAACAGATCAGACGCCGCGCGGCCGGCGACATTCAACATATAGTGCTCCCCGAAGGCGAGGACATTCGCACCATCGAGGCGGCGGCGATCTGCTCGCGCGACCGGATCGCGAAGATCACCGTGATCGGCAATGAAGAGAAAGTGCGCGCCCTTGCTCAAGAGGCGTCGGCAACCCTCAACGGCGTCAATATCATCGATCATCGCAGCTCGCCGGACATCGGCAGGTTTGCAACGCTCTATCATCATCTTCGCCGAGCAAAGGGCACGACGCTCGAAGAGGCCGAGCAGGCCGTAAAGGACGCGCTCTATTTCGGTAACTTGCTTGTGCGTGAAGGCCGTGCCGACGGTTCGGTTGCCGGTGCGACCAACACTACGGCACACACGGTCGCGGCAGCGCTGCGCTGTATCGGCGTACAGGCGGGCTTCAAGATCGTCTCGTCTTTCTTCTTAATGGTCGTTCCCGATGCGAAATTCGGCGAAAAGGGAGCAATGATCTATGCCGATTGCGGCGTGGTCATCGATCCGGATGTGAGCGAACTTGCCGAGATCGCTATCGCCTCGGCAGGCTCATGCCGCGCATTGCTCGAAGCCGAACCGCGTGTTGCGATGCTCTCATTCTCGACCAAGGGCAGCGCCAAGCATAAGCTGATCGACAAGGTCGTCGATGCTACAAAACATGTAATAGCCCGAATGCCGGAGATGCTTATAGACGGCGAACTTCAGGCTGATGCGGCTCTTGTAAAGAGCGTCGCCGACTCGAAGGCGGCCGGTTCGCCGGTCGCGGGGCGTGCCAACGTGCTTATCTTTCCCGACCTTAACGCCGGAAACATCGCGTATAAGCTGACGGAACGCCTCACGGGCGGAACCGCGATCGGCCCGATCCTGCAAGGGCTGGATCGTCCGTGCAACGATCTTTCACGCGGCTGCAAGGCTGAGGACATCGTCGATGCCGTTGCGATCACGGCGGTGCAGTCGCAGGCGCGCAAAGCCGAGCAAGGCAAGTGATCAGTAAAGTTCGGGTTCGCCGGGCGGCCTGGTCTTCCAACGGCGATGCGTCCAAAGATATCGGTCAGGATAGGTACGTATCAATTTCTCAAGCTCAAGGTTGTAGGCGGCAGTTGTCTCGATGATATCCTGCTTATGGTCGCCGGTGCGGATCGGCTCGATCGGTTTGCCGGCCGCCACGCGATATTTTGCGGTCTTGCGATCCCAAACACACCAAACAGGCAGGATCACCGCGTTGCTGCGCAGCGCGAGCGTCGCCGTGCCGGTGGGCGTACACGCCGGTATCCCGAAGAACGGTACGAAAACGCCGCGTTCTAATGAGGAATTGACATCCGGCAGCATTGCAACGGCGCCGTTGTCGGAAAGCAGTTTTGGCACGATCCTTCCGATATTGCGTTTTGTAACGACCTTGTGGCCGCACCATTCACGACCTTCCGTCAAGTAACGGTCGATCAGGGGATTATCCATTTCGCGGGCAACGAGCGCCATCGGCCGACGTGTCGAGTAATACAACGCGATCACCATTAGGTCGGGACTGCCCAAGTGCGGACTTATCACAATGGTACCGCGTGACGGGTTGAGCAATATCGACGGGTCTGTATCGACATATTTCCCGATATTGGCCGCAGTCATAGACCGTACTTTCGCAAGCACGCTGAACATACGGCCGAACGTGCGAAATGTGCCGTGTATCACGCGTTCACGCTCGGCCGCACTCATTTCCGGAAATGCTATCTCAAGGTTGCGGATCCCGCGGCTCCGCTGCTTTTTCAGGAGGCGATAGGCGAGGCTGCCGAGAGCGACACCGGCGGCATGCGCCGCGCGACGCGGCAAAATGGCGATGCCGCCGAATACCACCCGAAGGGCGAGGTATTCTGCAATGATCTGGAACTTCGATTTCTTTGCCATTTAAGCGGTTTCAAAGCACGGACAGCCCGGCGGCTTCCTATAAAAATTCTACTAATACTCGGCTTTGCAGCCAAACGCCTGCCGCCGCGGCGAAGTGTTACAAAAGTCTTACAATCACGCGGCTCTTTAGCTGTTAGTCTTTACTTATGCGGTACTTACCGGCCCACGCCGCCATAATGTAAATGAAAGAAAATATAATTGAATTTGAAAAGCCGTCAGACAAACGGAACTGGGATACGATCATCTTTGTGGCTCTGTTCCACATTCTCGCGCTCGTAAGCCTGACGATGTTGAATTGGGCATCAGTGGCCGCGGTCCTCATTACATGGTGGATATCGGGCAGTTGGGGCATCGGCATCGGCTATCATCGGCTGCTTACGCATCGCGGCTTTGTTACGTCGAAATGGCTGACTCGCGTCCTTGCGACCTGCGGGGCATTGGCATTGCAGTCAGGGCCTATATCGTGGGTTACGACGCACCGCCTGCATCACGCATTCACGGATACTGACCGTGATCCGCACAGCCCGCGAAAAGGCGCATATTGGGCACACATGGGCTGGATCTTTCGCGGAACCGGACAGGCACACCCGAAAGCGGTCGAAGAGAAATATTCGCCCGACCTTCTTCGTGACCCTTATCTCGTCTGGATCGAGAAATACTTCTATCTGCCGACCGTCGTCGCAGCTGTTGCCGCCCATTTCATCGGCGGCATACCGATGGTGCTTGCCGCGGTCTTTCTGCGGACGGTGATCGGCTGGCACTGCACATGGATGGTCAATTCCGTTACACACATCTTTGGCAGCCGCCGCTTTGAGACGGACGAAGACTCACGCAACAACGCTCTCGTTGCGGCACTTACGTTCGGCGAAGGCTGGCATAACAATCACCACGCGCATCCGCGTTCGGCAAAGCACGGCCTTGTCGCACGCGAGATCGACGTTAATTGGATCCAGATACGGCTGCTCGAAAAGCTAGGCCTTGTAAGCGATGTTTACGCTCTCGACCTCAATACCGAGAAAGCGCGGCGTACGATGAAAAAAGCGGCGTAATTTACCCGCACTTTATCGGATATAGGCAAGAAAGGGCCGCACATTCGGGTGCGGCTCTTTGCCTTTTTTCTGTCGTATCCATACCTTTGGAGTAATGCGGCGGCGCAAAGCAGCTATATTCTTTCTCGCACTCGGCATCAGCCTTTCGGCTGTGGCCGTGGCGCTCAACATCGGCTGGATACTGCTGAATCTGCGTGAGCTTGCGATACTGATCGTCGGGGTTGTCCTGTTCGCATTGGTGATCACGGGCCTCATCCTGAACACCATCTTTCTGGTACGCGAGATCCGCCGCAATGAGCAGCACGATGCGTTTCTCAATGCCGTTACTCACGAGCTGAAGACGCCTATCGCCTCGATAAAGCTGTATCTTGAAACGCTGAAACGGCGCGACCTTGATGAGGCAAAGCGCCAAGAGTTCTACGGCATCATGCTTGCCGACAACGAACGCCTGCTCAGCACTGTCGAACAGATCTTGCAGGCGAGCCGTACTCGTGAGAAGGGCAGGCCGATGAATCTCGCCGAGGTCGATCTCGGTGATCTGCTGAGTGAGACCGTCGAGATCGTGCAAAAGCGGCATCATCTTGCGTCTGATGTCTTTCGGCTGTCGCTTCCGAATGAGAAGGTCAAAGTGCTGTCCGACAGGGCCGAGATGCAGACCGTTTTTGCCAACTTGCTTGACAATGCGGTTAAGTATTCGCCCGATGTTCCGCGGGTCTCGGTTAAACTGCGTGCCGCGGGTAAGAATGCCGAGGTCTATGTGCGCGATAACGGCGTCGGTGTCGCACGCGGCGAGCAGCGGCGGATATTCAAGCGTTTCTACCGTGTGCCCGGCGCTTCCACCGCGAATGTGAAAGGAACCGGTCTCGGGCTTGCGATCGTAAGGGCGATCGTCGAAAAGCACGGCGGCCGCGTTTCGGCGCAAAGCAAAGGCGAAGGCCGCGGAACGACGGTGCTGGTAAGCTTCCCGCAGATATGAAGATACTTGTAGTTGAAGATGAGGCATCCATAGCGAACGGCCTGAAGTTCAATCTCGACGCCGAGGGGTTTGACACCGCCGTTGCTCCGGACGGCGAAACGGCACTCGACCTGCTCGCGACAGACGGTTTTACGGTCGTCGTTCTCGATGTAATGCTGCCGGGCATCGACGGCTTTACCGTCGCCCGCCAAATGCGTGAACGCGGCGACTTTACGCCCGTACTTATGCTGACCGCATTGGGGCGGCCGGAAGACGTGATGAAGGGCTTTGATGCCGGAGCCGACGATCATCTTGAAAAGCCTTTTGATCTCGGCGTCCTGCTTGCCCGGATAAAGGCGCTTCTTCGGCGGCGCAAATGGCTGCGCGAAGAAGCAGCGGCTCCGGCCGACGTTATCGAGGTGAACGGCCGCACGATCGACCTCGCAAAACTCGAATTGCGGCACGGTGAACGGCTCCATCGGCTGACGCTGATGGAAGCAAAACTTCTGAGATATCTGATAAAAAATGCAGGCACTCCGGTTTCGCGGAAGATGCTGCTCGAGGACGTGTGGCAGCTTCAGGAGAATACGGACACAAGGGCGATCGATAACTTTATCGTGCGGCTGCGCAAGTATATTGAGGATGATATGGAACGACCGGTTTTCGTCAGGACCGTCCGCGGTGTAGGGTATCGCTTTGACCTCACCGAGCACGAAAGCGGTGATTGATCTGCCGGATCATTGATCCGATGAATGGCGCCGGACGACCTTTATTCGGCGGCGCCAATCCTCATGAAGTTCAAAGCGCCATAGTTCGATCTCGGGCGAGAGCATTGCCGCAAACTTGTCGAGGCCCGCATAGAAGCTCCACGCCGGAGCGACGAGATATACCAACGCACTTTTATCAATGATCTCGCGGCCGTCGAACAGGTTCGCTTCGGCAAGGATGCCGTGCCGCCGCTGCAATTCGATGTGCCGCCAATAGCCTGCCGCTTGAAAGATCGCGTTGCGGTCGGGGTGTGCCTTGACCTCGACTATTACGAGGCGGCCGTCGCGCCGCAGTGCGAGCAGGTCGATCTTACGTCCGGCCGAGCGGAATTGGCCGTAGATGGGCGAAATGATAAGGTTCGCGTCAATGGCGGCAATATTTCGGCGAAGTATCGACTCAAGCCACGCTTCCGGTGCAGAACGATAAAGCGTGTGGCGTTGGTTCCGGCTCGCGGCTGCACGGTAGGCGTCAAGGTCGGCAAGCACGGATGACAGACGCTTCTGCGTATCATCGCCGAGCAGATGCTGCTGCCTGCCGGTGCCGAACCAAACCTTTTCGCGGCCCATCAGGGTGCGGATGCGCACGAAAGGCAGTCCGTTGAAACGCAGCGTTTCGCCGTGCTTACCGTTCACAATGTCGATCTTTCCGTCCGCTCTTTCGATCAGCCGCCGCGCAGTTTGGCTCCGCTCACACACCGGCGGCAGCGTGAGTTTGCGCGGCTTTTCACGCCAAAGCCCGCTGATGCGGCGCTCGGCCAATATATCAAGCCTCGGCTCGCCTGCCGCGCGGTCGATCATAATGATATGAACCTTTGAACGCCATTTTGCCGAAAGCAGTGCGTGAAGTTTCTGAAGCTCGCGAGCGCGGCGGCGTTCGCTGACAATGCCGATAGAGAGTACCGGGCGTTTGCGCCGCAGTTCGAGCGTTTCGAGCCATGCGGCCGCGGATGCGAGCAAGCTTTCGGCCGACAGTTTTGCCGTTACGTCGGCGATAGCGGCGGCCGCTGTGTTCGGCGGCAAAGTGTATTCGATCTGTGCGATGCGGCCGTTATCGACGTTGAGGGCAACGCGGCCCAGCCTTGCTCCGGCAAAGCTCAACTCGACCAATGCGGCGATCTCATTCGCCTTGTTCAGGCGGGCCGCTTCGATCGCGGCTGTCAGTTCGGCAGCGGGCGTTCGCGGTACAAAACGGAGCGTTTCCTTTGTTTTGCCGAAGCCGGCCGCAGCCTCGATAAAGATCTCGTCGCCGCTGATGCCGCCGCCCGTAACGCGCCGCTGCTGCACACCTTTGTCATCGACAAAGCGAAGGATGAGTTTGCCCGCGTCCTCATCGACCGTTATCTCTTCGCAAAGCAGCGGAAAGGATGCAGCCGTGTCCCGAATAAGGAGCCACTCGCTGAATGTGCCGAGTTTTTCGGCGATCTCGCGGACGTTCACCATGCTCCTTGTGCCCGGAACTCTTCTGTCATCGCCTCGGCCCATTCGGAATAGCCTCTTTCAGAAGGATGTATGCCGTCAGCGAAGAAGCCTTCGAGGTCGATGCCGACAGGCTGCGGATAATAATGTACGCCGTCAAGTCCGGCGGCAAGCTCACGCATATTCTCGTCATGCATACGCGAGATGCGCCAGAGGATGCTCTTGACCGGTTCGGGCAGAACCGGCGAAAGGATGATCATCGGGCAGTTCGATATCAGCACCTTGGGGTGCGATGGCCGCCCGCGCATTATCTCGATCAGCTCAGCCATATCGTGCCGCCATTTTCGCGGGCTTGAGAGCTTCATTACATCATTGCCGCCTATGCCCAGAAGCACATAATCGAAGCTGATGTCAGGCACTTGCGGTACGAGTTCGTCAATGGTGCGGCGTGCCGTTACACCGTTGAGGCCGATCACATGCCACTCGACAGCGCGGCGCGTCGATGCGGACATAAAATGAGCAAAGCGTCCGGCAAGCGCATGTTCGTGATCGCGTGCACCGAGGCCCGCGACCGTTGATTCGCCGATGACGAGCAGGCGTATTGTTTCGCCGCCGCTGCCTGCCATGCCGTGAGTTTCGCCGGCCGCATTCGGCAGCAGGCCCACTTTCCAGCGCGTGATCTGCCCTTGCACATAAAGCAGCGGGCCGAACGGCAGGATGGCCGCCGCACCCGCGATGTAGCGGTGCTGAAGGCGGCGGACAAGTGGAGTTTCCGTGTTCATCTTCGTCGTATGATAAACTTCGTCCACAGGGGATGTTCTTGTCAAATCTGCGATCTTTTCCGGTGCTTGTATGTTTGAGTTTGCTGCTCATGCAGGCGTGCGGCTCAGCACCGAAAGCAGTCAATGCCGACCTCTCATCTATCGGGCGCGGCGGCAGCGGATTTCCTTTCGCCATTAGTGAACCGAAGGCTTTTAATTGCCGCATCGTTCAAACCACGGGATCGACAACAGCAGAATATTTCATCGCCCGCGACGGCGACAGTTACCGTTTTGACATAGTACACGGCGAAGGCGGCCGGATGTCGCAGGTCAAAGCGGGCGGCAAGGAATATCTCGTGTCATACAAGCAGCATTCGTTCTACGAGATGCCGGCGAACGGCAGCGAAGTAACACCCACAGGCTCGATCGATGCGATGTTTCGGGGAATGATCCCCGAAGGCGGCGAGCTTAGATACGAGAAGGTTTCCGCCGAGAGCGGCCGTACCCGTTACGCAGCGGCAAGTGCCGACGGCAAGAGCGAGGCTGTCATCGAGACGGACGATGCGACAGGGCTGCCTGTCAGCCATGAGTTCTTCGGCATCGAGGGCGGCACGCGGCGTCTGATCTTCTCGATAAAACTGGAAGATGTAAAACTCGACGCGCCGGCCGAACTCTTTGCCCTACCTGAAGGCTTCGTACGCTCCGCAAAACCGCCCGACAGATAGGCCGCGAACGGGCCGAGAATATGGAAGAACTGCGAAAATTCGCCGGTTATTTTGCACCGTACAAGGGCGTGATCGCCATTGGTATCGCGTGCATTTTGGCGTCGATGTCATTCGGCCTGCTGATACCTTATATGGTCGGGCAGGCCGTCGATGACCTTTCGCAGGACATTACGTGGCAAAAGGTCGTTTACTATCCGCTTGTTATCCTCGGCATCAACTTGCTGTCCGGCGTTTTCCTGTTCCTTCAGCGGCGTCTTTTGATAAACACATCGCGGCATATCGAGTTCGATATGCGGCAGGATTTCTATTCGGCTCTTATCGATCAGAGTGCTGCATACTTTAACGAGAACCGCGTCGGCGACCTGATGGCGCGTGCGACGAATGACCTCGGAGCGGTGCGGCAGATCGTCGGGCCGATGATCCTTTACAGTTTTCAGGCCGTCTTTGCACTGTGCGTAAGCCTGCCGATAATGATGCACATCTCGGTAAAGCTGACGCTGCTGCTGCTGATCCCGATGCCGCTCGTCTCGCTGACCGTGAAGTTCCTCGGCAGCCGCATCCACACGCGGTTCGAGAAGATACAGGAGTTCTTCTCCGACATTACGGCCCGCGCGCAGGAGAACCTGAACGGTGTGCGGGTCGTGAGGGCATACGCACGCGAAGATTCCGAGATCGAGCAGTTCGAGGTGCTCAACCGCGAGTACGCGATCCAGAACCTCAAGCTCGTAAAATACGCCGCGGCGATGCGGCCGCTGCTGTTCTTCTTTATCGGCCTCGGCTTTGTAACGATCGTCGGCGTCGGCGTGCCGATGGCAGTACGGGGCGAGATTACGGCGGGCGACTTCACCGCGTTTATGCTTTATCTTCAGCGGATGATCTGGTACCTGATCGCGTTGGGCTACGTCGTCAATCTTTACCAACGCGGCACCGCTTCGCTTAAGCGCTTCAACGCGATACTTGACGCCGTGCCGACGATAAAGGATGGCGACGGCGTTGCGCAGCAGCCGCCGATCAAGGGCGGCATCGAATTCCGCGGCCTGACGTTCGCATACAACGGCCGCAGCGTGATACACGACATAAACCTTGCGGTCGAGCCGGGCAAGACCATCGCTTTCGTAGGCAAGACCGGCAGCGGCAAGTCAACGCTGGTCGGCCTCGTGCCGCGTTTATATGACGCACCGGCTGGCAGCGTGCTGATCGACGGGCGGCCCGTCCGCGATTATCCCCTCGAACAGCTCCGCGGCTCGATCGGCTTTGTGCCACAGGAAACGTTTCTTTTCAGCGACACGCTTGCCGCGAATATCGCTTTCGGTGTGCCGGCCGAGAAGCAGTTGACCAACTGCGCGGAGGGAATGACCGTCGAACATGCGGCGGAAGTTGCGGCAATGTCGGACGACATCGCGGAATTTCCCGACGGCTACCGACAGTTGGTGGGCGAACGCGGTATTACGCTCTCCGGCGGGCAGAAACAGCGCACGGCGATCGCCCGTGCCGTGATGCGCGAGCCGCGAATACTTATCCTCGACGACTCGCTCTCGGCCGTCGATACCTATACGGAAGAAAAGATCCTCGCCAACCTGAAAAATGTGCGAAAGGGCCGCACGACGCTGATCGTCTCGCACCGCGTTTCGACGATCAAGGATGCCGATCTCATTTGCGTGCTTGCCGACGGCCGTATCGTCGAACGCGGTTCGCACGACGAACTCATCAAGCTCGACGGCGAGTATGCCGACCTGTACGAACGGCAGCGTCTCGAAGAAGAGCTTGATGCGACGCAGTGATCGCTGACGCACCAAAAAAGCCGCCCGGCTTTTTTGGGCCGGGCGGCAGAGTATAAATTAAGAGTAATTTAATCTACGGCGTAGATCTGGACAGAACGTCTGCCGAACTTACGAGCTTCGGCACATCCGGGAACCCAGATGTCGATCTTCTTGCCTTTGATCGCACCGCCGGTGTCGGATACCAAGTAGGTTCCCGTCCACTGGCCTGCTTCTACATAAACACGCGAACCGAGCTTAAGAACTCTCGGATCGGCGGCGATCAGCCCGCGCCGGACCTTGTGTCCCATGGCGGTTTTTCCCGAAAAGCAATATGCCGTTGCCGAGAAAGAACCGCGGCTTGCGCCGACCGCTTTTGATGACACGGTCTTTTTGACAAGCTTTTTGTCGTCTTGGGCCGTATTGGTTATTGAATTATCAAATTGCTGTTGTGTATTTGTTTGCGAATCATTCGCTATTACGAGAGCGGACCCCACATCTGTTTTTGCCTGAGCGTAAATTAGTACGACAAAGGCGGAAAGCAGAATAAGGACCGCGCCTCCTCTAACGAGGTTTTTCATTAATCTTCTCCCTTCTGAACGACCTCGACGAAGTTTCAGGGCAGGCCGCCGGCAAGTGTCCCGGCGAAAAACGCCATCCCAAATCATATTTCGAAGCCAGTTGCGGTGAGCGGATTCCCACCTGTTTTCACGCCACGGCGGCGGAAACATGTTTTGCAGAATATCAATTTTGCCGCTGCGTGTCTATCGGCAAAAAGCCCGCAAACCCTTATATTATTTGCAATTGCTGTATTCAAAGACACTTAAGCGTGGCATTTTTTTTCGATTTTGATACACTTTAGACGCAAAATCGGCAGCCGCAGCGCCTCGGTACGTGCGTGATCGGCGGCCGCCCGTCAAGGAGAATTTATGCAGGAAAGACGCAACGCAGTACGGCATATGGTCGCGTTTCCCGTTCGTGTCCGCTGGAAGGACGAGAACGGAAAAGAGGTCATCCAAGACGGACTGACCGAGAACGTCGGGCCGCAAAGTGCTCTCATCTACTTGCCGCGTGTTCTTCCGAGAGTTGCCGGAAAGGTGCGTGTAACTGTTACTGAAGACCCTTCCGATGAGGTCTCGGTAACAGCCGAAGTGATACGGCTCGAGCGCAATGCCGCGCATCCGCAGGTCGCGCTCCAACTCACGGACGGTATGCGTGCCTGGAAGAAAAAGGTGTGGCAGCACGCCGCGGCCGTCATTGCCGCACAAGAGCCTGACGGGCCTGACGAATGGTGACGCCGGCCGCTCGGCTCAGGAAACAATGAAGATACTCGTCCTCGGTGCGGGCCGTATGGGCTACGGTGCCGCCTTTGATCTGATACATAATTCGCCTGATGTTGCGGGCGTAACGATCGCTGATCTTGACCCAAAGAAGGCTCAGGGTGCGGCCGAGCGTGTAGGCTCATCGCGGATAGAGGCAGCGTGTATCGACACCGCAGATCAACGCGCCGCGGCGGAGCTGATGCGTGGGCACGACTCGGTCATATCGTGCGTAAACTATTGGCATAATGCATCGCTCAGTGGGGCGGCGATCGCCACGGGGACGAATTTCTGCGACCTCGGCGGCAACAACTATATCGTCGATAAACAGCTTGCGATGGATGCGGCGGCAAAGGACGCTGGCATAAATATAATTCCCGACTGCGGCCTTGCACCCGGAATGGTGTCGATACTTGCGATGCACGGTGCCGCTCGTTTCGAGCGGCTCGACGAACTGCACATACGCGTCGGCGGCCTGCCGCAGCGGCCCGAACCGCCGCTGGATTATCAGCTCGTATTTTCGGTCGAAGGCCTGATAAATGAGTACATCGAACCGGCACGGATCATACGCGGCGGCACGGTCGCCGAGGTCGAGTCGATGACCGAGATCGAGAGGCTCGAGTTCGAAGGCTTCGCGCCGCTCGAGGCATTTCAGACATCGGGCGGCACATCGACGCTGCCGGACACCTTCCTCGGCAAGATACGCGAGCTTGACTACAAGACCATACGCTACCGCGGGCACTGCGAGAGGTTCAAGACGATGATCGACCTCGGGCTTTGTTCGAGTGAGCCGATCATTGCCGATCATCAAAAGGTAACGCCGCGAAAGGTCTTCGGCGAGCTGCTTCAGCAGCATCTGCCCGCGGATGGGCCTGACCTCGTGCTGGTGCGCCTGGAATTTGTCGGTACGGCTGACGGTGCCGAAAAACGCATTCGTTACGACATCGTTGACAGGCTTGACGAAGCGACGGGCCTCTCGGCAATGATGCGCACGACCGCGTTTCCGGCATCGATCATCGCTCAAATGATGGCTCGCGGCGAGACGCTCTTACGCGGAGCCACGCCGCAGGAGAAAGCCGTCGATCCCGATAAATTCGTCGCCGAACTCACACGCCGCGGCATCCGCATCGACTCACGGCCGTTCTGATGTATTTACTGTTTGCGGGCAAAAAGGTCTATTCTTCGAATTTCTGTCGGAGCCATTCAAGTACCGCTCTTTGGTCTGAGATCGTCGCCCGTCTGATCTGAGAAAGTAGGTGAATTCGGTCGGGCTTAGGCAGAGCAGTGTTCTTTAGTAGGTTTAGACTTCTTAACCCAGACTCACACTCGTCGCAGAGTGTCCAAAGGGCGTCGGAGTCTCCGAACCGAGGTTTCCTGCTTAAAATAATTGTACGTGAAGGGTGAGATTCCCAACAATCACCGATCATTGAGCCACACATTTCACAATATGTCGTTGGATCGCTTGCTATATTGACTTGAACCATTCTTCGTCGATTGTTACCCTCTCTATTTTTTCAATGTGCACACCGAGGGAAAGCTCCCTCAGTTTTTCAGCAAGTTTGTCCCCATCGACTAAATCTATGGCTATTGCACCATCTCTTGACGCTTCAATAGTCGCGTCGCGCGTGAAGTACCCCGTCGTTATAAAAAGCCCTTTATCTGCTCGCCCTTGCATCGCGCCTCTAAAATCTCTTACTTCACTAGCGCCAACTGAACCACGGTATCGTTTACACTGAAAGACCACTCGAAAGCTTAAGATTCCATTTATTTTTGCAATACCCTTTCCATCGATTCCACCGTCCCCACTTCGTCCCGTAACCTCTACTTGACTAAAGCCGGTTTCACGCAATATGCGCTGTATAAGCCGCTCAAAAGCAGCAGGTGAAAGTGTCTCCACAAGAAATGCATTCATCCGTGTTCGCCAGTCGTCAAATTCAGCATCCTCAGCAATCGCTTTGATATTAAAGTCGTCTTCGTAGCTCTTTCCTGTCAGTACCCATACGCCCCTTCGAGAATTTTCCAAAATTCCTAGTTGCTTCAAAACCGTTCTTGCCCAAGCAAGTTCGTATTCAAGTTGTGTTCGGCCGTCATTGCCGCTTCTTGTTTTGTGAGGCTGGACCACTAAACTATCTGGAATCTGTAGGAGTGAAATCACCCTTTCAACAATCTCGTCAGTGGTCGCGGAGCCGCCGAGAGACGCAATTGCCTCCATAATTGGCTTCATCAGATGATTTCTATGTGGCAATTCGTTCATACACTTACAAGATCAGAGAGGTAATGTTACCTTTTTTAAATAGACCTTAACCATTGGCTGAGTCCTTGCTGAATGATACGCCGCTATTGTTCGTTGGTTCTCGGCAATCGCCTTCAAGAATTTGAAGCTGACCTGAGATATGAATACTTGTACTACTATCTGGCATGTAACGACATTATAGCCATATTTTGAAAAGACAAAAGCGCTTTCGAGTTGTGCGCAAAAAAAACCGCCCCTTACGGAGCGGTTCGAGAATTCCGAGTTGTCTTACAGATATCAAGACCAAGAGTTGACGAGACGCGGATTGGCCTTTTTCTTCAAGAGCCGCTGCAGTTTGAGCCTCGCCTTATGAAGCTGCGATTTTGACGTGCCGACCGAGCAGCCGAGGATCTTTGCGACCTCTTCGTGTTCAAAGCCCTCGACATCGTGGAGCAGGAACACATTCTTGTAGCCGTCCGGAAGCTGCGAAATTGCGTGTTCGAGGGCGATCTTGTCAACGATCTGCATCCTTTCGGGATCGACGGTGCCGACGACCACTTGATCGGGCGTTTCGCCTTCTTCGGTCACTTTTTCGTACTTGACCGTCCGTTTGCGAAAGTGCATAAGCACTTGATTGACCGTCATTCTGTGGAGCCACGTTGTGAATGCCGAGTCGCCGCGAAAGCTGCCGATCTTGCGATATAGCTGTATGAAGACATCCTGTGTAAGGTCTTCGGCCTCGCTCGAGTTTTGCAGCATCCTCAAACAGATCGAGTAAACTCGCCTGTGGTGCCGCTTGTATATCTCTTCGAATGCGGCCATGTCATCTTTGGCCGCTGCCTGCGTAAGTTCAAGGTCGGACATCGTTTCCGGTGCCGCCGCCTGCTTGAATTGAACGACATCCGATTCGATGCCGTGGTCGCTGTGAAAGACCGGAAAATTTAATGTGTCTGTGTTCATCACTCTTCCCCTCCGACTAGGGCATACTTCAAGCGCCGTGCCAAACTCTGCAATATTTCCCAAACCGATGAAATTTCACGAAAAAGGAACGATTTTGTTCACTTTTTTTGCATACACACAGCGAAAAGCGGCATCGAAAGATAACAGCACGAATTGCGTTTTGGCGGTGGCGCACCTTTTGGGATACACGTTTTCGTATAGAAAAATGCTAAAATCCTCTTTCCGGCGGCACGCGGCGGGCATTGTATTTGATGAGATCAGCCAAATTTTCTTTTCTGTCGGTCGCTTTAGCCGTTCTTTGCCTTGCAGCCGCGGCCGGTTCGGTGAGTGCGCAGGTTAAGTATCACTCGCAGGAGGTGTCGGAGAGCGACGGCATTCCGGTTCTTATCAAGCATCTTCCCGACTGGGAGTCGCTCCGTGATAAGACGACATTCGCGACCGACAAGGCGGGCCTTCAAGCGGCATTGGGTGAGCGGCCGGTGCTCGATCTCATCGAATTTGCGGGCGGCACAGAGGCTGTAACCGCACCGTATCCCGCGGGCAAGCTCCTGATCGTCGAATATAACAGCCCGCAGCTGTCTGCCGAGGCGGACGGCATCTTCAAGGACGACCTGGACAGCTCAACGGCCTATCGGCGCATCGGTAATTACAATGCCTTTGTATTCGACGTTACGGACCGGGCGGCGGCCGAAGCTCTGCTCGATCAGGTCAAGTACGAAAAGGACATACAATGGCTCGGCAAAAATCCTTTCCGGATCTCGGCCGAGCGTGCTTTTGTATTGACGACGACCGACATCTTTATCTCAACGCTGCTTTGGATCACGATGGGTATTGCCGCGTCGATCATCATGGGCATCGTAACAGGACTGATATATTTCCGCTTTCGCGACCGCAGAAGGAGCCGAATGACGGCATTTACCGACGCCGGCGGGATGACGCGGCTGAATCTTGACGGCTTTACGCCGGAGATCCTGCCCGAACATCTCCTTAAAGACTGACGAAAGACTGACGCGCTACGGCAGTGCCTCGACCAGCCGGTCAATATCCTCGATATTGTTATAGAAATGGGGCGATATCCTTACGCGGTCATTCCGCGGAGAGATGATGATGCCTTCGCTTTCGAGTTTCGCGGCGATCTCGTTCGGGTGCAGGCCCTTGGTGCTGCGGATGCAGACGATAGCCGAGCGTTCGCCGTCGCGCCTCGAGCTGACAAGCTCGTAATCGGTGGCTGCAAGCCGGCCGCAAAGGTGATCTGTCAGAGCTTCGAGGTGCTTTTCGATCACATCGAGGCCCGTTTCGGTAAGGAGCTTGAGGCTTTGCTCAAGCCCGTAGAACAATGCGGCAGGCCCTGTACCGCTCTCCCACGCAAGCGCGGTCGATCTTAGCGGCTGTTCGCGGTCATTGAAATTCCAAGGATCGTCAACGCTGATCCAGCCCGTCAGCGTCGGCTGAACGCGTTCGCGTGCTCGATCGGAAAGATAGATGTAGCCGCAGCCTTCGGGGGCGCAAAGCCACTTTTGGCTCGCACCGCACGCTGCATCGACAAGCTCGGCCTCAAGCTCAAAGCCCCGCGCTCCCAATGCCTGTATAGTATCTACACAGAAAAGAGCATCAACGGCACGGGCGGCGCGGCCGATGCGTTCGAGGTCGGCACGAAAGCCGGATGCGAACTGCACCGCAGAGATCGTAACGACGCGGGTATTCTTATCAATGGCATCGATCATTCCGTCGATATCCACGCGGCCGTCGCTCTCGTCAACAAGCCGCAGCTTGGCGCCGTACGTTTCACGAAGCCGCCGCCATGGGTAGAAGTTGGCGGGAAATTCGCCCGAAAAACTGACGATGTTGTCGTCTGACGACCAATTCAAGCCATTCGCTATTGTCGAGAAGCCGTCCGAAGTGTTGCGTACAAAGGCAACTTGCTCCGCACGTATGCCCATCATAGATGCCAGCAATGCCCGTGCACGGTCCTTTGTGGCCGTCCAAGCGGAAAAGCTCAGCGTACCGTTCGCTGCAACGTCATTGAGCTGCGAGACGACCGCATCGATCGCCGTAACAGGCACCGGTGAGACGGCGGCGCTGTTCAGGTAAACAAATTTATTTGCCGCAGGAAACAGGGATCTTATTGACTCATTCATACGTAAATATTCGTTGACAACCGAGCGTCAAACCGCAATGATTAGCTTGGCGCTGTGTGCCTTTGGCGTGCGGTATGAGTATGTTCGATTTTAAGAGCAAAAACAAATTTGAGTTCGGCCCGATCGCGGCAGATGATGACCGCGACATAAAAGTGTCCGACCTTAAGAAGCAATCGCGTAAGGGCCTGCTTGGCGAGGGCCTTATGCTTTTACGCGATGTCCTGCTCATTATTGTCGTTTTTATCCTCTTCGGCGTCTTTCTTGTCCAGCCGGTCGTTGTCGAAGGCACGTCGATGCTGCCGCAGCTTCACGACGGCGAACGTCTGCTGGTGAATAAGCTGGTTTATTACAGGATACAAAGCATCAGCTGGGGCCACATCGAACGCGGCGACATCGTGGTTTTCTGGTATCCCAATGATCCTGACAAGAGTTTTGTAAAACGTGTGATAGGCCTGCCCGGCGAGATCGTTGAGGTACGCTCGGGCAAGGTGCTGATCAACGGCATCGAGCTTCACGAGACATATCTCGACACGGAACATAATCGGTCGCTGCCGAGCTGGCCTGCCGTCAAGGTCGCCGATCATCATTATTTTGTGATGGGCGATAACCGCGACAACTCGCTCGACTCGCGATACTGGGGCCTCGTACCTGAAAAATATATTTACGGAAAGGCTTTCTTCCGCTACTGGAAGCCATCCGGCATCGGCTTTATCGAGCAGGGCGAATATGACACGATCATCCCCAAACCGCTGCCGACCGTCGAGCCTAATGACGACCCTGCTGGCAGCCGCTGACCTTTTTCCGGCGGCGTGACTTCAGACTCGGCCGGCTTTCAGCTAAAATCAAATACCGATGAGCAACGCCGTTTTGGTACTGGAGGACGGGCGTGTGTTTCGCGGAAGCTCTTTCGGAGCGGATGGCGAGACACTCGGCGAGATCGTTTTCAACACGTCGCTGTCGGGCTATCAGGAGATACTTACTGACCCGAGTTACGCCGGGCAGATCGTCTGTATGACGTATCCGCTGATCGGCAACTACGGCATAAATGATGACGATACGGAATCGCGCAGGCCGTGGGTCGAGGGCTTCGTCGTGCGTGAGGCAAGCCGCATTGCATCGAATTTCAGATCGACTCGTACGCTTCAGGAATACCTTAAAGAGAACGGTATCGTCGGCATCGAGCATATCGACACTCGAGCACTCGTCCGTCACATTCGCGACAAAGGAGCTATGCGTGCGGGCATCTCAACGGTCGCGAATGCAGAGGATCTGCTTGAAAATGTACTGCTTGCCCCAACGATGGATCAACGCGATCTTTCGGCAAGCGTTACGGTCCGGCAAGAGTATTCATTCGGCGACGATGGCGGACGCTTTCACGTGGTCGCGTACGATTTCGGCGTTAAGACGAACAGCCTTCGAAAGTTAGCGAAATTCGGCTGCCGCATAACGGTCGTTCCCGCGGGCACTACCGCCGAAGCGGCCTTGGCACTGGAGCCGGACGGCATTTTCCTGTCGAACGGCCCCGGCGACCCCGCATCAATGACCGCTGTCATCGCCGAGGTAAAGAAGCTCGCCGCATCGCAAAAGCCGATGTTCGGGATCTGTCTCGGGCATCAGTTGATGGGATCGGCGTTCGGCGGCAGAACATATAAGCTGAAATTCGGACACCGCGGCGGCAACCAGCCGATAAAAGATCTTACGACCGGCAAGGTCGAGATCGCCTCGCACAACCACGGCTTTGCGGTCGAGGCCGAGAGCCTGCCCGCCGATGTCGAGGTTACGCATATCAACCTGAACGACAATACGGTCGCAGGGCTGCGGCACAGGACGCTGCCGCTTTTCAGCGTCCAATATCATCCTGAATCCGCTCCCGGCCCGCATGACAGCGAATATCTTTTTGAGCGTTTTATAGAACTGATGGACAAGAGGTCATAATAGGCCTCAGCTCTTGGGCTTTGCCGCCTCGGGCGGTTTGTCGGCATCCGCCGGTGCGGGAACAAGCCGCATGATTCGATCGTCATTCTCTGCCGGCCTGCCGCGGCCGTCGCGGTTCGATGTGGAGAAATAGATGTATCCGTCGGGGCCTTCGCTTACCTCGCGGATGCGGCCGAAATCGCCCGACAACAGGTCTTCCTGCTTCACGACATTGCGGCCGTCAAGCACGACTCGGATGAGCCGCGTTCCTATCAAGCAGCCGAAAAAGAAATTGCCGCGGAATGCAGGGAATTTGCCGCCGTTGTAGAACATCGCACTTGCCGGTGCACACGCGGGCGTGTATTCGAGCAGCGGCGACTCCATTCCTTCGCGCGTTTCGCGGTGATGTATCTCAGGCCAGCCGTAATTCTTTCCGCGTTCGATGATGTTGACCTCATCGCCGCCGCCGCCTTTGCCTTCAAAACCGCTCGGCCCGTGTTCTGTCTCAAAAAGCAGGCCGCTGCCCGGCTGGAACGCGAGGCCCTGCGGATTGCGGTGGCCGAGCGTCCATATCTCGGGCCGGTAGCTCCTATCGCCGACAAAAGGATTGTCGCGCGGCACCGTGCCGTTATCGTTCAGCCGAAGTATCTTGCCCGCAAGCGAATCCTTTGCCTGTGCCAGATCCCAATCGGTCGAGTCGCCGGTCGAGACGTACAGCTTCCCGTCGGGGCCGAAGCGGGCACGCGTTCCCGCGTGATTTGAGGCCGCAGGTATCTTGTCGATGATCACCTTCGGTTCGGCGAACGTCTTGCCGTCGAACTTGTAGCGGACGACCTTTACATATTTGCTGTCGCCATCGGTGTACGCATAGGCCAGATATACGAACTTGTTCGCCGAGAATTGCGGGTGCAGCGCGATATCCGTCAGCCCGCTCTCGCCCGCCGGTTTGACGTCCGCGGGCGTGAAGACAGGTTCCGCCCGCAGTTTGCCGTTCTCAATTATGCGAACTCGCCCGGGCCTTTCCGTGAACAGAAGATCGCCGTTCGGAAGCCAAGCGAAACCCCACGGAACCTGAAGCCCGCCCGCAAAGGTCTCGACACGAAAGCGCACTTGCTTATCCGCCGTCTCGTAGGTCTTGTCCTCGCCGTTAGCTGATGACGCTCCGCTGCACGCAAAGGTGAGGAGCACGGCGCAAAAGAACGAGCATTGAAACATTCGGCCTGTCATACTGGTATCGTATCACTGCACGCAAGCGGCGAGGCTTAAAATAATGGCTGATATTTAGTAAACTTGACGCGCACAAAGTTTTCGGGAGGGCCGGAGCAGACCGGCTGAGACTCGCCTTTATCCGGCGTGATCCTTGGAACCTGATGCGGATAATACCGACGAAGGGAGAAAGCATAATGAGTAACAAAAATATTGTCGCCGTCAACGGCGCAGCGGCCGAGGAACAAACCAGCGATCAAGTAAAGCTGCCGGCCTCACAAAAGGTATATGAAGGACGTGTCAGAACCGGCAGCGATAGCGACCGGGTCAGTAGTTATGAATTGAGAGTTCCGTTTCGCGAGATATCGCTGACGCCGTCACGAGGCGCGGACGGCAGAATTGAAGAAAATCCGCCCGTACGGGTCTATGACACAAGCGGGCCGTGGACCGACACCGAACAACAACACGACGTTCGCGAAGGCTTGCCCGCACTTCGCCGGCAATGGATCGATGCACGCGGCGATACGGAAGAGTACGCGGGCCGCGAGATTCTGCCGCAGGACAACGGCTATCTGACCAAAGGCGCCGAAGAGATCGCACGTGTGAAGGATCGCGGGACGCTGGAAGAATTTCCGGGCCTAAAACGCGCACCGCTGCGCGCCCGCACGGGCCATTGCGTGACGCAAATGCACTACGCCCGCCGCGGCATCATCACGCCCGAGATGGAATACGTCGCGATCCGCGAGAATCTCGGACGGAATGCGGACACTCTTGTCCGCACCGCGTCGCGAAGCGACCGGAGTTCCCTCGATCATCAGCATCGCGGCGAATCTTTTGGTGCGTCGATCCCCCAATACGTCACGCCCGAATTCGTCCGCGACGAGGTCGCACGCGGCCGAGCGATCATCCCTGCGAACATCAATCACCCGGAAAGCGAACCGATGATCATCGGCCGCAATTTCCTTGTAAAGATCAACGCCAACATCGGCAACTCGGCGATCGCTTCGTCGATCGAGGAAGAGGTCGAGAAGATGCGTTGGTCAACGCTCTGGGGAGCCGACACGGTGATGGACCTCTCGACGGGAAAGAACATCCACGCGACGCGCGAGTGGATCCTGCGCAATTCGCCCGTGCCGATCGGCACGGTTCCGATCTATCAGGCACTCGAAAAAGTGAACGGCAAGGCCGAAGATCTGACATGGGAGATCTTCCGCGACACGCTCATCGAACAGGCCGAGCAGGGCGTCGATTATTTTACGATCCACGCCGGCGTGCGCCTCGCTTATGTGCCGATGACCGCACGCCGTACGACCGGCATCGTCTCACGCGGCGGTTCAATTATGGCTAAATGGTGCCTCGCCCATCACGAAGAGAGCTTCCTTTACACGCACTTTCGCGAGATCTGCGAGATAATGCGCACCTACGATGTGAGCTTCTCGCTCGGCGACGGACTGCGGCCGGGCTCGATCGCCGACGCGAACGATGAGGCGCAGTTTGCCGAACTCGATACACTCGGCGAACTCACAAAGATCGCCTGGGAAATGGATTGTCAGACGATGATCGAGGGGCCGGGACACGTTCCGATGCACCTCATCAAAGAGAATATGGACAAGCAGCTCGAGGTCTGCGGCGAAGCTCCGTTCTACACGCTCGGGCCGCTGACGACCGACATCGCTCCCGGCTACGACCACATCACTTCAGGCATCGGAGCCGCGATGATCGGCTGGTTCGGAACCGCGATGCTCTGCTACGTTACGCCGAAAGAACACCTCGGCCTGCCGAACAAACAGGACGTGAAAGAAGGCGTCATCACATACAAACTCGCTGCACACGCTGCCGACCTCGCAAAGGGCCATCCCGGCGCTCAATATCGCGACAACGCTCTGTCAAAAGCGCGCTTTGAATTCCGCTGGGAAGATCAATTCAACCTGAGCCTGGATCCCGACAAGGCGCAACAATTCCACGACGAAACCCTGCCGCAGGAAGGCGCCAAGGTCGCGCATTTCTGCTCGATGTGCGGCCCGCACTTTTGCTCGATGAAAATCACCCAGGATGTACGCGATTACGCTGCCAGCCAAGGTGTTGCAGAAGCTGAAGCGTTGTCTGTGGGCATGGCGCAGAAATCGGCGGAGTTCAAGGAAAAGGGTGCGGAAATTTACAGCAAACTATAGGGCATCTCTAAAAAATCAGATTTTGTTACAATACATCGTTACTCACAAAAAATATTTCCTCACATATCAATCATATGCTGCGTCAATATTTTTTGTTCCCGCCTCGTCTTGTTTAAAAATCTGAATTTTTAGAGACACCCTATGATATTTTGATATTCTCATGGATCCTCTATTATTGTTAAAAGCGCTGATCCTCGGCGTGGTGGAAGGGCTTACCGAATTCTTGCCGGTTTCGTCGACCGGACACTTGATATTGTTCGGCGATTTGCTCGATTTTACCGGCGAACGTGCCAAGGTTTTTACCATTTCGATTCAGCTTGGCGCGATCCTGGCGGTTTGCTGGGAATATCGCAGCAAGATCGTTGAGGTGGTACGCGGCATTGGCACTAGCTTATCGGCTAACCGGTTTGTCCTCAATATCATGATCGCGTTTTTACCGGCTGCGATCCTGGGGCTGCTGTTCATCAAAACGATCAAATTCTACCTGTTTCACCCGATTCCGGTAGCAACTGCATTGATTGTCGGCGGGGTACTGATTTTATGGGCGGAACGCAGGAAGCATGTGATCGAGGTTGAGCAAGTCGACGACATGGATTGGAAGCACGCCTTGAAAGTCGGGTGCGCACAATGTCTGGCGTTGATTCCCGGCACGTCGCGCTCGGGCGCCACGATCATCGGCGGCTTGCTTTTTGGCTTGTCGCGCAAAGCGGCGGCGGAGTTTTCTTTTTTTCTTGCGATTCCGACCATGTTCGCTGCCACATTCTACGATTTGTTTAAAAATCGTGAATTGCTGGACGCAAACGATCTGGGTTTGATCGCGGCGGGTTTTGTCGCCGCATTTTTCAGCGCCTTGCTCGCCGTGCGTGGGCTGCTAAAGTTTGTCAGTAATCACGACTTCACGATTTTCGCCTGGTACCGGATCGTGTTTGGCCTGGTGATTTTAGTCACGGCTTATACCGGCGTGATCGGCTGGTCGGAGATGTGAACAAAAGCATTAACTCTTAAGGAAACACTGATTAATTGACTGCACGATTGATGTCTCTATCCGGCTTTGGGTACGTTTGACTGCCTAATAGGTTTTCAGTACAGTCGTTCATAGGAAAAAATGTTTTTCCTATAACATGGAGATAAAAATCATGAATATCAATAAATTACTTTTAGGCTTCTTTGTTTTTATCAGCGCAACGCTACCGGTTGCGGCACACCAAGCGAAATATGCCGCACCTTTGCTTGGCAGCAGTGAAGCGCCCGCAAATGCATCACCTGCTACCGGTTCGGTGCTGATTACGATCGACTTTGACTTGGTGACGATGCGGGTCGAAGCCGATTTCAGCGGTTTGCTGGGTAATACGACTGCGGCGCATATTCACTGTTGTACCGATCCGGGAACCAATGTCGGTGTTGCAACTCAGCTTCCATCCTTCATCGGCTTTCCTCTGGGTGTCACTGCCGGCACGTACGATCATACCTTCGATATGGCGCTCGCTTCCAGTTATAACCCAACCTTTGTCATAAATCACGGCGGCTTGGTGAGCACGGCTTTTAACGATTTAGTGCTTGGTCTTGATGCCGGAAAAGCATATTTTAACCTTCACACGAATCTGTTCCCGGGCGGCGAGATCCGCGGCTTGCTGAGCCCTGTGCCGGAGCCGGGCAGCTATGCCATGTTGCTGGCGGGCTTATTGATTTTGGCGGTCTGCACCCGCCACATTCGCCGCGCTGCCGTCTGATCGGCACATTTTGCAAATTCAGCCGTCAGCCGGTAACTACGGAGCGGCGGCTGAGTTTCTTCTATCCGCCAAAATCGGTGAGCCGCCGCATTTATTCCTCCTAAAGTAAGTTTTTTCATCAAATGTACTTTTCAGTACATTGATTTTCATGAGAAAATCATTTTTCAAGAACAACCTCAGAAGCTGCTGGAATGGCGATGATGCATGGATGCGCATGATATAGACGGCAAACGGCAACGGTTTGCTTTAAGAAACGATCCCGAAACAGAACATGTGAAGCGCTTGAAAAAGCTCTATGAGTTGAGCATGACGCTATCGGGCGATCCGGTTGACATTTTTAAGCATGTCGCCCGGATAATTGCGGAATTGTTTAAGGTTCGCGTGGTATGTTTGTCCGAAATAAGAGGCGATCAGCTTTACTTTATTTCCGTGTATATCGATGGGGATGTTTTTCAAGATGCGGGGCAATGTCCGTTGGCGATTACACCGTGCGCAACGGTTGAGCTGAGCAAGGATATCCGCGTCTACGATCGCGTCAGCGAGCTTTTTCCCGATGCATCGTTTTTGCAAGAGCACAATGCCCAGACTTATTGCGGCTTTCCCGTGCTGGATAATCATCAGAATGTCGTCGCCATTACCTGCCTGCTGGACGATAAGCCGCATGAATTCACCGATGAAGATCAGGCGTTGTTGCGCATTTTCGGTCAGCGGATTTCAATGGAACTTGAGCGCCAGCGGCATATCAACGAACGCCTCAAATCGGAAGAAAATTTGCGCCAGATTCAGGCGATGCTGCTGCAAACCGAGCAATTGGCCGGAATGGGAAGCTGGGAATGGAATGTCCCGGAAGGTGTCATTCGCTGGTCACCGGAGATGTATCGCATGAATCAGATTGACTCAACGGAATATCCTACATTAACTCCGGAGATCGCGACATCGAAAGTCGATCCGCTCGATTTGGAGCAAGTGCAGGCGAACATCACGCAGGCATTGGTGCACGGTGTTTGGGAGCCGATCGAGTATCGCGTGCGATTGCAAAACGATCAGATACGCTCGCTGAGAGCGGAAGGACTGGCTGTCCAATTCCAGCAAAATCTCCCGATCAAACTGATCGGT